>JAUQOW010000251.1 GCA_030550675.1 Chloroflexota bacterium
GGATCATTGAGGCTGCGCTTGCCAGCGGCTCGAACGCTATCCATCCCGGCTGGGGGTTTCTGGCGGAGAATGCCGACTTTGCCCAACAGGTCATTGATGCGGGCTTGATCTGGGTTGGTCCCAGGCCGAAGTCATCCGCATGATGGGCGATAAGATTCAGGCAAAGGAGATTGCCAGGCGCTCGAATGTGCCGACCATCCCTGGCATAGAGAACGTCACCAGCCCTGATCAGATAACTGACTGGATGCGTGACCAGGACATCGCCTTTCCCATCATGCAAGGCGGCTGCGGGCGGCGGCGGCAAGGGGATGGTCAGAGTCGATACGCCGGATCAGATCCCCGGCGCGCTTGCCCAGGCTCGTTCTGAAGCGAAGAAATCTTTTGGCAACGATACTGTCCTTGTTGAGAAGTATATCGAGCATGGTCGGCATATTGAGGTGCAGGTGGTGGCTGACGAATATCGTCACGTCGTCCACCTGTTCGAGCGCGAGTGCACGCTCCAGCGGCGCAACCAGAAGATTATCGAGGAAGCGCCCTCGACCCTTGAGAATGACCTGCGCCAGGAAATCTGCGTCACTGCGGCGCGCCTGATGCGCCGGATCGGCTATACCTCGGCTGGCGCCGTGGAGTTTCTCTTCGATCCCGCCACCCAGAGTTTTTACTTCCTCGAGGTCAACACCCGGCTCCAGGTTGAGCATGGCATCACCGAACTCATCACCGGTCTGGATATCGTCGGCATTATGCTGGACGTCGCCGAGGGCAAGCCCCTGCCGATCAAGCAGATCGATGTCGTCCCCAACCGCTGCGCCCTTGAGGTGCGTCTGAACGCTGAGGATCCGAAGACCTTCGGTCCGTCGTTTGGCAAAATCACCCGCCTGCGCACTCCCCTCGGTCCCAACGTGCGCGTCCTGCTCGGCGCCGCCGAGGGTGAGGATATTCCGCCGTACTACGACTCGCTCTTCATGCTGTTGATGACGTCGGGCGCCGACCGGGCTGATGCGCTGCGAGTGATGGATCGGGCGCTCACCGGCGACCTGCGCATTGAGGGGATCAAGACCCTTGCGCCCCTGCTGCTGAGTATCATCAGGCACCCCAAGTTCATCGCTGGCGACTTTTCGACCAAGTTTATCGATCAGCACCTGCCGGAGCTTGTTTCCGGGTTCCGCGAGCGTACCAGCGAGGACGAAATGCTTCGGGTCGCCCAGTACGTGGCCGAGATCTCCGCCCTGGGTCCGCAGAGCTGGATGTGAGGTGAACTATGGAAACCAGCACTGTTCTTCAACCTGTCAGCACTCAGGAAGATTACATTTTTGTGCGACCAGGTATGACCCCGCGCGAGATTGTTCAGGCTGTGCGCAACCTGCGGGGCGTCTGCCTGATGTCAGTGAGCATGCGGGATGCCGGGCAGTCCGACTTCAAGAACCGCCACCGGATCTACGATCTGAAGACCCTTGCCCCAATATACAACCGGATGGGTCTGTTCAGCGCCGAGTGTCACGGCGGAGCGCGCTGGCACGTTGGGATCATGAACCGCCGCGAGAGCCCGTTCGAGGAAATCCGGATCCTTCGCCAGTTGATGCCCAACGTCTTGCTCCAGACCCTGATCCGTGAGACGAACCTGTGGGGCTACCGGCCATACCCTCGAAACGTCATCGAGTATGCCGTCTCACAGGTGGATATTGATGTCTGGCGCTGCTTTTCGTTCCTCAACGATGTGCGCAATATGCGCGCGGTGGCTGAAGTGGTGATGAAACGCGGTCGCCTCTTCGAGCCAGCGATCTCGTTTACTGTGGCCGACTGGGCCACCGATGCGTACTACCTGGGCGTAGTACATGAGATTGTCGCCCTTGCCGGCGGCGTCGATGAGATCATTCTCTGCATCAAGGATATGGCTGGCGTCGGCAACCCGGTGCACATTGGCCAGTTGGTGGCGACGATCAAGGATCACTATCCTGAGTTGCTGATCCACTACCACCGCCACGTCACCGACGGGCTGGCTGTCCCGGCGCTGTTCGCCGCTGCTCAGGCTGGCGCCAAGATCGTCGATGTTCAGGAGGATGCCCTGGTGCGTTTCTACGACCACCCCCCATCCTGGGAGTGCAGTCCTACTTCGAAGAGGGCGGCATCCATGTGCATCTCAACCGGTCGGCTGCCGAGCAGGCTAACCAGCAGGTGCGCGAGTGGATCGGGCACTACGAGTGGGCCGAGTCGCCGTTCAAGGGATACGATCACGGCGTCACCAAACACCGGATGCCCGGCGGCGCCTTCCCAAGTTCGTTTGAGCAGGCTGAGAAGGGGGGCTTCCTGCATCTCATGCCAGCAATCCTGCGCGTCATGTCTCTTTACAACCAGATCGTGCGCTACTTCGACGTCACGCCAGGCTCGCAGATCACCTGGGTGACGTGCAGCGGGATCGTCAACCGCTACGCGAAGGAGCATGGCGAAGCTGGCGTCCGGCGGCTCATCGCGTTGCTCACCAAGTTCGTCGAGGAGAAGGGGCAGGATATGGAGGCTATGAGCGAGGAGGAGCGCAAGGAGCTCCTTCAGCTCTTCCGCAATGCGTCCGGTGATTTCAAGAATCTGCTGGTGGGAGGCTACGGCAGGCTGCCGGTCGGCTGGCAAGCCGACTGGGTCTACCAGAGCGCCTTCGGCGACGAATGGCAGGCGAAGATCGAGGCGCGCACCGACCTCTCTCCCCTCGACACGCTCAAGGATGACGATCTCGACAAGCTCCGCCGGACCTTGAGCGAGGCTATTGGGCGCGAACCGCCAGAGGAGGAGTTCATCCTTTACCTGATGCACCCCAAAGATGCTGTCAGTTTCATCGAGTTCCGCGAGCGGTATGGCATGGCGCCCCTGGTGCTGCCGACCGATGTCTGGCGCAACGGCTTGCGGCGCAGTGGCGATAAAGTTGATTTCGAGCTCGACGGCAAGCCATACTGTATTGAACTCGTATCGATTGGCGCTGAACACGAGGGCGTCATCCACGTGGTGCTGAAGGTCAACAATGTGACCCGGGTCTACCCTGTTGCGACGCCGCGAGCCAGGAAGGCGGAGATACGGATGGCAAAGGGACCCAATGAGATTGGCGCCCCGATCAACGGCAACGTATGGCGAATCGGTAATCCGCAGCGCGGCCCGATCCACGTCGGCGATGTCGTTCACAAAGGCGAGGAGGTGGCGAACCTCGAAGCGATGAAGATGGAGAACGCCGTTCTCGCCCCCTTTAGCGGGCGCATCGTTGAGGTCTGCATCAAACTGAACGATGTCGTCAAAGAAGGACAGTTGCTGTTCGTGCTCGAGAAGAACGCCTGACGGGTTCAATCTCAACAAAGTGACCCGATACGCTCATCCAATCGAACGTACATCTTGTCTGACACTACCAGGACGCCGCGGGCTGAAGCCCTTGCTGAGATCGTGAAAGCCCCTTTGGGGCTTCTCTATCCTGAGCGAGGGCTTTAGCCCGCAGCGCCGAGGACGCGAGACCTGGCGGCGCAGGTCTACCGGCTTTAATCCCGATCCCTCGCCAGCGAGGCGCATTGTCGCAGGGACGCGCTTTCTGCCGCCTGACCGTTCGTGCCTGGACCCGGCGCCAGCCGGACAAGCACTGCTCGCGTGCATCATCGCATATACTGAACAAAGAGCCCATACCGACAGCGATAACCCATAGCCCTGAACACATCCAGGAGAAGAGGCGATGAACTACCGCGATATGGTCATCGAGGCGTCCGGCGCCGAGCGCATCCAGACCGAGAAGACCTGGCAGGTGCGCTTCAAGGTGCGCGTGGTCGAGTCGCCGGCTGGCGCCATGACGCCTGAGCAGGCGATTGCGCGCGCCTATGAAGGGCGCGGCATGCTGGGCAGCATCGCCCGGCTGGAGCGGCGCGAACTTGATCGTGACGATCTGATCGCCTTCGGGCGCACCCTGGCGACGCTACTGCTGCCGGATCAGCCGGGGAGCGTCGATGTCTACGACCTCTTCATCCGCAGCCTCGACCTGGCGGGACCGGACGCCGGGCTGCGCCTGCGCCTGCGCCTGCCGCCGCTGCTGGCGGCGCTGCCGTGGGAGTACCTCTACGTCGAACGCACCGGCGTCCCGGATAGCATCGACGGCTTTCTGGCGCTCGACCCGCGCATCGCCATCGTGCGCGACGAGGTGCAGCCGACGCCGACGACGCTCGCGCCGCTCGAGGGCGACATCAAGGTGGTCGCCGCCTTCGCCTCGCCGGACGATCTGCCGACGCTGAACCTTGAACAAGAAGCCAGCGACCTGACGCAGGCGCTGGCGGGGCAGCCGGGGATCACGCTCGATCTCCTTATGAACGCGACGCGCGACGAACTGTTGCGGCACATCGCGGGCGCGAGCGTGTTCCACTTCGGCGGTCACGGCGAGTACCGGCGCGAGCCGGGCGATGCGCCGGGAACGTACACCGGCACGGGCGCGCTGGTGTTGCACGATCAGCGGATGGACGCCGAACAACTGGCGGTGAACCTGGGCGCTGGCGGCGTGCGGTTGGCAGTCCTGGGGGGCTGCCATACTGGACGGCGCGACGACATCAGCGTCTGGAGCGGCATCGCGCCGGCGCTGGTGCGGTCGCGCGCGCAGATACCGGCAGTGGTCGCTAACCAGTTCTCGATCAGCGACCAGAGCGCGATTGCGTTCAGCAGGCATTTCTACCGCGCGCTGGTCGGCGGGCGGAGCATCGAAGAAGCCGTGGCGGTCGGGCGGATTGCGATCTACAACGAGAACAAATATGGGCGCGACTGGGGTGCGCCGGTGCTCTACCTGCGCCAGGGGGACGGGCGGTTGTTCGCCGGGGCGAGCGACCCGGCGACCCGCGATCAGGCGCGCGCCGACGCTGAGGTGATCGCCAGGCTGCGGGTGCGCGAGGTGGCGCAGGGCGGGTATGCCTGCGGCGCCGAGATCGGGACGATGCGCAGCGGGAAGGCGATGGTCACCGCCGTGATTGACACGGTGCGCGGGACGGTCATCGGCGCCCGGATCGGCAAGATGGGCGGCGGACAGGTGAAGGTGGAGGAGAACGTGGATGTGGTCGGTCCAGGCGGCACGCTCGTCGGCGCGCAGATCGGCAATCTTGGGAACGCGCCGCAGACGCCGCCAGGAGACCAGCCAGCCGCGCGCGCGACGAACATTCAGCAGACGACCGGCGCTGTCGGACCGGGCGGGACGGTCATCGGCTCGGTTGAAGGCGGCGTCCATCATCACAGCAAGAAGGTGGAAGGAGACCACATCACCGTCGGCGACATCAGCGGCAGCAGCGGCGCGCGCGCCGAGGTGCGCACCGTCAACACCGGCGGCGGCGATTATGCTGAGGGGAACATCGACAAGCGCCAGGGCATCTTCGGCGGCGAGTTTCACGGGCCCGCCATCGGCGCGCTGAGCGCCGGAAAGGTTACCATCGGCGACCAGATGAACATTTCCAACGTCAGCGGATCGATTCTGAACATCAGATCGAGCCTGAGCAGCGCCAGCCAGACCATCAGCGCATCGCCGCGCGGCGACGCCGCGACGAAAGTGGAGTTGCAGGCGTTGATTGCGCAATTGAGCGCCGTGTTGCAGCAGGCGCCGCCGGAGAAGGCAGCGGACGCCGAAGCAGTCGCCGAGACGGCGAAAGCGGCAATCGACCTGGCGACGAAGGCGCAGCCAAACCGGACGCTGGTGCAGATCAACGCCGATGGGCTGAAGCGGGCGGCGCAGAACCTGGCGGCGGTTCTTCCGGCGGTGCTGCCGATTGCGGAGAGGATCGCTGAACTGGTGATGCGGATGATCCGCTAGCGCCGGAGCAGAGGAATAGGACACGGATTGGCACGGATCGGGACGGATTCAAACGGATCACGCGCTGCGCATCATTCCCTGAGCGGACAGAAGCTTTGGTCACTTTGCGCCTTTGCGCCTTTGTGTGAGGGCAGTGACGAGTGGTGAGCGACACAAGTGATGAGTGATGAGTGATTCCAGGCATCTCTGCGCCTTTGTGCCTTTGTGTGAGGGATGAGAGGCGCGAGGCGAGGGGTGAGAGGTGAGAGGTATGAGGTGTGAAGTGTGAGGTGTGAGGCATCGTTTGCTCGGCTATCATGCAGTGCAACATATGGGGCGCGCCAATGGGTTGCGCAAAAGCCACAACGGTCTCGGGCGCAGTCGTGATGTGTCAGGAAGCACCGCGTCTCATCTGCCGCTCCTCGCCGTCCATTCCGACCGATGGCATACGTGCGGACGTGATGGTTTGCGAGAACATCATTCGGCATCGCCACGTCCAGCCCGCGCAGGCGGGCTTCGCAGCAGGCGCTCGCGGCTTCAGCCGCCGGGCGGGATGTCTGCACGCATCAGGTAATGGCGCAGGGTGCGTGGCGCGGGGCAACCAAGGGGGGTACCCCGGCGGTGGCGTGGGGTGGGGTGCGGGGCAACCACGAGGGGTGCCTCTACGCTGGCGCGAGGCGTGGGATGGGGCAACCACAGGGGGTTGCCCCTACGCTGGCGCGGTTCCTTGGGATCGGGCGACCACAGGGGTTGCCCCTACGCTGGCGCGGTTCCTTGGGATGGGGCAACCACAGGGGTTGCCCCTACGCTGGCGCGGTTCCTTGGGATGGGGCAACCACAGGGGTTGCCC
>JAUQOW010000252.1 GCA_030550675.1 Chloroflexota bacterium
GCAGGCGGTGCAGGAGCGCTTCCGCGCCGGTGAACGCAGCGGCAATGCGTTGCGTGCAGCCATGCGCGCTGTGATCGACGCTGAACCTCTGGCGCGCGCCGATTATGTCAGCGTCGCCGATCTGGACGACCTCCACGAGTTGGAGGAGGTGACCGGTCGTGCGCTGGCGTCGCTCGCGGTGCGCATCGGAACGACGCGGTTGATCGATAATTGTATTCTTGAGGTGTGAGGCGAGAGGCAAGGTGCAAGCGGGCATGTGACCTTTGAGGTCTCTGCCGCTGATCGAGGTCTGCTACGGAACCTTGCTGGTGAAAAGGTCTCTGTTCCCAGTCTGTCCGTGTCTTGACCTCAAAAGTCTGGTAGAAGGCGAGAGGCGGGGAGGGCATATTCTAACCCTTAACCCCTAACCCTTAACCCATTGCCTCATGTTCCCGGCGCTACGGAGGTTATGTAATGGTTAACCTGACCGACTTAATCCGGAATATTCCCGATTTCCCCGTTCCCGGCATCCAGTTCAAAGACATCACCCCTTTGTTACAAAACGGTGCGGCGTTCAAGCAGGTGATCGACACGCTGGCGGCGCGCTACGAAGGACGTGCGCTCGACGCCGTCGTGGGAGTCGAGTCGCGCGGGTTCATCTTCAGCGCACCGCTTGCCTACCGCCTCGGCATTGGGTTGGTGCCGATCCGTAAGCCGGGCAAGCTGCCATGGGAAACATTTGCGGTCGAGTATGAACTGGAGTATGGCTCGAACAAACTCGAAATGCACCGCGATGCCCTGGCGCCCGGCGCGCGCGTCGTTGTCATCGATGACGTGCTCGCCACCGGCGGAACAGTCTCTGCGGCATGCCAGTTGGTCGAAACGGCTGGCGCGACGGTGGAAGAAGTGGCGTGCCTGATTGAACTGACGTTTCTCAAGGGGCGTGAGCGCCTGGCGAAATATCCCTTCTTTTCGATGATTCAGTATTAGCGCATGCGTGCTGTTCAGGTGATCCTGATCGCGGCGCTGCTGATGTCATGCGGTGCGACGCCGACGGTCACGGCGCCGCCAGCGATCACTCCATCTCCTGCGGACCTTCCTCCATCTCCCATCGTTCCTCCAGAGCCAACCGCCGTCGCTACGCGAACCCCGACCGTTACACCGCTTTTCACCGCTACTCCGACGCCAACTGCAACCGCTACGCCATCCCCGACTGCCACGCCGACGCCCACTGCCACGCCGACGCCGGTGCGCGCCGGTCCGCTCCAGTTTGGCGTTGCGGCGCACCTGTTCTACACCTCGCGTCGGTTGCCGCTGCAGCGCGCCAGAGAAGCGGGGTTCGGCTGGATCCGTCAACAGATCCACTGGAAAGACCTGGAAGGACCGCCAGGACGCTATGCATGGGGTGAACTGCCTGCCATCGTCGATGCCGTCAACGATGCCGGCCTCCGTCTGCTCATCACGATTGTGCGCGCTCCCGCGTTCTACTCGCGCGGAACCTACGGCATGCCGAACGACCCGGAGCGCCTGGGGGATTTCGTTGATGCGCTGGTGCAGCGGTTTCCCGGCAAGATTCACGCCATCGAAATCTGGAACGAGCAAAACCTGGCGCACGAAAACGGCGGGCGCGTTACGATTGACGACGCCCGGAAGTACGTCGAACTGCTCTGCGCCGCCTATCCGCGCATCAAATCGCGCGATCCGTCGATCATTGTCCTGGCGGGCGCTCCGTCTTCGACCGGCGTCACCGACTCGCGCATTGCGGTGGATGATATGGCGTACTACTCAGCGATGTACGCCTACCGCGATGGCATGATTCGGGAGTGTATGGACGCCCAGGCGGTGCATCCCGGCGGCGCGGCGAACCCGCCGGACACCCTCTGGCCCGTCAATCCGAGCGCAGCGCGCGGCTGGACCGACCATCCCACCTTCTATTTCCGCCACGTCGAGAATGTGCGACAAATGATGGTCGCCCATGGTCTGGGCGACATCCCGATCTGGATCACCGAGTTCGGTTGGGCGACGCGCAATACGACGCCGGGGTTCGAGTTTGGCAATCAGGTGTTATTCGAGCAACAGGCGGAATATATCGTTGGCGCGATGCGCCTGGCTGAAGAGCGGTATCCGTGGGTCGAGGCGATGTTTCTGTGGAACCTGAACTTTGCCATGCTGCGCGCGCGTAGCGGTCAGCCATTGCATGAACAGGCGTCGTTCGCCATTCTCAACGCCGACGGCAGCCCGCGCCCGGCGTTCATCGCCATTCAACAGTATCTGAACGGGGCGAGAGGCGAGAGATGAGAGGCGATGTGTTGAACGTTGAACGTTGAATGTGGAACGTTCGACGCGGAAGTTCTCAGTTCTCAGTTCTCAGTTCTCGGTTCTCGGTTCTCAGTTCTCAGTTCTCAGTTCTTGGTTCTCGGTTCTCAGTGCTCGGTTCTCGGTTCTCAGTTCTCGGTTCTCGGTTCTCGGTTCTCGGTTCTCAGTGCTCGGTTCTCGGTTCTCGGTTCTCAGTGCTCGGTTCTTGGAGGCGCATAGCATGGAGACTGGCGTTGAGCGTGCGTTGTTGTGGTCGCCCGAAGAACTGCACCAATTGAACGAACACTTCAAGACCCAGTCGCCGGAGACGTTGCTGACCTGGGCAGCGCATATGTTTCGTCCCCGCATTGCGTTGACGTGCAGCTTCAGCGGACCGTCGGGGATGGTGCTGCTCGATATGGTCGCCCGGCTCAACCTGGACATTTCGGTTGTTTTCCTGGACACCGATCTGCTCTTCCCTGAGACCTACGAACTTGCCGCCCTCGCCGAACGTCGCTACGGCATCCCGATCCAGCGGCGACGTCCTGCTCTGTCGGTCGAAGAGCAGGATCGCCAGGAGGGACCGCAGCTCTACGCGCGCGACCCGGATCGCTGCTGCCAGTTGCGCAAAGTGACGCCGCTTGCCGAGACATTGCGCCATTACGACGCCTGGATCAGCGGCATTCGCCGCGATCAGTCGGAGACGCGCGCGACGATCAATCTGCTGGAGTGGAACACGCGCCACAACCTGGTAAAGATCAATCCGCTCGCCTTCTGGACCAACCGGCAGGTCTGGACCTACATTCACCATCACCAGGTGCCGTACAATCCGTTGCTCGACCGGGGGTATCCGAGCATCGGCTGTGCGCCCTGCACCCGCCCCGCCGACGCGAGCGATCCGCGCGCGGGGCGGTGGGTCGGGTTCGCCAAGACCGAGTGCGGCTTGCACACCGCGTGATTTGGCATCCCTGCGCAGGTCTGGTACCATGCGCGGCATGTTGTGGAGCATCTCAGACCTGCATCTCTCCTTCGCCCGACCCAAGCCGATGGACATTTTCGGCAGTCGCTGGAAGGATCACCCGGAGCGCATTGCCGCCGCCTGGCGCGCGCGCGTCAAGCCCGACGACGTGGTATTGCTGGCGGGCGACACCTCATGGGCAATGAAATTGCAGGACGCGCTTGTCGATCTGGAATGGATCGCCGCGCTGCCGGGGCGCAAGATCATCTCGCGCGGCAATCACGATTACTGGTGGAGTTCAGAGCGCACCAACCGCGTGCGCCGTTCGCTGCCGCCGGGCATCGACATCCTCGAAGCGAGCGCCATTGATGTCGGCGAGGCGGTCGTGTGCGCCACACGCGGCTGGAATGCGCCGGAGACCCCTGGCTTCCAGGAGTCGGTTGATCGACCGTACTACGAACGCGAACTGGCGCGCCTCGACAAAGCGCTGGCAGAGGCGCAGCGTCTCGCAGAAGGCAAGCGCCCAATCGTGGTCATGATCCACTTTCCGCCGTTTGTAGCGCGTCGTCCTACCGAATTTGCGCGTCGGATCGCCGCTGCGAAAGCATCCGCTTGCGTCTATGGGCACCTGCACCGTCCCGAAGATTGGGCAACCGCGACGCAAGGGGTGGTCGACGGCGTGTACTATCAGTTGACCTCGTGCGACTACCTGGGGTTTGGACCGGTGGCAGTGCGCGGGTTGCGGTCTCCTGAAAGCGACAGTGTCCGGAGAGATTGACGCAAAGACGCAAGGGCGCAAAGCTTCGGAGTCGATATTCCACCCCTTTGTATTTCGCGCTTTTGCGTCCCCCTCTAAAAGCGAACGAAGGTTCGTACATCCTGGACAAAAGTGCAACAGAGCGGTATACTGTACGCAGCAAACACGCAGGCAGGGCGACACCCGGCGGCTTCCATGCCGCCGTTGATCATGTTCAGGAGTTCGTATGGAAATCGGGATCGTCCGAACGCGCAACATTACCGAAGAAATGCGCAGCGCCTACCTCGATTACGCGATGAGCGTGATCGTCTCGCGCGCGCTTCCCGATGCACGTGACGGGCTGAAGCCGGTCCAGACGCGCATTCTGTACGGCATGTGGGACATGGGCATTCGGGCGAACCAGCCCTTCAAGAAATGCGCCCGTATTGTCGGCGAAATCCTGGGCAAAATGCATCCGCACGGCGATAGCGCCGTCTACGATGCGCTGGTGCGCCTGGCGCAACCCTGGAACATGCGCTACCCGCTCGTCGAAGGGCAGGGCAACTTCGGCAGCGTCGACGGCGACCCGCCCGCCGCGATGCGCTACACCGAAGCGCGCCTCACGCCGATTGCCGAAGAAATGCTCGCCGACATCGAAAAGAACACCGTCGATTTTCGCGATAATTTCGACGGTCAGTACCGCGAGCCGGTCGTGCTGCCAGCGCGCATCCCCAACCTGCTGCTCAACGGCGCGGCTGGCATCGCCGTCGGCATGGCGACGAATATCCCGCCCCACAACCTGAACGAGGTCTGCGACGCCATCGCCTACCTGATCGACAACCCCGAGGCAACGGTTGAGGACCTGGTGAAGATTCTGCCCGGTCCCGACTTCCCGACGGCGGGCATGATCCTCGGCACGGAAGGGATCATGAACGCCTACAGCACCGGGCGCGGTCATATCATTATTCGCGCAAAGGCGCATATTGAGGAGGCGGCGCGCGGCACTTTTCACATCGTTGTCACCGAACTCCCTTACCAGGTCAACAAAGCCCGCCTGCAAGAGCGCATCGCCGAACTGGCGCGCGAGCGCAAGATCGAAGGCATCCGCGATGTGCGCGATGAGTCCGACCGCAGCGGCATGCGGCTGGTCATCATTCTGAAGCAGGACGCGCAGCCGAAGAAGGTGCTGAATGCGCTCTACAAGCATACGCAAATGCAGACGACGTTCGGCGTCAACATGCTGGCGCTTGTCGAAGGGGGGCGGCAGCCGCGACTGTTGACGCTCAAGCGTCTGCTTCAGGAGTACATCGACCACCGCCGCGAGGTTATCCGCCGTCGCACTGAGTTCGACCTCGACAAGGCGCGAGCGCGCGCCCACATTCTCGAAGGTCTCAAGATCGCGCTCGACAACCTCGACGCGGTGATCACGACCATCCGCAATTCGCGCTCGCGCGACAATGCGCGCACGAACCTGATGAACGGGTTTGCGCTCAGCGAAGCGCAGGCGAACGCGATCCTCGAGATGCAACTGGGGCGGCTCGCCGCGCTCGAACGTCAGCGGATCGAAGAAGAGTACCGTGAAGTCATTCAACTGATCGGCGAACTTGAGGACATTCTGGCGAACCCGCGCAAGATTCTGCACCTGATCAAGCAGGACCTCGCTGACCTGAAGGCGAAGTATGGCGATGCCCGCCGCACCCGCATCATTCCCGAAGCCAACGGCGAGGTGAGCGACGAGGACCTGATCCCCGATGTCAAAGTGCTGATCACGCTCACCGACCGCGGGTACGTCAAACGCCAGTCACCCGATGTCTACCGGACGCAGCGGCGCGGCGGGCGCGGCATCCGCGGCGCCGTCACCCGCGAGCAGGACGTGGTGCGCCATATTCTTGCCGCCAACACGATGGACGACCTGCTCTTCTTTACCGACCGCGGCAAAGTCTACCAGATCAAGGCGCACGAACTGCCCGACGCCAGCCGCACCGCCAAAGGGCTGCCGCTGGTCAATCTGATCTCGCTCGAACCCGGCGAACAGGTCACCTCGGTGCTGGCAGTGCCCGATTTCGAGAAGGCGGAATACCTGATCATGGCGACAGTGCGCGGGAAAGTGAAGCGCACGTCGATTAAGGAATACAGCCAGGTGCGTTCTAACGGGCTGATCGCCATTGGTCTCGAAGAGGGAGACGAACTTGGCTGGGTGGCGATGACCCAGGGGCACGAGGACGTGCTGCTCACCACCGCGCGCGGGCAGACGATCCGCTTCCGTCAGGAAGAGGTGCGCCCGATGGGACGACCGGCGACCGGCGTGATCGGCATTGCGCTCGCTGCGGGGGATCGCGTAGTGTCGATGGACCTGGCGCAGGAGAACGCGGCGTTGCTGGTGGTGACCGCGCATGGCTACGGCAAACGCACGTCCCTCGATGAATATCCGGTCAAAGGGCGCGCCACTGGCGGCGTCATCACCATTCGGCTCCGTCCCGGCGATGAAGTTGCGGTCGCGCACGTGGTCCACGAACACTCGCTGCTGACCCTCATCACCGAAAGCGGCATGGTCATGCGCACTGAAGCCAGCGGCATTTCGATGTTCGGGCGCAACACCCAGGGTGTGACGATTGTCAACCTGGCGCCGAACGATCGCGTGGCGGC
>JAUQOW010000053.1 GCA_030550675.1 Chloroflexota bacterium
CCAGCGGCACCAGGACGCTCTGGTAGGGGATGAACATGCCGAAGAGGATCAGGGTGAAGAGCGTCTCCGATCCGGGGAAGCGCCATTTCGACAGCACATAGCCGTTGAGCGACCCCAGAATGCACGAAATAACCGTCGCCGGAACGACCAGTTGCACGCTGTTCCAGAAACTGCCGCGCATGCCGATCACCCCTTCGCCGCCGTTCCAGGCGCGGTTGAAGCTTTCGAGCGATAAGCTCGTCGGCAGGTCCCACATCCGGCTGAGGCTGACCTGCTCAAAGCTTTTGAAACTGGTGATCAGCAGCAGGTAGACCGGCAGGAGAAAGAAGAGCAGGAAGGCGATTAGAAGACTGTAGACAACCACGCGCGACCAGCGGATGCGCCGTCGCCCCGGCGCATGCACGGCAATGCTGCTCATCGCTCCACCTCTGTTCGACGGTTGTAGATCAGGTATGGCACCACCAGCAACGCAACAACCACCAGCATCACCATTGCCACCGCCGCGCCCTCAGCGAATTTGTTGGCTTTGAAGGTGATCTCGTACATGTACAGCCCCGGCACCTCGGTATTGTTGCCGGGAGCGCCGCCGGTCATTGTGATGATCAGGTCGAAAATCTTCAGCGAAATATGCCCCAGAATAATCACCGCGCTCAAAGTGATTGGTTGCAGCATCGGCAGCGTGATGTTGCGAAACACCTGCCATTCGGTCGCGCCATCGACCCGCGCCGCCTCTTTGATCTCATCAGGAATGCCGCGCAACCCCGCCAGATACATCGCCATTACGAACCCCGACATCTGCCAGACCGCTGCGACAACTACCGGGATCATCGCCATCGGGATGCCGATCCGGGTGCGTAACCCCTCAATGCGCCATCCCGGCACAACGTTGGTATCGGTCGTCCATGCCGCTTGCAAAAATCCCAGCCCCGCCTGTTTGAACAGCAGGTTGATGCCGGTCGGATCGTTGGGCCAGTTGCCCGGTGCGAACAACCACTGCCAGACGACGCCGGTCACGATGAACGACAGCGCCATCGGGAAGATGTAGACTGAGCGGAAGAACCCCTCGAAGCGGATTCGTGAGTCGATGAGCACGGCGAGCAGCAGCCCGATGACCAGGCACGATGCCAGGAAGAAGAGGGTAAAGACAATCAGGTTGCGGATATTCGTCTGGAATCGCCCTGTGCTGAAGATCGTCAGATAATTGTCGAACCCGACGAACGACGTGGATATCGCCAGTCCTCGCCAGTCGGTCATCGAAATATAGGCGGTCCAGCCGATGAATCCATAGACAAACACGGCAATCGCCAGCGCCGACGGAGCGATCATCAACAGTGCGATCGCCCGGTCCCGGTTCATCCAGCGCACCCGGCGGGCAGGATGCGCACTGAGCGTCTTTGCCTGTTGCATGTGTGCTCCTTTGCGGATGAGCGCGAAGAGACGCAGCGTGCTACGTCTCTTCGCGCCCGTTTATGCCATCACGAGGTTATTTCAGGTCCTTCACGGCGTCCTGCAGCGCCTCGACGACCGCATCAACGTCGAGATCGCTGGCGAAGACGTTCAGGGCGTTGCCATACTCGGTCATATACGCTTCGGGAGCGGCGGCGCCGTGGACGATGCTGGGAACCAGCTTCTCGCTGCCGAAGGCTTTGATTGAGTACTGCAGGTACTCGTCGTACAGGCTCACATCCGCATCGGTGCGCGCCGGGATGGACCCCTTCTTCGGGTTGAAGGCGTCCTGCCCTTCACGCGATCCGCAGAGCGCCAGCCATGCTTTCGCCTGCTGCGGATTCGGCGCGCCCTTCGCCAGACCGAAACTGTCCGACAGCCACATGAAGACGCCCTCGTTGCCGGGCGCCGGGGCGTACCCGTAATCAACGCCGACCTTCGCGCCCTTGCCGATGAAATAGCCATGCGCCCAGTCGCCCATAATCGTCATCGCCGCTTTGCCGTCGAGCACCAGTTGCGCGGCGTCAGCCCACCCCAGCGACGAGCGGTCGCTGTTGGAGTACTCCAGCATCCGTTTGGCGATTTCCGCAGCCTGGCGAACGCGCGGATCGCTCCAGTCGGCGCCGGGCTGGAACAGCTTGGGGTAGTCTTCCGGTCCGAAAACCGCCAGCAGCACGCTCTCGAACAGGTGCGGCGTCTCGAACCGGTCCTTGCCGCCGACCGCCAGCGGGATGATCCCCTTCGCCTTGAGCGACTCAGCCACTGTGAAGAAGTCGTCGATGGTCTTGGGCGGGGTCAGACCGTTCTCCTGGAAGATCTTGATGTTGTACCAGAGGACGTTCGAGCGGTGGATGTTGACCGGCACCGACCAGATTTCGCCGTTGTAGGTGATCTGTTCGAGCAGTTTCGCTGGCATCACCTTGTCGAAGCCCTGCTCTTTGAAGAATTGCGTCAGCGGCTCCATCTGCCCGGCATCGACATACGCCGTCAGTTCCTTGCCAGCGTGCACCTGCCAGCTATCCGGCGGCTGACCGCCCTGCAGCCGGGTCTTCAACACGGTCTTAGCATTTGTGCCTGCGCCGCCGGCGACGGTGGCGTTTATGATTTCCACGCCGGGATTCTGCTGCTTGTAGAGCTCGAACATGGCATTCAGCCCGTCGGCTTCGCCAGCATTCGTCCACCAACTGAAGATTTCGAGCTTGCCGCCGCCGGTCGGCGCCGGAGCGGTCGTTGGCTGCGCCGGAGCGGCGGTCGGCTGCGTCGTCGCTGGCGCGCCGCCACAGGCAGCCAGCACAAGCGCGAGGATCGAAAAGACGCCGAAAAGCTTCAACCACCTTGTTGCAGACATAGCATCCCTGCCTTTCACATTGCGAAGGAAGACGGTTATGCGGAGAGTGACCCTTCCATGCCATGCCGGTGCTCAACCGTGCGGAGCGCGCGCCTCCTGGTTCGGTTTAGAGGAAAGAATGGAAAGAGTATAGCACAAATTGCAACCGGAGTTGAACGCGGTTGCTTGCCGACATCACCTGTGGCAATCCGTCGCATCCGCGTGAATCCGCGCGCTCATTTTGTCGTGCTCGCCTCCTGCATCACCCTGACCGCGCGGCAGGGTCAGGGTGAAGGCGCTCCCCTTGCCGATGCCGGGGCTGGCAGCCGTGATATCGCCCCCCATCGCCCGCGCCAGGTGACGCGCAATTGTCAACCCGATCCCGCTGCCGCCGCTTGCCCGGCTGCGTGACGGATCGACGCGGTAGAAACGCTCGAACAGGTAAGGCAACGCTTCCGCCGGAATGCCGATGCCGGTATCTTCCACTGCAATCTGAACGCAGGTCGCGTCGCCGCGCACGCGCAGGGTGATACAGCCGTCCTCCGGCGTGTAGCAAATGGCGTTGCCGACCAGATTGAGCAGCACCTGCGCGGTTCGATCCGGATCGGCGTATGCCAGGACCGCTCCATCCGGCGCGTCGACGACAATATCCAACCGTCGCTCGATGATTTGCGGTCGCAGTTGGGCGACGATGCGCTGTGCCAGCGCCACCATGTCGAACACCTGCGGATGGATCGCCACCTGACCTGTCTCGACGCGCGAGAGATGCTGCAGGTCGTCGACCAGCCGCCGCAACCGCCGCACTTCGTGCTGCATGGCGCTGATCGTTTCGGGATCACCCGGCAACACGCCATCGAGCAACCCTTCGAGGTATCCTTCGAGACCGGCGAGCGGCGTGCGCAACTCGTGCGCTACATTCCCAATCAGGGTCACACGCTGCTGCTCGACCTGCGCCAGCGCCTCAGCCATCTGGTTGAAACTCTGCGCGACATCGCGCAACTCGTCGCTCACTGGCACAGCCACCCGTTCATCATAGTGCCCTTTTGCGATTCGACGACTGCTGATCGCCAATTGGCGGAGCGGGCGCAAAATCTCGCGCGCCAGCAGCAGGCTCGCTCCCAGACCGACAAGCGTCGCTGCCAGCGCAGCGACGACCAGCGCCTGAAGCACCGCTTGCTCAAAAACGGGCAATAATGCGGGATCGACCGTTCGTGCCGCCAGCAGGTCCGCCGTGACGATCAGCGTGACAACGCCGACCAGCACAACGAGCATTTGCGCTGCGATAATGCGCCAGCGAAGTTGTCGCCACAGCCCCATAGGTCACACCGCCGTGTCAATGAATTTGTACCCTACGCCGCGCACCGTCTGGATGAGCGGAATGCCGGCGACCGCTTCGAGTTTGCGGCGCACCTGCCCGACATACACATCCACCACGCGGTCGGTGCCATAGAAGTCGTCCCCCCACACCATATCGAGAATCTGTTCGCGGTTCAGCACCCTGCCGGAGTGTCGCGCCAGCGCCAGCAGCACATCGAACTCAGTCGTCGTCAGGTCGATTGCCTGATCGCCAACGTACACTTCACGCCGGTCCGGGTCGATCTGCACGTGCGCGAAGCGCAGCGTAGAGTCAATCGTCGGAGTTGCCGAGCGACGGCGGCGCAGGATCGCCTCGACGCGCGCCACCAGTTCGCGTGGGCTGAACGGCTTGATGACATAGTCATCGGCGCCGATGCGCAGCCCGGCGACCCGGTCGCTCTCCTCGCTGCGCGCCGTCAGCATAATGATGAACACATCCGATTCCTGGCGCAGTCGCGCCGCCGCTTCCATTCCATCCATCCCTGGCAGATTCAGGTCGAGAATGACCAGATCGGGGCGCTCGCGACGCGCCAGTTCCAGCCCTTCCGGTCCGCTGACCGCCAGCAGCACGCGAAACCCGGCCTGTTCGAGATAGGCGCGCGCAACCGTGCGAATGCTGGCTTCGTCTTCGATGATCAGGATGGTCGCGCTCATACCAGGCGTCGGTCGTCGTCGGTTAACCCAAAGCGCCCGCCAGACAGACGGAACAGCAGGTAGTCAAATGTGTTGCCTAGCAGATTTCCGACCCGGATCATTCTGAGCACTGCTTCGATTGCCTCAGCGCGGATCACGCCATACTCGCACAAGAGCCGCTCGCGCGCCGCAGGATCAGGCGCGGCATCGGTTTCCGCCCAGTGCTGCGCATAGGCAAGCGCTGGCGCTTCGTCCGGCGGGCAGTCGCTGAACGCCAGATCAAGAATCTGTGCAATCTCAGCATTCGACACGCCAGCCGCTAGCGCCATCCGGGTATGCGCAAACGAGCAGTAGCGGCAGCGATTGACCGCAGTGACTGCAAGCATCAGGCGCTCGCGGAACGCTGGCGAAAGCATGACGCGCGCCTGCCGCAGTTGGGCGCGATGCCGGAACAGCCAGGCGGCATCCGCCAGAAACTGGCGCAGACCGGCGTAATAGCGACGGGGAAAGACAGAAACACGGCTCATTGATCTTCTCCAGAAGGCTTGTCGGCGACGATCCATGCCGAGAAGCGGTCACGTTCGGCAATATGCGCACGCAACCCCTGCGCCGCCAGCATGTCGCGCACGACTTCCGGCGCAAGGAACGTGCTTCCCATCAGTGCCATACGTTCCGCCAGCGCCACCAGTTTGACCGCCGGACGGTGAATATCCGGCTCTTCGATCACCAGCCTGCCGCCGGGGGCGAGCACCCGCGCCAGTTCACGCGCCGCAGCAGGCTGGTCGAAGAAGTGGTGCAGCGCATCGACCACCAGAATACGGCTGAAGAAGCCGTCGGCAAAGGGCAGTCGCTGCACCTGCGCACGCACCGGGTGCAACGTCCGTTTCTCGCGCGCACGCCGTAACATGTGGAGCGACTGATCGCCGACGACCAGCCCGCCGACGAACGGGCGCAACGTCGCGGCAACGCGCCCGGTGCCGCCGCCAGCGTCGAGCAGCCATCCATCGGTCGGCAGGCGCAACAGGTCCTTCAGGCGCGTCGGGTCGGGCGGACCAATCACCCGCTCATACACTGGCGCCAGAATGTCGAAATGGTCGAGCATACCTCACCCGTTTCGTTGCAGGGATGCAACCCCAGGCAACCGATATCTCCCCTATATCTTGTGATAGTTCGATCTAGCATGAAAAGCGCATTAAGTATACCGGATGAAAAGAGGAGGGCGGACGAGCGTTATGGCGTGCGTTTTCGGTCCCATTCCATCACGGCGGCTCGGACAGTCGCTCGGCATCGATCCAGTGCCGTTGAAAACCTGCAACTGGAACTGCGTCTACTGCCAGTTGGGGCGGACGCGCCCGTTGACCAATGAGCGCCGCGTGTATGTGCCGCTGTCGGCGTTACTGAACGAAATCGATCAGGCGCTCGCAGCCCGTGCGCCCGACGAGATCGATTGGGTCACGATCGTCGGGTCGGGCGAACCGACGTTGCACAGTGAGATCGGCGAACTCATTCGCGCCATCAAACGCCGGACGACCATCCCCGTGGCGGTGATCACCAACGGGGCGCTGTTCTACCTGCCCGACGTGCGGGAAGCGCTCTGCGCCGCCGATGCCGTCCTGCCAACCTTCTCGGCAGGTTCGGCGGAGGTGCACCGTGCGTTGCACCGTCCCCACCCGGAAGTCACGTTCGAGCGCCTGCTGGAGGGACTGATCGCCTTCCGCACTGACTATCGCGGGAAATTGTGGGTCGAGGTGATGCTGGTGCGCGGCGTCAACGACAGCGAAGAGGCGCTGCGCGACATTGCTGCGGCGTTGCAGCGCATTCAGCCCGACCGGATCGACATCACACTGCCGGAGCGTCCTCCGGCGGAACCCTGGGTCGAACCGCCCGATGCCGAAGGATTGATGCGTGCAACCGCGATTCTTGGCGCAGCGGCGCACGTGGTTCATCCAGCGGAAGGGACGTTCGATCTGCGCGGGTACGCCACCCCCATCGAAGCCATCCTCGCCATCATTGCACGCCATCCGATGCGCACGGAGGAGTTGGAACGCGCACTGGCGCGCTGGGCGCCGGATCAGGTGCGCGAGGCGCTGCACACCCTGGAGTCGAGCGGCGCAGCGCAAGTGATCGAACGCTACGGCGCGCGCTTCTGGTGTGCGGCGGACGCCTTTTACCCTTCGACCGCCCCCGCTCTACGAAAAGCGGTGACGATATCCCATGGTTGCCGGTAATCCGCAGGAAACTGCGCTGGAAGTCGCTGTCTGGGAGGCGTTGCAGCGCGTGATCGACCCGGAACTTGGTTTCAGTCTGGTCGATCTCGGGTTGATTCAGTCGGTCACAGTCGCCGACGGGCGGGCGCTTATCGAGCTAGCGCTGACCACGCCGCTCTGCCCACTGGCTGGCGTGTTTGAACACGAAATTCGCACTGCGGCGCTGAGCGTGCCTGGCATTCAGGAAGTGGAGGTGCGCCTGGTCGACGCGCCGTGGACGCCGCTGGCGTCAGCGCCGTGGCGCCGCTGGCTCGACGAGCCGACCTGAGAGTCTGGCGGAGGGCGCAGGTTATGCCATCCGGTGATATTCTGCTCGACGTTCAGGGCGTCTCTCTCACCCGTGAAGGACGCGCCATCCTGTCCAACGTCAACCTCAGCGTGCTGGCGGGTGAAATCCACGCCCTGCTTGGCGTCAATGGCAGCGGGAAGTCGAGCCTGGCATACGCCATCATGGGGTGCGAAGACTATCTTCCCGATACAGGGCGCATCCTGTTTGCCGGGCGCGACATCAGCGACCTGCCCATGCACGAGCGCGCCCGCCTGGGGCTGACGCTCGCCTGGCAGGAACCGGCGCGCTTCGAAGGTTTGCCGGTTGGCGACTACCTGACGCTCGGCAGACCGACGATCAGCCGGGAGGAGTTGTGGGAAGCGCTGCACGCTGTGGCGCTGGACCCCGCCGCCTACCTGCCGCGCCCTGTGGACCGCACCCTGAGCGGCGGCGAGCGCAAACGAATTGAACTGGCGGCAGTGTATGCGATGCGTCCGCGCCTCGCCATTCTGGACGAACCGGATTCTGGCGTCGATGTGTTGAGTTTCAGCGATATTCAGACCCTGGTGCAGCGCATGGCGCGTTCCGGGTGCGCCGTGCTGCTCATCACCCACCGCAACGACATGGCGGCAATCGCTGATCGCGCATCGGTCATGAACGCGGGGACCATCATCCTGACCGGCGCTCCCGAAGAGGCGCGGCGGGTCTATACCGAATTGCGAGGATGAGGTGGGCGATGAAAGCGCAACAGATACCGGGCATCACCGCACCACGCGGCAATCCGACGTGGGCGCGTGAATATGAGACAATCTTGCGGGCATATGAGCAGGCGGGAGGACCAGCCGCCGCGCTCCGCTCTGGTCGTGTCGCGGCGGTCGTCGTCAGCGCCAACCGCGTACTCGGCGTCGTCACTGTGCCGGGGGTGACAATCAACGCCAAACCGTTGCCGGACGGCGTTCAGGCGCAGATCGTGGTTGCGCCGGGAG
Source organism: Chloroflexota bacterium (assembly GCA_030550675.1). Lineage (GTDB taxonomy): Bacteria > Chloroflexota > Chloroflexia > Chloroflexales > Roseiflexaceae > Roseiflexus. Next base: position 8,284 of record JAUQOW010000053.1, read on the forward strand.
TGCGGTTGGAGCGCCCGGTGCATCTCTGTTTTGGGATGATCGCGGAAACCGGCGTGCAACGGATCGTTGCCGACTATGAGATCGGCGCCGGGTCGCAGGTCGAGTTTCTGGCGCACTGCACCTTCCCCAACGCCCGCGATCTGCGGCACATCATGGACGCAACAGTGCGCGTTGGCGCTGATGCACAACTGCGCTACACCGAAGCGCATTACCACGGACCACACGGCGGCGTGTTCGTCGAAGCGCGCGCTGGCGTTACGGTCGGCGCTGGAGGGCGCTATTTCAGCACCTTTAGCCTGGTGCATGGGCGTGTCGGTCGGTTGCTGATCGACTACACCGCCGATGTGGATGCGTCCGGCGTTGTTGATCTCACCTCAATGGTGTACGGCGCTGGCGATGACGACATCGAGGTGCGCGAGACAGTGCGCCTCAACGGGGAGAAGGCGCGCGGGCTGGCAAAGACCCGCATCGCTGTGCGCGACCGCGCCCGCAGTCGCGTCTTCACCACTGCTGAGGGCAACGCTCCCGGAACGCGGGGGCACATGGACTGCGCCGAGATTGTGCGGGGCGACGCCGTGGCTGAGAACGTACCGACCGTCATCGTGCGCAGCGACGAAGCGCATGTCACTCACGAAGCAGCGATTGGTTCGGTCAACCGCAAAGAACTCGAAACCCTGATGGCGCGCGGGCTTGACGAAGATACTGCGGTCGACGTGATTATTCGGGGGATGTTGGGGGGACTAAGCGGTTAACTCCAAGAGTTCGGTATTTGGCGTTTTAACATCAATACTGGCTCCTAAGGTCGTAGATAGCTTGTTTCAGCGCCGGGATTTTGTTCTGACAGACCTCGAAGATCACATCGGCATCCAATACAAAGTAGTGGTGACTCAGAAAATCTCGAATGCCTTTTGCACCTCTCCAATCAATATGGGGATAAAGTGCCTCAAGATCAATACTGCTGACTTTATCGAGCTGTTTCAATTGCTCACCTATTGCGATTAACATCATTGCGATCCCATCGAGGCGATCAATCCCTTCATCGCTCGACAGGAAATCATCGGGATAATGGATCCCAGTAAATCGCCTTTCGATACGCATGATAGCAACGATAATATTCTCAAGAATGGAGCGTATCACTTGGGGATCGTTTTTAGAGATAAATCGCTTCTTCATCGATTCTGCTCTTGAGCGACGAATTTATATGCTTGTGCAACCGAATCAAATCGACAGGCGTTCCGAGCAGCGTCTCTAGCTCTTCTTTGAGATGGACCATCCGGAAGAGATCGGGCGGCATTTCAACAACAATATCGACATCACTTCCTTCAGACGCCTGATCGCGCGCGACTGAACCGAAGACCCCCAACCGGGTCACGCCATACTTTGCGAGAAGTTCTTCCTTCTGTGCGCTCAACATGCGCAAGACTTGATCACGTCGCATTTCTCATTATCTTTCTATTTGCCGTCTCCGCACCCAATCGCATTTGCTATATCCGCGTCAATTATAGCGCGGGCGCGCTGATTTGGGTAGGGCAGAGATAATTGTCACTTGTGTCAGGGGCGGCGGGCGGCGGTGACGGTCATCAACCGGCGGTTGCTTCAGCCGCCGGAGCGTCCGGCTGCACCCTGGCGCCGCCTGACGCGGGAAGTGCGGTGCAGATGACCGTCATCTGCCTGGCAACGTCAGGAAACGCCTGACGGCGGGGCGGTTGATGCGGATGACCGTCATCTGGTGGAATGCCAGGCAGTGGAGTGGCTGGCAGCGGTGATGATCATTGATCGTACCGTTTAGCACAGATGTCGGATATGAATAGTCATCCGCCGAGAGACAGCAACGGAATGACTGTAATGAGAGATGCAAAGGGAGCGAAATCGTTCGGATTATTTGTCAGAATGCGCTTTACTCCTATTGTCAGCATCGTCGCAACGATATTGGCATCGTGGACCTGAGTGCTATAACCTCGCTCCAAGAGCGTAAGTAGCTGGGCTGTAACAAGCGGACCGTCTTCTGCTACCTGGAATCGCATCTCAAAGTGACGTACTGCATCTGTTAGGTCGATAATTGGGATGTCAATCTTCGGACGTATAAGGTAGCCAGATATTCGCGCAGGATCTGGCGGCTGATCCAGAGGGGCGTTCCTTGCGACTCATAGCTTGTAATTGCTGCTCGTGCATGGTCATAAAATGGTGAGGAGTCCACAGTTGCATACACCAGGATATTGGTGTCTAGAAAGAGAGGTTCAACGACCGCGATCGTCATACAACTCCTCACGTCTCAGGGGCAATTTCTCTGGCCAGACAGAAAGATGGATGCTCGGAAGGGGTCGCGCTCCTGCAAGGTGCGAGGTGTTGATCGATTGCTGAATTACCTGCGCCATCAGGTCATTAAGGAGATACAACTTTTCCTGGAGTGAAAGTTGTCGAACCAACTCACGTACCTGCATCAACTGGTCAATTGTCACAGTTGCCTCCCTCTACTCATGATCACGTCGCATTTCTCATTATTTATCTATTTGCCGTCTCCGTGCCTAATCGCATTCGCTATATCCGCGTCAATTATAGCGCGGGCGCGCTGATTTGGGTAGGGCAGAGATAATTGTCACTTGTGTCAGGGGCGGCGGGCGGCGGTGACGGTCATCAACCGGCGGTTGCTTCAGCCGCCAGAGCGTCAGGCGGCGCCGGGGCGCAGCCGGGCGCGGGAAGCGTGGTGCAGATGATTGTCATCTGCCCGGCAGCAGGGCGCCCCATTTCCCCCTTCTCCCCCCAACCCCCGCATACGGGGGGCAAGGGGGGGCGTGGGAGAAGGGGGCAGGAGGATGAGGGAAAACAGGCATCAGGATGCCAAAACGCTCCCCTCTCCCGCGCTGCGGGAGAGGGGCTGGGGGTGAGGGCAAAAACAGGCGTGGCAGTGCAGATGACCGTCACCGGAACTCAGGCGGATCAAACGCACTCGAGCGCCCGCATTGCCTGATGTGTGCTCAGGTAGACCCGCTCTGCGCCGAGGTGGTCGATGAACCCGGCGCGTTGCAGTTGATCCATCACTGGACCCTTGATGTCCGCCAGGTGCAGTTCAACCCCGGCGGCGCGCAGTTCGTGGAGCAGCGCTTCGAGCGTTTCCATTGCGCTGGCGTCAATGAAATTGATCGCCGATCCGATCAGCACCAGATGCTTCACTTCCGGTCGCTCAGCGACAATCCGCAGGAGCGCATCTTCCAGGTAGCGCGTATTGGCGAAGTAGAGACTCTCATCAACGCGCACCGCCACGACATGCGGGCAGGTCTGCACCTGATGGCGCAGCACGTTGCGAAAGTGCTCGCTCTGACCGACCCGTCCGACAATGGCGATGTGGGGACGGCTGGTGCGCCAGAGGAACAGCAGGATTGAGAAGACCACTCCCGCCAGAATGCCCGCCTCGATGCCGAACAAAAGCACGACGGCGAACGTCACCCCCCACGTTACTGCGTCGGTGCGGTTCATGCGCCAGATGCGCAGCGCCTCCCCCGGTTTGAACAGGCTCAGCACCGCCACAATGACCGTCGCTGCCAGCACCGCCTGTGGCAGGTAGTAGAACATCGGCGTGAACCAGAGCACGATGACGCCGATGCTCGCCGCAGTGACCAGCGACGCCAGACCGGTCACTGCGCCTGCCTGATCGTTCACCACCGAACGGGCGAAGCCGCCGGTGACGGGATAGCCGCCGGTGACGCTTGCCGTCAGGTTAGCGGCGCCGAGCGCCACCAGCTCCTGATCGGCGTCGATCGCCTTGCGCCGCTTGCTCGCCAGCGCCTTGGCGACCGCAATCGACTCGACGACGCTGATAAAAACGATCGTCATCGCCGTGGGCAGTAGCGCCTGCGCGTCGGCGAGGCTCAACGTCGGCAGCGTAAACGGCGCGAATCCCCGCGGAATAGCGCCAACCACCCGCACCCCGGCAGTCTCGTTCAACCGCCAGAACCACGACGCCAGGATGCCGAGCAGCACCGTCACCAGCGGCGCCCCGCTGACAATCAGGGTCACGGCGGCGGATGGCAGGCGCGTGCGCTTTTGCAGGAACGGCTTCAACCACGAGCGAAACAGGATCAACAGGGCGATGCTGATTGCGCCGACCGCCAGGGTTGCCAGGTTCGTCTGATTCACACCGGCAATCGCGTTCAGGACGATCTCGTGAACCCGTTCGCCTTCGATCCGGTAGCCGAGCAGGTATTTTAGTTGCCCGGCGGCGATGATCAACGCTGAAGCGGAGGTAAACCCCGCCAGCACCGGATGCGACACAAAGTTCATCACAAAGCCGAGGCGCAGCACACCCAGCAGCAGTTTGACCAGCCCCACAATGAACGCCAGCAACAGCACCAGTTCCAGGTAGCGCGGACTGCCTGGCTCGGCGAGCGCGCTGACGCCAGCAAAGACTGCCAGCGACGTGATGGCGACCGGACCAACCGATAGTTGCCCGGAGGTGCCAAGCAATGCATAGACCGCCAGGGGCGCAACTGATGCATACAGCCCGACCTGCGGCGGCAGACCGGCAAGCTGGGCATATGCCATGCTTTGCGGAATAAGCATGATCGCCGTCACCAGCCCGGCGACCAGATCATTCGGCAGATCAGCCCGGCGGTAGTGCAGCAGCCAGTCGAGAAACGGAAAATAACGCCGAAGACCCTGAGAGGTCAGCGGCGTTTTGAGCGACGACGAGACAGCCATACTGGTTCCGCTATTGCGCCTCACCGACTGGAAGCGGCGGCGGCGCGTTCAAAATAATCATCCGTACAGAATGCAAACGTTTCTATCGCCTCGTCATCATAGCCCGCTGCGCGCAACGCCGCTTCCGCCTGTTCGCGCGACCAACCTTCGTACACGATCCGATCAAGCAGCCACATCAGCGCGACGCGCGTCGCCGAACGGCAGTGCAGGAACACGCGCCCCTGCGTTGCAGCGAGAGTCTGATGATACTGCTCCAGATGCTCCGGTTCCAATTCGTAGACCGGCAACGGCAGGTGAATATACCGCAACCCGGCGGCTTCGGCGTTGCGTTGCTGGATTGCAGCGCGTTCCGGGTCGGATCGCATATTGATCACGACCTGGAAACCCTCCGCTGCCAGGGCTGCCCAGTGTTCCGGCTGCGGCTGCCCGGCAAGCGTCAGGCGCTCGTCGATATCGTAGCGGATCAGGTCAGCCTTTTGAGCTGCCGCCAGTTCCACATCATTCGTACACGGTTTCATGGACGTCGTTCCTCATCAGATGAACAGGGTCACTTTGGCGCGGGTTGCGTCGCCGAGGAATGTCGCCACGCCGCCGTGCTCCAGTCCCTCGACCAGTTCTTCGTCGCGCACGCCGAGCAGTTCGCGCGACATGTCGCACACGACCATGCGCACCCCCAGTTCGCGTGCCAGGTTGAACAGTTCCTCAACCGACATCACGCCGTGATCGCGCATCAGCTTGCGAATGATCTGCGCGCCGGCGCCGAAGAAGTTCATCTGCGACAACCCCATCTGCCCCAACCCGCCGGGCAGCATGGCGGTAAATCCCTGCTCCAGCAGGTTCTTGCCAGCGAATACCTTCCGCTTCTTGACCGCATTCAAGCCCCAGAAGGTGAAGAACATCGAGGTTTCAAGTCCCATCGACGCCGCGCCGGTTGCGATGATCAGTGCAGCAATGGCTTTATCCAGGTCGCCGGAGAAGACGACCATCGCCAGACGATCCTCGATGCCCTGTGCGGGGTGCGCTTCGAGCGCGGCGACGCGCGCTTCGAGTGCGGCAATTCTATCAAGCAGTGCGGCAGTTTCTTGCTCGCGCTCAATCGTTGTTTCCATCGTGGTTATGCTCTTTCCCCTTTACGACGAATTCCACGCTATGACAATACGCAAGATGCCCGTGCTGCCCGGTCGCACATTCTTTGGACTGCGGGCTAAAGCCCTTGCTGAGCGCATTGAAGCCCCTTCGGGGCTGGCGCAATCTCAGGCGGGGCTTGTAGAGATTATGAATTAAGTCCGATAAGCCCGTGCTGCCCGGTCGCGCATTCCTTGGGCTGCGGGCTAAAGCCCTTGCTGAGCGCCTTGAAGCCCCTTCGGGGCTGGTGCAATTTCAGGCAGGGCTTCAGCCCGCCGCGCTCAGGAAGACCTGACTACTTATAAGCCCTCACTTCGCCGGTCCTAACCCCAGGCTCCTGGTTCACGTTTCTCGGCGCTCAGTTCTGAGTTCTCAGTTCTGAGTTCTCAGTTCTGAGTTCTCGGTTCTGAGTTCTCGGTTCTGAGTTCTCGGTTCTGAGTTCTCCTCACGCCGTGCGCCGCAGGTAGTGGACGTACAGTTCCTGCCCGTTCTCCTGCACGACCTCCTGCGCCAGCAGTTCGACATTCTTTGCGGCTTTGACCCAGCCCTGGAAATCGGCGACCGAACCGCGGTCAGTGGCGATGACGCGCAGCACCTGACCGACTGGCAGTTCGGTGATCGCCTTGCGGCTCTTGACGAGCGGCATCGGGCACTTCGCCCCCTTGACATCGAGCGTCTGATGATATGTCAGTTCCATAGACGTTGTTCCTTTCGTCTGTTATTTACTTCGCCAGAGCGCACACGTTCTTGCCAAGCTCCAGTTCTTCCGCTTCCGCCTCAGACAGTGTGCGCAAACCGATGTTCACCCGCTTGATTTCGACATACTGCGGCGGGAATTCTGGCAAATTGCCAAGGACGAACGACCGGAACGCTTCTGCGGACTCCAGGTGCGCCAGGGAGGTATTCGTCCGCCGGACGACGCCCCACGGCGCTGCTACGCGACCGGCTTCGTCCGCCTCGTCGAGCGTCGAGAAGTGCGACGGCAGAATGAGCGTCGCATCGGTGAGATGCGGCGGCAGGCGGCGCGTCATGCTCTCGTACAGCAACGGCGTCCACTCTTCACCCCTGCCGCCAAGATCCGGTCGCCCGAACGACCGCAGGAAGATGCCGTCGCCGGTGAACAGATAGCGCGAACCATCAGGAGCAATCGCCAGAATGTTGACCTGCCCCAGCGTGTGCCCGGGATACCAGATCATCCGCAGGTCAACCTGTCCGACACGATACGTCTGCCCATCGTTGAGCGGCGTGTACGCAATCGTCGCCGGCAACATATCGATCGGGTGGATGGCGTCATAGGGATGGACGTAGTATGGTGCACCGGTCTCGCGGTTGAGCGCCGGTCCGCCGCTGATATGGTCGGCATGCACGTGCGTATCGAAAATATGCGTCAGGCGTGCGCCATGCGCGGCGATGGCTTCCAGATAGGGCGCCGTATGGCGGAGCGGATCGATAACCGCAGCCGCGCCATCGCTGATGACGATGAAACTGACATCGCCGCGCGCCGGACGCGCAACCTGAACGATCCGTCCCCAGGAGGCGCTGACGATGTCGCGCGTATCGTAGAGATGCCCCCAACTCAGAATGCCGCCTTCCAGGTAGCGCGCCTCGATGCCGCGCGCGCGCAGCAGTTCGGCGACATACTGCGACGATCCTTCCTTGGCGCACACCACCAGCACCTCGCGGTCGGCAGGAACGCGGGCAATCGCCCCTTCTTCGTCTTCAATAAAGTCGTAATACGGGATGTTCTGAACCGTCAATCCGGCGCGCCCCTCGATCCGCCAGCGCGCGAAATCGTCCGGGTTACGCACATCAAGAATGAACGGCGCCGTGTTGTTCAGCAACGCATCATAGAGGGCGCTCGCGGTCACCGCTGGCGCCTGGGTTTGCAGTTCTGCGACTGTCATACATCAAACCTCGTACTACTGTTCACAAAGAATCACGGTGTGCGTAGTGTATGACAGGAATGTAAGGGGTGTACAAGGCGAATGTAAGAGTCTGGTAAGGAAGTTTACTGAACCACAAGCCAGGCGATGCTCGTCGAAATCGGCTCGCCGAATGCCAGCAACACCCGCCAAACTGTGGGCGATAGTCGTCCATCGTGCAGTCTTCGTCCTCTACGCCACCTAACCGTACACCAGTCCCAGGGCGAATGTGGACATGATGAACCGAAAAACTCCACCTTCAGCGGGGAACACGAGAGTCGGCGCAAGATGGAACAGGGCAAACCCCGCTGCAGGGTACACGCATCCCGACACTGCGTTGCGTTCAAACGTCTTCAGATAGACCCCGCGCCACAAGATTTCTTCAGCGGTCCCGTTGAGGATGACTATTGGCGAAAACAATAACACGCCAAACGATACCGTCGCCAGACCAGGAATGAAATACATCCAGACGGCGCCAACAATGGTCAGCGACAGCAGCGCAATGAGCAACCAGTTCTTCCGTCTGAAGAGCGAGTCCTCCGCTGCAAGCGTCTGGCGAAGACCACACCTTCCCCAGAGGAGCAGCGGGACGCTCAGACACCACAACCAGTAGAAGCCAAAGCCGACCAGATACCCGGCAGCGTCTCCCAGCCAGCGCGCTGCGACGCTGAACACCAGCGCAGCGCTGACGATCAGCGGAACGGGTAAAAGGATGAGGAAGCGCTGTCTGGCGGAGGCGTGTGCCATTGCGATTCGTCCTCTCCCCGGCGTCTGGAGCAGTTCTTACGATGCGTGAACCGCGCCTTAATCGTCGTGTGTTCGGCGCTGGCTTCGACAGGCTCAGCCAATGTCTGTATCTGCGTTCGGCGCTGGCTTCGACAGGCTCAGCCGACGTCTGTATCTGCGTTCGGCGCTGGCTTCGACAGGCTCAGCCGACGTCTGTATCTGCGTTTGGCGCTGGCTTCGACAGGCTCAGCCAACGCCTGTATCGACGATGGCTTTACTGGGGCGCTCACAGGGGAGCGCCCCTACGCTGGCGCTGCCTGGTTCCGCCAGTGGCGCGTGTTTATGCGGCGCGTCCCGCATAACCGTCACCTGCGCCTCCGATCTGGCGCCGCAGACCCGCGCTACCGCCAACCGCCTGTTGGTGAGGGTCGCATCCGCCTGCACGCCAACAACGCCGACATCACACCATGCGACCGTCGCCTTCTCCGGCGGGTGAGTGTCGCATTGCGCGCGCGCTCGTGTCAAAGCCAGAGTCGCCTGTTTGCCCTTAGCAAACCCTTAATCATGTGGCGTATCGTTTACATCGAGTAAACGCTTTGTATCGCCGCTGTGTGCGGTCTTTTCTATCTTAAGCAAGGGCTTGTGAAGGTTAATCGGTATGGTCGGGGCGCTTTGGGCTAAAGCCCTGGCTGAGATTGGGAAAGCCCTGAAAAGGAGAAGGCATCAATGCGTCACCGTCATGTGGCGGATATCCTGCTCCTCTGGCTGGCGCTGCTCGCAGGGTGCGGCGCCGTCGCCAATCAATCGACATCTGGCATTACAGTCGCCACACCAGCGGCGTCACCGGTTGCGCAACGCACTGGCGACCCGCAACGCGGCGCGGCGCTGTTCGCTGGCGATATAAGGATCGATGGATTCGTCGCCTGCTGCGGGTGCTACTCCGTCGATCCAGCGGCAGGTGACGGACTGGGACCAAACCTGGCGGGCATCGCGCTGCGCGCCGGTTCACGTCTCCCTGGCGTCGGCGCTGATGCGTATATTCGCCGTTCGATCCAGGTGCACGACGACTTTGTTGTGCCAGGGTTTGAGGCGGGTCTGGCGCGCGCCGTGGTCGGACGCGACTTCGGGGAAATCCTGAGTGACCGGGATATTGCCGATCTGACGGCATACCTGCTGACGCTCGACCAGGCGCCGGTCGTGCAGGCGCCGACGCCTGATCCTTCGCCTGCTCCATCTCCGTCGTCAGAGGCATCGTCGGCAGCGACATCACTTCCAACCGCATCGGCGGACGTGACGCCGCCGCCAGACCCGACAGCAACGGTCGAACCATCGCCGATAGCGTCGCCATCACCCGCTAATGCGCCATCGCCGTCGCCCAACAACCAGACGCCAGCCGCAGTCAGCCCGACGGTTGCTACGACGGAAACGCAGAGCGCGCCAGCGACGCCGTCACCCACGGCTGCGTCCCCAACTGTCCCGCCGTCGCCGACCGGCGCCGCAACGCCATCACCCACGGCGGCATCCCCGACCGCTCCGCCATCGCCGACCGATGCTGCGACGCCACCACCCGCGCCGATGCCGACCCAGCCGCCAGCGCCGACGGCAACGCCTGCGCCAGCGGCAAGTAATCCATCTGCTTCCGGCGCAGACGGTCCGCTCCCGGCAGAACTGGCGGTCTACACCGGCTGTATGACCTGCCATGACCAGCATCCGGCAAACATTGTTAAGATGCCGCATGTGCGGTTCCCGCAGTGCTCCGCCTGTCACAGCGGCTCGCCATCGCGCGTCGGCTGCCCGACGTGCCACAGCATGCACCGCATCCAGGCGCCGCACGGCGGCGAAAATCCAAACCTGCCGTGCAGCCACTGTCATGCGGACAGGTAGAGGTTGCAAGCGTGGGGAGTGTTGTGGTGTCCTGATGCCTGTTTTCCCTCATCCCCCTTGCCCTCTTCTCACACGCTGCGGGAGAAGGGGGAGTTGGGGCGTCACGATGCCTGAAGCGGACAATGCAATATAGGGTTTTACCGAAAAACTCTGCCCTCGTGAGCCTTCGCCTCCCCGCACGCGGAGGGTTGGGGTAAGGCATGCCAGAGCCTGCGCAGCGCGCTTCATTCCATCCCAGACTTCATATGCGAGCATGAGATGGACAGATGTGAATCTTCAAGCGCTCCACGTTCGCGCAACGCGAATAAACGATGTCGCCGATGGCGCCTTCGTCTCTGCAATAGTATGCGGGTGGTGAACGCAGATATCGATTGGCGTCGCGTCACCCTCGCATGCCTGCGCCAGGCGCTGCAACGCCTCCTCTAGCGGCGCTGCGAGATCGATGACTGTGTCGCACAGCGGACAGGGCAGCGTTGATTGCGAAACATCCAGCGCCTTGCGGATGTCGCCGATGGTGAGCGGCGGCTGTTTCGCGCTGACCGGTCGTATCTCCACGCGGTGATTACTCGAACGATCCTGGATCATGACGAACATCATGTATCGCGGCGACGCAGGCGAAGCGGTGTCCTGCGGATCAGCCGACTCGCTCTGTGAGGGCTTGTAACAGATTGTTGGCTGCGCAGTCGGCGGCGGAACATAGTGCGGATCGGTCGGAGCGATTGGCGTATGCGGCGTAAAGGTGAAACCGAGACGAATGCGCGTCGTTTCGAGGTCGCGCCCCCTCCACGGCGTGAGGGACACCTCGACTTCCACGCCGCCAGGCATGCGCAGCGTTCCGGTGTCGTTGCCTTTGAGCATCGCCCGGAGTTGTGCAAGGGTGTGACCATAAGCGTAATCCGGGTCATCCGCTTGCAATTCGGTGAGCGTCGCTTTCCAGACGCCAGGAACAGAGGACAGGAAATGTGCATCCATTTGGGAACCTCCCCGCTCGTAGAACGGACTGCGATCTGTGATCATGCGTCTCAATCCGTGCGAATCCGTGTTCTATTACAAGCCGTACTCACAGGGGAGAATGTAACCTCCTTGTCAGTGCACGCCATTTGCTGCCAGCATGTTGCAGGACTGCGCCCCTCGCTCCATCCATTCCCGGTCACACCGCGTACTTCAAGGTGAATACATGAAAACGCCTCGCGGTATCACAGAGGTTCCATGCGTGCTGTTATGCTGATTGGTCGCGGACAGGCGACGCCGGGATCAGGCGCTGCGCTCATTCGTCTCGCAGCGCGTTGCCGTGCAGCGGGCATTGCGCCAGTCGTCATTGCCTGTTTTCTCCGCCATCAGCGCCCTTCGTTCACCGAAGCGCTCGAGCAGTGCGTTGCTCAGGGAGCGCAGGAAGCGGTCATCGTGCCATATGCGCTGTCGCTGGCGGATCAGGATCGGGCAGATCTTGAGCGATTGACGAAAAATGCGCGCCTGGCGCATCCCCATCTCGCGTTCCGCATGACTGAGCCGCTTGGGCGCCATCCGGCGCTGGCACAGGTTCTTGTGCAACGCGCAATTGAGGCTGATTATATCGCTGCTCATCACCTGTGGACGCACCAGCAGCGCGATGCCTGGCCCCGCTGGCCTCACTGGCATCAGCGCCATGCCATCGGTCTTGTCATTGTGCTCGACAGTCAAACTGGCATTCCCCTAACGTTGCAAGAGGAAGTGCTGTCTGCCTGTCGCCATCTGCCGCGTTACGCTGACGTTCACTTTTGCGTTGTCGATCAGAATGAACTGAGCCTGACGTCTTCCATTGACGCCTTGACCGCGCAGGGGTGTCGGTGGGTGATTCTCGCCCCCTATATGCTGGAGCCATGCACATCGCTGATGGTTGCCATCGAACGCGCCATTGCCGAGACAGGCGCCCGGCATCCAGATATCACGGTCATTCAGGCGGAGCCGCTAGCGTATGATCGACGGTTGCTGAAGGCGATTGCTGACCGGGTGCAGGCGCGTGGTCAGCACGAAGATGCCGTATGATATGCCGACGGGCGTTCAAGAACATTCTTTTGTCTTTGCTTCAGCAGCATGGCGCTGTGCAAGTTCCAACAGTCTGCGCAATTGCGCAAGATGTTCCTGCTTACGCGCCTCGCGCAGCGCGCGCGCCGAGGCCGTCCAATAGCGGTGGTTCTCGATAAATGCCACCTGAGTTTTGTACCACTGAACATCGCTGATAGGTCCGTCGAACGCCTCATTTTCGGCGCGCAGCTTCGCGCTTTGTTTCCAGAAATGCTCACTGCCCAGCGTGTCGAGATCGGCGTCCGCCAGAATCTGCTCTATCAAGGTGGTCGGTGACTGAGGAATGCGGGTTGCCATAATCATCCGGCAGATCTTTTCGATCTGCTCCGGCGTATAGCCAAAGGAAGGCAACACCTGCGCTGCGATCTCTGCGCCTGCCTGTTCGTGCTCTTCGCGGCGCACGACGAACCCCAGATCGTGAAAATAGGCTGCGGTGCGCAACAGCAGCAAGTCTTCTCCGTTGACCCCTTCAGCGCGCGCCAGCCGCTCTGCGGCTGGTACGACGTCGTCGCGCGTGTGTTGCAGCGAGTGGTAGGTTACAGTCTCTGGCAATTCTTTTGCGAGTCGCGTGAGCGCATATGCCCGCGCACCTTCGAAATCCGGCTCGGTCATGATTGTCGGTCCTCAGGCACAGATCGCTGGAAGGAGAGAACGTTCCGCCTTTGCTGCGTCTGCAAACAAACGCTTCCATCGCCTGTCTGTCATTATATGCTACCTGGCAAGGATGTGCATGCGCATCTTGTTAGTACACGATACATCATACCGATCCGGCATCCGTGACCGACTCAGGTTCATTCTGACGCATCACGCTAAGCGTGTGACGGGCGCCTGCGCTGAAGAACTGGGCATCGCTGCCGCTCAGCAGCATGGTCATGCCGCGCTGTTTCCATCGTGCGACCTGTTGCGGATCGCTGCTGTGGATCCCGCATGCCACGCCAGCACGCTGCGCTGCCGCCAGAACCTGCTCGATGACGGCGTCAACGTCGGGATCGGTCACACTGGCGGCGCCCAGCGAAATAGTCAGATCGAAGGGACCAATCAGCCCGACATCGACCCCTGGAACCGCGAACAGATCATCAATCCGTCGCACCGCTTCCACTCGCTCGATCTGAAGCACGACAAGCGTATGCTCGTTCATATGGCTCACCAGTTCGCGCGGTCCTGCGCCGCGATAGTCGGTGTGCCCGCGTCCCGCAGCGGCGCCGCGCACTCCTTCCGGCGGATACTTCATATAGCGCACCAGCGTCTGCGCCTGTTCAACGGTTTCAACCCGCGGGAGCATGATCCCCATGGCGCCAGCGTCGAGCGTGCGCGCAACCAGATCGTATGCCAGATCGGGAATGCGCACCAGCGGTGTTACGCCGGCTAACCGCGCCACTCTGATCATCCCGGCGACCTCGCCAAGATCGTAGACGCCATGCTCCATATCGATGAAGACGAAGTCATACCCGGCGTGCGCCAGCATCATAACATAAGCGGTCGATGCGCTCTCGACGAGCATGGTTCCATAGACCGGCTGACCGTTCTTGAGCGCCTGTTTCACACGGTTGATTGGCAGCATTGCGTGTTCTCCTTTCGTTTGCATTCTACTGCGGTTTGGGATAGGATGCACGGCGCGTTGCACGTTGATTGTTGAACGTGGAAAGGTGAGGCAAGGCAAGGGGCAAGAGAGGCGAGGCGCGAGGCGTGGGGTCGCCCGGAGAGCCGTTGCAGGGCAACGGCTGGAACACGAGGTCGCCCGGAGAGCCGTTGCACCGCAACGGCTGGAGCGCGAGGCGCGAGGGTGAGAGGGGTAAGGCAAAGCGGTTCCCGGTTCTTGGTTCTCAGTTCTTGGTTCCTGGTTCTCTGTTCTCCGTTCTCGTAACCCCTGAGTTCTGCGCTCAAGGTCGAACGGTATGCACATAACATTTGAAGGCATTCTGACCGAACGCGACTGGAAGCGTCATCTCAGCCATCCGTTCGAGGTTCCTGCCGGCGCATCGCGGTTGTTCATCCGGTTGCGTTTCGAGCCGCTGGTCGTTGATGGCATCGATAATATGCTGTGTCTTTCGCTCTTCGACCCGACCGGATTCCGCGGCGCGGGGCACCGGGGCGGCGCGCAGCACGATGTCGTCATTGATGCGGCGAATGCAACCCCCGGTTACCTTCCCGGTCCGTTGCTAGCTGGTCTGTGGGATGCCGTGATCGATACGCACATGGTGGCGTCCGGCGCGCCGTGTCGCTATATGCTTGAGATTCAGACGACCGACGAGCCTGTGGCGGAAGCCGGGCGAACGCCGCCTTCTCTCTTAATGAAAGCGCCGGGGCGCGGCTGGTATCGCGGCGATCTGCATGCGCACACGATCCACTCAGATGGCGAATGGGATATCCCTGATCTTCTGGCTGCGGCGCGCGCACGCTCTCTGGATTTTGTGACGCTGACCGATCACAATACGATCTCGCAACTCCGGGACATCGATGCGCTGACGACCGATGACCTGCTGGTCATGGGCGGGATGGAACTTACCACGTTCTGGGGGCACGCCTTGAGCCTGGGAACGCGTCGCTGGATCGACTGGCGCATTCGCCCTGGCGAACGCAGCATGCCGCAGATCGCCGCCGAGATTGAAAAGGAAGGCGGGTTATTCGTTATTGCGCATCCGCTGGCGCCCGGCGACCCGTCCTGCACCGGTTGCGACTGGCGCTACGTCGAGATGATGCCAGGCACGGCGCGGATTGTCGAGGTGTGGAATGGCTTGTGGAACGGCGACAGCAACAACGAAGCGGCGCTCGCGCTGTGGTACGAGTGGTTGAACTGGGGGTTGCACGTGACAGCGACTGCTGGAACCGACGCGCACGGTCCGGCGCCGCTGGAGGCGCGTCCGGGCTTCAACGTCGTCTACGCCGCGCGCCGCGAAGAAGGCGCCATTCTACGCGCCATCGCCCATGGCAGGTTGTATCTGAGCAGCGGTCCGTCTCTCACATTGACCGGCGCGAGCGGTGAGACGAACGTGATGATGGGAGGCGTCCTTCCCAGAGAACCTGCTACGCTTCATGCTCGCTGGCGCGACGTTCCGGTCGGTGCACGCCTGCGGTTGATCGCGAATGGAAGGCAGATCAGCGAAGATATTGCCACGCCTGAGGGGGAGCGCACCTGGAGCCTGGACGAAGGCGACGCACAATGGTGCGTCGCCGAGATCCGCGCAGCGGACGGCGAATTGCTGGCAGTGACGAATCCGATCTACTTCGCGCCCGAAGAGTGAACGTTGAACGTTCAACGCTTACAGGGTCTGTTCACGCCGATAGGACTCGTCGAGCACTTCGACGACGTGCATGACTCTGGCGTTTAAACCCGCTTTGCGCACGCCAGCGATCAGTTGCAGGTGGCAGCCCGTGTTGGTGGTGGCGATCAGGGTTGCGCCGGTGGCGGCGACATCCTTCATCTTGGCGTCGAGCACCTGATCGGCGATGTCGGGTTGAGCGATGTTGTACACGCCAGCGCTGCCGCAGCAGCGGTCGGGTTGACGCAGTTCGATCAGTTCCAGACCCGGCACAGTGCGCAGCAGGTCGCGCGGCTGGCGCGAGACGCGCTGCCCGTGGCGCAGATGGCACGAGTCGACGTAAG
>JAUQOW010000253.1 GCA_030550675.1 Chloroflexota bacterium
ACGTGGAACATATGGCTGGGATTGGCTAATTCGGCGTTGTAGGCAAGTTCATCGCGCAACACTTTGGTGATGACGTCGCTGCTCAGGCCCTCGGTGCGCGCGCGATTGATCAGCGCACTGATCTGCTCGGCGAAATCGCGCACACTGAACGGTTTGCGCGTCTCCAGGGCGTTCGATTGTTCAAAATAGTGGAAGCACACCGGGCAACTGATTTTGACGCCGGTCGCCAGCGTTGTCGGACGCCACTCTGCGCCGCAGTTGGGGCACCGCAGCACCTCATGTTCCGTCTGTGTCATCGTCCCCTCCTTATCCTGGATTTGCAAGCCGCGCCTGCCCTGTGTCAGCGACGACGGTCGCTGACGAGCCTTCGCCACCCAAACAAGCAAGCGCGAAGTCGCAGAAACGCGGCGAGGAACGATACCGACGCCGGGATCGTGGTTTGGGTCACAATCGGTAGTATAGCACAGAAGAGCAGACAGGTCTACAGGAAGATTTGCGCAAATGCGGCTAGTTTTCGTGCTGGCGGCGGTAAAATCGGCCAGGAAACCACGATGTGTGACGGAAATGCCTTATTCTGCCATGTTACGATAGTAAAGCATGAAATTACCTGGACACGAAAGCGCAATCGTTCCTGATCGAAAAATAACAGCCTTTCTGCTTTCGCTGACCCATCGTGACGGACGCAGCAAAGCCGCACTGAAGCGTCATGCGGCTGATCACGAGGTTGTGGCAACAGAAACAACGGTATTTGGCACGAACTATGTCGTGGAAGGACCGCTTCTGACACCTGATGGACGCTCGCCCGGGGTTCGAGTCGTTTGGTTCATCGCAGCAGGCGAGCGTATTCCCACCCTGGTAACGGCGTACCTGCTGAAAGGAGCTTCCAATGATTGAAGAACTGGCAAGCGTGGCGCTGACCGTGGATTTGCCGGAGCATAGACTTCAAGCAGGGGACATTGGCGCCGTCGTTATGGTTCATCAGGATGGGAAGGGCTATACCGTCGAGTTTCTGACCCTTGGCAGCGACACCATTGCAGTGGTGACGGTGACCGCCGGGCAGATCCGTCCGATCCGCGCCAACGAAATCGCCCATGCGCGTGAATTAACAACGGCGTGAGCGCCAGAGCAGGGCGGATATATTGTTATCAGCTTTACGTCTCACGCTGTATTGCCAGCCAGAAGTCCTGCTCATTGGTCGCCCTCTGCCATGCAGCGCCGATCGTCCTCCCGGAACATTGCCCAGATTTCGTGCGCCAGCGGATCGCTGCCGGTGCGATGGATGTTCTCGCGGTCCAGATGCCAGCGGCGCGGGTTGTCGATGATGTAACGCCGGATGGCATTCAGGGCGCGTTCGTGGCGGACGATGTGTTCGTAATAATTGCGTTGCCAGATCAGCGTCCCTGATGCGTCGTCCAGTACGTATATGCGTTTGGTGACAATGGATTTGAATTGCCCAATGATGGCGCCAATCGATTGCGGTATTGGTCCGCGCGGTTCGGTGGGGGCGGCGCCCGATGGACCGGGGGCGGCGCCCGATGAACCGGGGGCGGCGTCCATGGTAGGGGCGACCCGCCGGGTCGCCCCTACGATGTCGGGGGAACCGACGATCCAAATGATGCCGTGGATATGATTCGGCATCACCACAAATTCATCATCCCGCAATTGGACATATGGCCGGATGTGGGCGGTTTTGAACCATTCATCACGCACAATATCGCCCCACGCATTCAATCGCATGTCGCCGTTCACCACCTCGCCAAACAAATGTGCGCGGCGGTGGGTGACGACAGTGACGAAATATGCGCCCGGCTGGGTGTAATCGTACCCTGGCAATCGGATGGATCGGCGGTGGTGTCGGCTGGAGTCGCGGGATGGCATGTTGTGGCCTCCGTGGGTTGGGAGAGAGTTTTGATCAACGTCGGAGCGCAACTGGTTGGGTCACGGCGCCGCCGTACCCCGCCAGAACCCAATATACATGACATATGCCGGCGATCATCTTGATACGATGCTCTGCCGATGTGTTTTCAGATCTCACCTACCCCACCGTAAATGTATACGCACCCGACGCCAGCCGGTAAACCGCCGTTTCTGCGTCGCGCTGCACGAGGGTTACGCCCTCTGCTTCTTCCGCCGGAACGCCGCTCTCCTGCACCGGCGTTCCTTCAGGCGCAGGGACATAGGCGGTCGCTGTTGTGTTTGGCGGCACAACGATCTCCCATGTGAAGCGGTGGTCGTCGATGCGCCAGGCGCTCACGGCGCGCCCGTACATCGTGTCGAGCGCCGCGTGCGCCGCCGTCAGTCCTCCCCCTGGTCGCGGGCGCAGGATCAGATGACGGTACCCTGGTTGGTCCGGGTCCGTATCAATGCCAGCCACCGTGGAATACAGCCATTCGCCAATCGCGCCGTAGGCGTAGTGGTTGAACGAGTTCATGCCGGGGTCCTGGAACCCTTTGTCGTGCGTCCAGCCGTCCCAACGTTCCCAGATCGTCGTCGCGCCCTGCGTTACCGGATAGAGCCACGAGGGCCAGGTTCGCTGGAACAACAGCGCATATGCAAGATCGATGCGTCCGACAGCGGTCAACACGTGGGGCAGGTACGGCGTTCCAACGAATCCGGTCGCCAGATGGGTGTCGCGGTTCAGAATGTCGCGCGCCAGCGCATCTGCTGCCGCCGGTCGCAACTCTGGCGGCAGCAGGTCGAAGTGCAACGCCAGAACGTACCCGGTCTGCGTTTCGCCTGCCACGCGCCCTGCGCCGGTGACGTAGCGTTTGATGAATGCCTGTCGCACCCGCTCGAACAGCCGACGGTAACGGACGGCATCGCGTTGATGTCCAAGGATTGCCGCAATGCGGCTCATCAGCCGGGCGCAGTAGGCGAAGAATGCTGTACCAATCAGGTCCTTCGTCGTGCCGCCGTCAACTTTGCCGCTCCCATCAAGCGCCAGCCAGTCGCCGAAGCCGCGGAAGCCGGGATAATCCTCATAGCAGCGAATGAAATCGCGGCTGCTTCGCTCCAGGTATGCGAGGAACCGTTGCATCGAGGGATAGTGCGTTTCAAGCAGGCGCGCGTCGCCATAACACAGGTAGATCGTCCACGGACAGATAATCCCCGCGTCCGCCCACGCCGGTCCGCCGTCGGTCAATCCGCTGACGCCCGCCAGCGGCGCCACCGGCGGGTACGCTCCTTCGGGACTCTGGGCATCCTCCAGGTCTTGCGTCCATTTCGTGAAGAATGGCGCGACATTCATATTGAACGCCGCAGTGCGGATAAACACCTGCGCATCGCCGGTCCATCCCAGGCGCTCATCACGCTGCGGGCAGTCGGTTGGCACTTCGAGGAAATTGCCTTTTTGACCCCATACAATGTTGTGCTGCAACTGATTGATCAGCGGGTCGGAGCAACTGAACTCGCCGGTCGGCGGTGCGGCGGAATGGACGACGATGCCGGTCACGGCGTCGATGTCGGGAACGCCGGGGTAGCCGGAGAGTTCAACATACCGGAAGCCGTGGAAGGTAAACCGTGGTTCCCAGATTTCTTCCCCGTCGCCGCGCAGCGTATAGTGGTCGGTCGCGCGTGCGCTGCGCAGATTCGCGGTGTAGATTGTGCCGTCCGGGTTCAGAACCTCAGCGTGGCGGATCGTCACCGTCGCGCCTGCCGGACCCCGCACGCGCAACCGGACCCATCCAACCATGTTCTGCCCCAGATCGAAGACCCAGCGCGTCGCCTGGTGTGAGCGGAAGGCGATCGGCGGCTGTATCGGGCGCAGTTCCTCATGGCGCTGCACAGTGGGACCGCGCATAGCGACGAGGGCGATGTCAGGCGCCGCGAAGAGTTCCGCAGGTTGCCAGGAAGAGTCATCAAAACCGGGCATGTTCCAGCCAGGCATCTCGAGCCTGGCGTCGTAACTCTCGCCGTGCAGGATGTCGCTCTCCAGAATAGGACCAAAGGCGTAACGCCAGGAGCGATTGCTGGCAATCGTCTGCGTACTGCCGTCCGCGTGCGTGATCATCAGTTGCGCCAGCAGTTTCGGACGGTCGCCGTAGTTCTGGCGCCCCGCCCATGCCACGTGTCCGCAGTACCAGCCATCACCCAGAATAACGCCGATCACATTATCGCCTTCGTGCAAGAAATCTGTGACGTCGTACACCTGATACTGCACTCGCTGGCGATAGTCGGTCCAGCCTGGCGTGAAGAAATCCCGCCCGACGCGCTGCCCGTTGATCGAACACTCATAGAGTCCCAACGCTGTGATATACAGCCGCGCCTGCGCCACCGGCGCATTCAGCGTAAATGCGCGGCGCAGGAACGGCGCCGGGATTGTTGTCCAGCGTCCGCCAACGAGCGACGCGCCGATCCACGATGCCGACCAATCCGAACGACGCAGCAGCCCCATCTCCCACCAGGCGATCGGGCTGACGGCGACCTTGCCGTGTTCATCCCATGCCTGCACGCGCCAGAAAACGCGCTGACGCGAGCGAAGGCGACCGCCTTCGTAGACCGCGTGGATCGACTGGTCCGACTCGACGCGCCCGCTATCCCAGATCAGGTTCTGTTCCATCGCCGCATCGTCGGCGGACGGCGCCGCCACAATGCGGTACGCCGTTTGCCGCGCGCCGCGCCGGTTGCTGAACAAACGCCAGCTCAGGCGCGGACGGGTCACATCGATTCCCAGCGGATTCTCCAGATACTCACAGCGCAGGTCTCCTACCGTGAATGTTGTCATGTCGCCCTCGTCTCATGCTTCTGTTGCGCGAGCGCTCGCGCAATCGGCGCCAGTTGGAGCCACCATTGTTCCTTGGGACGGCGATATGCGGCATCGACCATGTGCGGCAGCTCACCCAGGTCGAAGACTCGCACCCTGCCGTTGATAAAGCCAATGAAAGCTGCGGCTGCTGTGCCGCGCTCCATTTCTTCGGTCAGAAAACGGATGCAGCGCGCCGCGAGGCGCGTCGCCTGAATTCGATCATAGGGCGAGGGACTCCCGCCCTGCTGCAAATGACCCAGAACAGCGCGGCGAACGTCGAACAGCCCCTTCCCTTCCTCCTCGAAGAGCGCACAGATGACGTCGGTGGTGTACAGGCGGTTGGCGTACTCGTTGCGAATCACCAGGCTGAGGCGCTTTCCGGCGCGAAATCCTTCGATCATTGTCTGAATATCGGCGCGCAGGTCGTCGAGGGTGATGCCCTCTTCGTGCAGGTACACCCGTTCCGCCCCCGATGCAAGCCCGCTCATCAGCGCCAGGTAGCCGCAGTAGCGCCCCATCACCTCGACCACGAAGGTGCGGCGCACCGCCACTGCCGACTGCTTGATCCGGTCGAGCGCCTCGACAATGGCATTCAGCGCGGTGTCGGCGCCGATGCTCAACTCCGAACCAGGCAGGTCATTATTGATCGAAGCAGGCAGGCAGATGATCGGAATATTAAAAGGTTCATACGTATCGCGCTCGTGGTACAGGCGGTGCGCCGCCTGATAGCCGTTCCATCCGCCGATGATCAGCAACCCATCGATGCTGTGCCTGGTCAGCGCGCGTGCAACGGCGGCAAGGTCGTCGCCGGACGGAACGCGGCGGCTGGTGCCCAGCTCTGCGCCCCCCATCGGTCCCCAGCCATCCACCATCTGCCACTCGCACTCGCTGACATGACCGGCGATCAGACCATCAAAGCCATTGCGCACAACCAGCATCGTGTGTCCCTGATCGAGACCGAGGCGCACGGCGGCGCGCACTGCCGTATTCATGCCGGGTGCGGGTCCTCCCGCGTGCAGCAGCGCAATCCGACGCTTGCGCGGGCGCGTCACGCTCGGCAGGGCGCTGGCGAGCGCCTGGAACGTCTGGAACATCTCAGTGAAACTGCCGCCGCGCAGCTCCATTGCGCGCTGATAATCGCCAGCGTCGATCGCAGCGCTGACCTGATGCGTCTGTTCGACGCAGTACATGAGCGGCTGGCGCGTGATGCGATTGTAGCGCATACCAATCAACTGCGGTTCACTCTCAGGCGTGGCGCTCAGCAGTTCTTCAACGGCGGCATACCCGACGAGCGTGCTCATCCAGCGATCAAAGGCGCTCGGCGTACCGCCGCGCTGCACGTGCCCCAGGATGGTGACGCGCGCATCTTCCTGCAGGCGCTCCTCCAGGACGCGGCGCACGTATTCCGAGGCGATCGGGTTGCCCTCGCGGTCGCGCGCACCCTCAGCCACGACGACAATGCTCTCGCGGCGACCGGCAGCGCGTCCGGCGCGTAATAATGCACACATGCGATCTTCCCAGCCCGGTTCAGGCGGATTTTCGGGAATGAGCACATAGTCAGCGCCGCCAGCAATCGCGCCCATCAATGCCAGGTACCCGCAGTGACGCCCCATCACCTCAACGACGAACGTGCGCTGATGACTGGCTGCGGTGCTGACGAGCGCGTCGATCGCGGCGGTAATCCGATGCAACGCCGAATCCGCGCCAATCGTCATATCGGTGCCGTAGAAATCGTTGTCGATCGAGCCAACCAGCCCGACCAGCGCCAGGAACGGGTATTGCGCCGCGGTCTCGCGCGATAACCTGCCGGTTTCGACCAGTTCCGCCAGCAGACCGG
>JAUQOW010000254.1 GCA_030550675.1 Chloroflexota bacterium
TGATGTCCACAATCGCCATTTCGGCACGGTGCTCTGCCACACCTTCGAGCAGCGCCTCGATAATCTGCTGTGCGCGTGCGCTATCGATGGCGCCGACCAGCGGCATAATCACCGCCGTCTCGCTGATTGGAATGAGCGGCGTCGAGAGTTCGCGGATAGCGGCGCGCTGCGCCTCGATCACCTGCTGTTGCAGAGCGAAGCGCTCCTCCTCAGCGCGCTTCTGCTCGCTGATGTCGCGCAGAAAGCCGATAATCTGCGGCTCGCCGCGCGGCGACATCTGAACGTACATCGTGGCAGCCACTGGCACGACACCGCCATCCTTGCGGCGAATGCGCGTCTCAAGGAACGCTGCTTTGCCCTCTGCTAAACGCTCCATGACGAGTTGCGCCCTCTGGTAATCCTCTTCGTGAATGTAGTCGAAGCCGTTCATGCCGATCAGGTCGTCGCCGTAGCCGGTCAGGATCTTGTAGGCAGCGTTGGCGTAGATGATATTGCCATTGAAGTCGGCGACGCCGATGGCGTCAGGGGCGTTCTCGACAAGCGCCTCGAAGAGGGACAGACGCTCCTCGCGCGCCAGTTCAATGGTCAGGTCCTCGAACATGCCGGTCATAGCGACCGGATTGCCGTCATCATCGCGAATGACGAAAGCGTTGACCCGCACCGACACCGCGCTGCCATCGCGACGGCGCAAACGCACCGTACCGCGCCAGACGCCTTCGCTCTTCACGCTGTGAATTCCCGCTTCTAGCAACGGCAGATCCTCATCGAAATGGAGCGTTACGATAGGCATTCCGACAGGCGCATCGTAACCTGTCAGCGCAGAGAATGCCGGATTGGCATAGGCGATGACGCCATCGAGACCGGCAATGCTGATAGCTTGCGGCGCCGTCTCGACCAGTGTGCGGAAACCACGAAACCTGTCAATTGCGACGTGACCAGTTGCAGACGCAGCGACGCCGTTTTGGGAAGCAAGACGCGCCTCCAGTTCGCTCATGCGTTGACGCAGCGCGGCGTTCTCGGCTTCAAGGTTGGCGATGTTCCCGTTCGTCGTGGTCATCGGAAAATGCTCCTTACGATCGTGGTAGGACGAATCTTCATTCTTTTCGATGATAGGCGCAGCAGCGTACCAGGGCATTACCATAGAACGTTGAACGTTTAACGTTTCACGTGGGAACGTTCCTTACGTGTCCTTTTCCTTCGCGGCTCAAGCCCGCGTCATCAGGTGATCCACGACGGGCGCGAAGATGCACGAAGGAGGGAAGGCGGATCAATCCTTCGTGTCCTTTCGTGTCCTTGGTGTCCCTTGGTGTCCTTCGCGGCTCAAGCCCGCGTCATCAGGTGATCCGCGAAGGGCGCGAAGATGCACGAAGGAGGGGAGGAGGGGAGGTGGATGAATCCTTCGTGTCCTTCGTGGATAACTCCTACAACGTCGCCGCCAGATCGTTGCACAGGCGGATCAGGCGCTGGCGCTGCGGTTCGGCGAGGGTGTCGAGCGCAGGGCGCACCTGTTGTTCGAGGATGCGCTGCGCCTCGTCATTGCGCTTTGCGTCAACAGCAGCGCATACCTCGTCCATCCGCTGCATTAGCGCAGATGGCGCCTTTCCGTCGTCCATCAGCGGGCGCAGCGAGTCGGCGAGCGCCTGGCACAATTCCCACGGTCGCCACAGACCCAGGGTGCGCTCGTTGAACCCGTAGCCAGTCACCGGTCTGCCTGCCATCGTCCCTTCCAGGCGGGTCGGTCCGGTGAGATAATCGACCGGCATACGGTGAGCGGGAGCAGGCGCGAGCGGCGTGCTGGTCACTACCAGATCGAGCAACGGCACATGAAGCCGGTAGGCGTCGAGGAAATAGCGCGTATCGCCGCGCACGCCGAAAAGACGCTGGATCGGCGCGTAGAGCGGCGTCACGTATCCTTCGTCACGGCAGTAACTGAGCGGCTCAACGCGGTACTCATCGGTGAACGACGCACGCCCTGTCGGGTCGGTGATCGTCAGTCCGCTGAATGGAATCTCACGGTTGCGTTCGTGGCGCGCGAAGTGCCGCCACAGACTGAGTTCCCAGCCGTTGTCGAGCGACATCTGCGCCCACTGATGACCGTAGCGATCCGCGAGAATACCGGAGTACGCGCCGACGTACTCCGGGAACCACTGCCGGTCGAGCCAGCCGACGTCGCCTCGCACCGCCTCCTCCACGCCGCGCCACTGGAGCGCCCCGCGATAACACAGGCTCTGGAAGTAGGAGCGGGTGTTCGGTTGCCCCATGACAGTAATGGCGCCGTTGTAAACTGGACCGCCAACCGGCTGCGGCGGTTTGACGGCGTCAACGATCAGATCGAGCATCAGCGGATCGCCGTGGCTGTCGCGCCCGCACACGTCGAGGGTATAGCCGAACGGCACAGGCGCGCCCGACGCATCGTAGCGCGCCCAGAAGCGGCTCTTCCAGCAGGGCGAATGCCAGGCGACGCCGAGGTGACCGCGGGTGATCGTCAGGCGTTTGCGAAACCAGCGTTTCGGCGGCAGGTCATACGATGCGAAGGTGGTATAGCCGCCGTTTGCAAGGTCGAATAGTGCGCCAAGGTGCATGTCGATGCCGGAAGCGCTCGAAAACCCGGAGAGGCGCGCAAAAATGACGAAAAAGGCGTAGCGCTTCCCAGTCTGCTCGCCCTGCACGAAGCCGGAGGCGTAATACGTGTCGCTTGCCATGCCCTGGTACCCTTCCGCCTGCGGGAAGTGCAGTTGCGGATCATCGGAGACGAGGAGGTACGGGTAGGCGCGCCACGATGGTTGGCGGACGCCGGCATCGACAGTCATTGCGTCGGGCTGATCGTCAAACGCGGTCGTCATGGGTCGCGCTCCTTGCTCAAGACAGCATGAACATCAGGCAGCAGGTGTTCAGCATAAATCACCCGCCGCGTGCGCGTTTCACAGCGCAGGATCAACGAATTCGTCTCGGCGCGATCGCGCTGGTAGCGCACGCCGTGAAGCAGCAGTCCATCGGTAATGCCGGTGGCGACAAAGAAGACCTCGTTGGTCGCCACCATGTCGTCGCAGGTAAGCACGCGGCGCATATCGAGACCGCGCTCTTCGATAGCCCGGCGCTCGGCGTCGCTCTGCGGCGCAAGGCGGGCAAGCATCGCGCCGCCGATGGATCGCACTGCACACGCGGCAATGATGCCCTCGGCAGCGCCGCCGATTCCCATCAGCACATCGACCGGACCGCCGGGCATGGCGGCGAGCACGGCGCCAGCGATGTCGCCGTCGTCCGCCAGCATGACGCGCGCGCCAGCCGCGCGAATTTCGTTCACCAGATCAACGTGGCGCGGTCGGTCGAGCACGAAGACGACGAGATCGCGGATTTCCTTGCCGAGCGTGCGCGCAATCAGCGCCAGCGTCCATCCGGCGGGTGCGCCAAGGCATTCCGGCACGAGTGCGTGCGCCGTGTCGCGGCTGACCACCAGTTTTTCCATGTACGCCGCCGGTGCGGGCGACCAGAGCGCGCCGCGCGGCGCCACCGCCGCGACCGAGATGGCGCCGGAGCGTCCCTGCGCCAGCAGTCGCAACCCATCGACCGGATCGACGACGACATCAACCGGCGGACCGCCGCGCCCGACGCGCCGACCGCTGACCAGGCTTGATTGCGTTTTCAGGCGCCCTTCTTCGCCGACGACGATGCATCCATCGAAATCGAGCAGGTCGAGCGTCGTCGCCATCGCCTGTTCAGCGGCGGCATTGGCTTCCTCGCGCCGACCAAGCCCCATCCAGCGTCCGGCGCTGATGGCGGCGGCTTCGGTTGCGCGCACGAGATCAAGCCCGGTATTGCGACTGAGGTGCACGTTCACGCCTCCCTGACTCACCCTGCGTCCTGCGTCTGAAACGTCACCGCCACCATCTGGTGCCCGTCGATCCGCGGCACAGACAGACGGACCGTATGACCGGTCTGCTCAAAATCGAGCGATTGACCTTCCGGTTCGCATGATACCCGCGCCACGACGCCGGGAACGTGCAGCGTAAGCGCAATATTGAAGAGCGGGATGACATCGTCGATCAGGTCAATTGCATGACTGGCGCGGATCGGGATGTAGTGCAGCAGATGGACAATCCAGCGCATAGGGTTCTGCTGTTCGTTGATCGTGACGATCAACGTGCCCGGACCGTTATGGCGCGCCAGGCGTTCGGGCAGCAGCATATCAATGGCGTTGCACACCAGCGTCTTGCACCAGCGCGGTCCATTCTCATAGTACTGGCTGAAGATCGGATGGGCGAAGTAAATCACGTTGTTCTGGCGCAGAATGACCGGATACCCCTCGACGCCAGCCGATGGCGTGTGGCGGTGGGAGCAATAATGACGCCAGGTGCGGTTGAAGTAGGGCAGCGTCGCGCGCGCAAGCGTCTCGGCGCGTTCGCCAGCCTCAATGTGGATAGCCCGGCGATACATCACATGCTCGGTTTCGGGCAACCCGGCGCCAATGGCGCCGCGCGGGACGATAAAATCAGGAGAGTACGGCGCTTCGCCCAGGTAGCGGGCGTCGCATCCGGGCAACACAAACGTGCGACCATCAGGGTCAAGCGCCGCCTCGAAGGATGCCAGGATCGCCCCGCCCTGCGCCAGGTAGTCGCGCAGCCTGGCGGCGAACGCTTCAGATATGCGGACCGTATCCGGCAAGATCAGCAACCGGTAGCGGGTCAGATCGGCGGATGTATCGATCACATCGAACTGGAAGCCGGACTCCTGCAACATGCGCATTGCGCCAACGTCGGCTGGCGGGGTGCGTTCATCGGTGAACTCGCCCGAAGAGAGCAGCGCCATCTCGACGACAGGGCGCGCATCTCGACACCAGGGTTCTTTTGCCTCAACCTGGCGATAGACGTGTCCGATCAAATCGTAGGTCGTCTCGCAGATCGCGCCAGAGGGGTGCAACTGGTCGCCGATGCAGCATTTCCCGCCCAGCGCCAGCATCTGGAAGCATTCGAACTCAAGCGCGGCGCGGTTTTTGAACGAATGAAAATCGCCCCACTGGGTGTGGAACTTGCCGGTCATCCCCAGCCACTCTTTGCCCAGAGTGCGGGTGTAGCGCGCCGTGAGCGGGAAATGGGCGTACCCCCACTCGCCGCCCGGCAACGACTCGATTTCCAGGTGCGTGTAGGCGTCCAGCGTCAGGCGAACGTGCGGGCTGATGTGACCACTGTTGAAAAAGATGGAACATGCCGGGTCCAGGCTGCGCACGAAATCCGCCATCTCACGTTTGAAGCGGTCAATGACCGTGTGCGCGTAGGCGCGGCGTTGCGCTGGATCGGCGGGATCGAGACCTTCTTCCAGCATCGCAGTGCGCGTCCAGACCGATGAGTCGTCAACCGGCGTCACAATATCGAACCAGAGTCCATCAACCGGCAGCATCTCGAAGATCTCTTCCACGTGCGCCTTGAGAAGATCCAGGTAGGGCGAGTTGACGCAGAGCGCCCGGTAAAATCCGGCTTCATAGGGAGGCGTGCCGGGTCTGCCATAGATATTGGCGATGCGTCCGTCAGCGGTCAGCGCCAGCCATTCGGGATGTTGCCGGGCAGTGAAGTCGTCCCACTGCACGCTCACATAGATCGGCGTGCGAATGCCCCAGGCGTGGCAGGCGTCGATCTGCTCGCGCAGCAGCGAACGCTGCATCGTTGGATGGCGACGCTCAGGAAAGCGGCGGGTGTCGAAATAGATCCATCCATGGTGGCAGCGGGCGAAAAGATTGATGGAATTAACCCTGGCGCGCGCCAGAGTGGCGGCGAATCGTTCCGGGTCGAAGGCGGCGCCGACTGCCGGGATCTGGTCGCTCGTATGGAAATCGAGGTGAATCTGGCGAAACGGTTGGGCGACGTTCATGATGACTCCTGAATGTGGTACAGATCTCCTCGCAGTGAATGAACCGCGCGGTCGGCGGTGGTCAGGGTGATGATCAGGGGAATGTCGGGCGCCAGGCGCGTCAGATCGATCTCGCCCACAGCCCACGACAGCCCGCTCCAGATCGCCTTATCGTATGCCACGGCGACGGGAATCGCTCGATCTCCCTGCGCGGCTTCAATGCGCAGCAGGCGCGCCAGCGACACGCCATGCGGCGGCGCGCCGCCCGATGTGCGCACCACGCGACCGCGCTCGTCGAACTGCTGCATGATCACCCGCAGACGCCCGCTGCGCGGCGGGGACGCCAGCGTGGTCTGTATGGCATGCGCGTCGAGGCGGACGAAATCCGCCGACAATGGCGTGATCGACGCGGGGATGACCACATCCGGCTCAACGCCCCAGTCAAGCGCAGCGTACCGTCCGACGCCAACGACCGCCATCTGTTCCGCGCCGAGCGTCACACCGGCTGCCGTCACCTGCGGCGCGAACCCTGCGTCGTGGAAGATAACGGCGCAATCGCGGCATGGAACCGGCAACGGCATGGTGACGGTCGCCTGGGAAGGGTTGACGACCGTGATTAGACCATCGGCGCCATCAAGCGCCAGATAGCCATAGGGTTGCGCTGCGCCCGGCAACCCGCCAAAGCTTTGCACCGGCGCGCGGCGCATCA
>JAUQOW010000255.1:0-515 GCA_030550675.1 Chloroflexota bacterium
CATACCCGTTCAGCGCCTGTTGCAATCCAAGCGCTGCGCACGCCGCCGTTCGGGGGTGATCGTCATCATCGAACAAGACGAGAAGCGCATCGCCGCCGAACGAAATCAGATCGCCGCCATAGGCGTGAATGATGTCGATCATGCGTGCGAAGATGCTGTTGAGAAAGTCAGTGACAAGTTCCGTCCCCTCTCGACCCAGTACGCTGAGCCGTTCCGCCAGCGCCGTCGAGCCGGAAAGGTCGGCAAACAGCAGCGATCCCTCCACCCACTCCAGCCAGGGCGGCGCCTGACGTTGCTTGAGCGCCCATTGAACGATCCGCCGCGGCAAATAGGTTGCGATGGCGGCGCGCACGGCTGTAAGACGATGCAGCACGGCGGGGATATCGACGGTACCGGAGGTGTGACGCAGACGATCAGACATATCGACCGGCAGATAGCGCGCCAGCCGTTCGGGCGCCACCTTGCTGATGTCTGCCGGATCGGGCATGGTATCCGCCTTTTGGTGCAGCGTCATA
>JAUQOW010000255.1:525-6544 GCA_030550675.1 Chloroflexota bacterium
ATATGCCTGGCGAGAGAGCGTTGAAATCGATTCTACCACGCATTATACCGTATCATTGCGATGGATCGCCGGACCTTCATCCCGACGAAGTCCGTATCAGGGGATGCGGGAAACCGCCATCGAATACCACAACCAGCGTATAGGGGCGCAGTTCACGCTCAACATCGCCGGAACCGATCACCAGCGTGTGCGGGCTGGAACCGCAACTCAAACGGACAATCGCCTCGACGTGCGGCGCGGCGATTGGCGGTTCCACAACCAGCATGCGATCCAGGCGTCCGGTTGCGCACTGCGCCGCCGCAAACAGGCGCAACTCCTCGCCGGGGCGCGCGCCAGCCGCAAAGCGAACCTCCCGCCCGCGGACTTCGTTCACTGCCAGAACCCCAAACGCCAGAGCGGTCGCCATCGCCACAACCCCAACGAGGAGACGTTCAATCCGAAGACGGGTGCGCGCAGCAGGGACGCGCCGTTGATGAACCCATGACACCGCGACGCGGTTCTCGTCGCTGCGCGGCGCCGCCGAGAGCGTCCAATCCGCAAGCGCAGATGACCAGCGGCCAGCCATCAGCGCAATAACCATCACCGGCAGATAGAGATACCGCGAGTCCGGCGCCGAGGCGAAGGGCGCAGTCGGCGCAAGAGTGACGACCAGCGCCAGCATGCCGATCAGGAGTGAAGCGGCGCCTTTCCTGTATCGCCATACCACGACCAGAGCAATCGCGCATGCCAACACCACTCCTGCGCCTGCCAGCGGCAGCCATGCCTCTCTGCCATACTCCACTCCTGGCAGTGGCGCTGCAATCAACCCAAGGCTCCGCAGCGGGTTGAGCAGAATCTGCATGCCGAGACCGTAGCCGCTCTCACGCACCAGGTAATTGCGCGACGCAACATCGAGCGCAGCCGCGAGATATACGGCTGTGAGCATGAGCGGCAGACCGAGGGGCATAAGCGCTATGCGCCGTTGTGGGATGCGCGACGCTTCCCATTCAAGCAGAATGATGAGCGGCAGCCCAATGATCGCGCTTTCTTTTGTCAGCAACGCAAGCGCCAGCATGACAGCGGCAGCCACATGCCAGATCGGGCGCCATCGTCCGTGAGAAAAACTGGCGCTCCACCAGAAGTGCAGCATCAGCAGCAGAAAGAGGGCAGCCAGCAGTTCGCTCTGCGCCGACACCCACACGACTGCCTCAAACGGCGCCGGATGCAGCGCTGCAACCAGCGCTGCCGTGGCAAACCCGATAACCGGCGCCGGAAACGACCGCGCCCGGATCATGCGGAAGGTCAACCCGCCGATCAGGACGGCATTGAGCGCGTGAAGCGCCAGTGACACGCGGTGAAAGGCGCTGGCGTCAAAGCCAAACAGTCGCCATTCGCTCCACAACAGCAACCAGACGAGAGGGCGGAAGAAGTGCGACTCGGCTTGAATATCGAACGCACGCGAGGCGACCGACGCCAATGACCGATGATCGCGCACATTCAGCAGCCACTGAAAATCATCCGCAGCGAATGCGCGACCAGGCAATGCCTGATAAGCGACTGCGACTGTCAACAGAGTGATGATTGCCGCAGCGGCTATCAGGAGCGCGTATCGTTGGGCTTGAGACATGGCAGCAAGAAGCAACCTGCGCCAGCGACCGCCGCTCAATCGCGCAACGCCCCGATCTGCTGGCAGAGCCAGTCCAGTTGCGCCTGATTGATCACGTAGCAGGTCGCCGGTCCTTCAGACTCAGCGAGGAGCACGCCGGAGGCGCACAGAATCTTCAAATGTTGCGAGAGCGTCGACTGAGCGCGCGCCAGCGGCGCGGGCAGATGCAACTGAATCTGGTTGCCGATGCAGCGCGGGTGACGCTGAACATACCGCACGATCGCCAGGCGAACCGGATGCGCCAGCGCCCGGCACACAGCGATCAACCGATCGTCATCCGACAGCGACTCTGAGGCCATTGCAGACCTCTCCGATACGCTGCACGCCCCACATACGCAAGGCTATGCTTTTACCAGCTCTCGTTCGCTTACAATCAGATTGACCACGGGTAGAGCCAGGATCTCCAAACGCGACAGATCAGTAAATGTGCTTGCATTTTCAATCTCAATGCCAATGACGCGATTCTTTTCATCGAAGTCCAGCACAATGCCAGGCGCCGCTTCTTCCGAATCCACACTCGTCGTGTCGACCAATTTGACGTACAGCATGTCTGTATCTGGATAGTACTGAAACACCATCGTTTTATCCTCCTACATCCTGTGTTTCATGGTTTGAACCTTCAGTCAAAAAACGCATTATACACTGTCTCGCCGTCTGGTTCCGTCACGACTCGCAAATATTTGCCCGCTTCCGTAATAAACGCTCAATGACGAATACGCCCGTTTTCTTGCGTTTCTGTGCGTATAGGACTACGCAGCACTCGTTCAATCCATTCCTGTCCGAGGCAGGGACGTCGAGGTAGAACGCTGTTGACAAAGTATTGCGTGGTCTTCACGGGTCATCTCGTTGTTGCCCATTATACCGCACCCGGCGCATCGACGACTAACCAGAAAAGACAATTTCTCGCTTCGCAAATGAATATACTGCAAACGCCAGCAGTCCGATCACCAGAAACAACTGCGCCACCGGAACGACGGCTGAAGCGCCGCTGTAATCCCGACTGACCGAGATCGCAAAACCAGTGAAAGCGGGCAGCAACGGCGTGCTCAGGATTGTGCGCATCACGTCCAGCGCGGTGGCGACCGACTCGGGCAACGATGACAGAGCAGCACCGCCGATCAGGCTCCCGGAGAATGCCAGCGCCACCAGCGCCAGCACCGCAAGACGCCATGGCGCAGGCAGCACGATGGGCGTCAGCAGCGTCAAAAAAGCCGCCAGCAGCGCCAGGTTCAGCAGCAGCGGGATTGTGCCCAACGCCCAACCGGTGACATCGAGTCCTCTTATCGGGTTGGTGAATGCAACCAGCAGACAGATGGCGCCGTACACGCCCCATGACACCGCCAGAACTGCGAGATACAGCCCCAGCAGGTACGGTCCGCGCCCCAGGCGTCGCGCCAGCGCCACGTATCCTGCCGGACGGTCGCCGAGCGCAAGGATGGACGAGCCGGTATAGATGGTCAACCCCAGCGTAAACAGGCTGACCGTCGAGAAAAAATATTCCGGCGTCATCGGCGTCGTCCAGCGGCGAAAGAACAGGTAGTACGCCACGGCGGCCGCTGCCAGCTCCACCACAATTCTCCCGGAACGCAGATACTCATCCAGGGTAAAGACAGCAAACCAGAATGTGCGAACCAGAGCGTTCATAAGCGTCTGGACGGTTGATCTTCAAGCGTTCGCTGTTCTTCCCGTCGCAGCAATTCGTGCAGCAATGCATCTCCTGCGCCTGATGGACCGTGAGGCGGCGTTTCCGATGACTCTTCGCGCTGTGGATGACCGCGCACCGCCTCAAGGTAGAACTCCTCGATGGGATGGCGTTGAGGCGCGAGGGTTATGATCGTGATGGCATGATCAAGAAGCAGACGCACGACCTGCGCCTGCAATTCTGGCGTGTTCGGGTTCAGGACAATCTCGCGCCGATTGCAATGCACAGCGGGCGAAAGCGCAGTCAGGGCAGTCTCGGCTGCCTGCGGCAGATCCGCGACGGTAATGACAATGCTTCGCGCCGGTCGCTGGAGTGTGCACGTTTCCGCTTCCGCGACAATACGCCCGCCGTGCAGGATGCCGATGCGATCACACAGCAGGTCCGCTTCATCAAGAAAATGGGTCGCCATCAGGATGGTGCAACCACGCTTGCGTACAGCAGCCAGCAATTCGATGATTTCTCGCTGCCCCTCTGGATCAAGCGTCGCCGTCGGTTCATCAATAAGCAAGAGTTCCGGCTCACTCAACAGCGCCTGCGCTATTCCGACGCGTTGCAGCATTCCGCGTGAGAGGGCGCTCATCGGTCGATCAGCAACGCTGTCCAGACCGGTTGCACTCATCTCAGCATTGACACGCCGACGCAGCGTCGCGCCGGAAAGCCCGCTGAACCGTCCCAAATACCACAAATACTCGCGCACAGTATAGCGGGTATGGTAGCGCAGACGCTCTGGCACATACCCGACACGTCCATCGACCTGTTGCAGGTTGCTGCTCCCGAAGATGCGGATGACGCCGCGATCGGGGCGAAGAAAGCCAAGCATCAGATGAATCAGCGTCGTTTTGCCTGCGCCGTGTGGACCGAGCACACCATACACGATGCCCGGGGGCACACGCAGCGTCACTCCGCGCAGCACGGCAACGCCATCGTAGGATTTGTGGACTTCGTCAAGTTCGATAATGTTCATGGGAGAACCAGACAAGCCAGGGTTAGGGGTGAAGGGTCAGGGGTTAGAGTTAAGGTCAATGCTTTCATTGATTTCATTGCTCTAACCCCTAATCCCCGCCACCAATTCCAGATACGCGCTCGCAACCACTGCGACGGGCAGCATGCGCCAGAGACACCACCGCACAGTTGCGTGCAGGGTCAGACGCGGCAGGGTCTGCTGCACCTGGCGTAATCCCGCGACAAGCACAGCACCTATCGCAATCGCAATTATCAATGCAATGATCGGTTGAACCACCTTCGGTCCAGGAACGACGCTGATCACAAAGAACGTCAACATCAGCCCTGCACGCATATGACGCGCCATTTGCGCCAGCCAGCGTTCAGACTCATCGAGACCTTCCTCGGCGCCAGACGGCGAGAGACTGGCATCCGGCGCGAACGGACCCAGACCGGCGGCGGCGGCGCATGCCGCTCCCCCTACGACAAACAGAACGATTCGTCCCAGCACGTCGAGCCCGGTCCATCCCACACCGCCCCACAACACACTGCCAGCCGCCACCCAGAGCGCCAGGCGTCCAGCCGCATTCACCTGCGCTTCGCGCATAGCGGCGCGCGCTGCCAGCGGCGAGGATGCCAGCAAACCGGCAAAGACCGGCGCAAGGAATGCGCCTTCGATAAGCGCCAGCAGGAGCGCCGGATGCCCGACCCACGCCTGATTGCTCGCCGGATGCAGGGGCCAGGGCAGCGCAGCAAACGCCAGGATAACCAGCGCAATCCCCGACATTGCCGCCAGCCCATCGACGCTCCGCGGCAGGCGACGCATCGACGGCAGCGTCCAGATGTCAATCCCGGTCGTCGTCCGTGCAATGAGCAAGCCCAGACCGGACGACAGCGCCGCTGCCAGCACAATTGCGATAAGACTATCTATCATAACCCGGCGTCGGCTCTTTGCCGCACCGCTCCCGCTACGCTCTCGGCGGCGCGGCGAATGGCTTCGAGAATCTGCGTTGGCGTCGGCGGGCACCCATCGAGCGACGAGCGGACCGTCAGCCCGGCGGCGCTGGCGACTCCGCCGCGACCGAACGGATGCCCATCGATCGCGCACCGTCCAATAGCCAGGATCGGCGTCTGATTCCCGGATTCGCGCACCAGCGCCATCAACGCCGCTTTTGCGCCAACCGTCAACGGACCGGTGATCAACATCACATCCGCCTCATGCGGCGTCGCTGCCCAGGCAATATCAACCGCATCGCTGAGCGCCGCCATGATTTCCAGATCGCAACCGCCGCACGAGCCGGTATTGAACCGATAGACCCGGATGATACGCTTCATGAACTCTCCCCTCGGACAAATGTCAACCCACGGATCACGTCGGTAATCGTTTCGAGCAGCGGTTGCGGATACAGCCCGATTGCCAGGATTCCTCCCAGGAACGTCAGCACCACAAAGACGGCGATTGATGGTTCAGGCGTCAGATGGCGCTTTCGCGGCAGATCCAGTTCAGTCGTTCCAAGCAACAAGGGCGTTTCAGAAACCGGTTGATCCTCCGGCGCGCCGGTCAACCAGTCGCGAGCCAGACGCGCCAGCGCCAGCAACGCCAGAATTGTGGCGCCGATCAGCAGGATCAACAAAAACGCATTGCGGCGTGCTGCAACTTCGTACAACAGCATCTTACTCGCAAATCCGCTCAACGGCGGCAACCCGACCAGCGCTGCGCCGCTCCCCAA
>JAUQOW010000054.1 GCA_030550675.1 Chloroflexota bacterium
TGCATCACCAGCAGCAGTGAAACAACCGCGACGCGCCAGTCCAGCGCGTCGCGCTGCCGCCAGATAGTCCCCACGATAAACGTCAGGTAGATCAGGATTGTGACGATATGCCAGAACCAGACGTAGGGTACAAAAATGCGCACCGGCAACGGCAAATCAGGATCGTCATGAAACGTCCTGACTTCCGGAAAGAGTCTCGCAAGCAGCGATTTCATAGTCAGAATCTACACCACAATCAGCGTGGCTGCAACCGGCGTTGCCCTGCCGCTATCCGAATCGCTTCCATCAGCGAAAGTGTCAGGAATGGTTCGCCGATCAGGAGCGCCAGGCTATGCGCCAGGATCACCGGCGTCAGGCTGCGCATCTTCGGCGGAGACCTCAAGGGTCGGGCGGGGGTCCTGCTGCCAAGACCCTTGAGGTCGGGCGACGCCACGGGAGGCGTCAGGAACCAGTCCGCCAGTGACGTGGTTGGGCAGCGCCGCGTCGCTGGCGGAGACCTCAAGGGTCGGGCGGGGTTCCCTTCCCCCAAGACCCTTGAGGTCGGACGGCGCCACGGGAGGCGTCGGGAACCATACTGCCAGTGACGTGGTTCAGCAGCGCCGCATCGCTGGCGGAGACCGCAAGGGTCGAGCGGGGGTCCTTCCCCCAAGACCCTCGAGGTCGGGCGACGCCACGGGAGGCGTCGGGAACCAGTCCGCCAGTGACGTGGTTCAGCAGCGCCGCATCGCTGGCGGAGACCGCAAGGGTCGAGCGGGGGTCCTTCCCCCAAGACCCTCGAGGTCGGGCGACGCCACGGGAGGCGTCGGGAACCAAATCCGCTAATGGTGTGGTTCGGCGGTGGCGCATCTCCGGCGAAGACCTCAAGGGTCGGGCGGGTTTTTCGCCCTGCCCACGTTCAACGTTCAACGATCGTTATCTTGCCTGCCAGCGGAAGAAGCGCGCCGCCAGGAGACCCGCCGCCAGGGTGTAGCCCGCAGAGAGCGCCAGGTTGCGCGCCGCGTCGGCGCCCAGGTCGCCGTTGATCAAAGGCGCGCGCACCAGATCGCCGATGGCGTAGGCGGGCAGGAACCGCGCCGTCTGTTGCAGCCATTCCGGCATATTCTCCATAGGAATGACCAGTCCGGCGAGAAAGAGTTGCACGAAGTACAGCAACTGCCCGACGGCAAGCGTCACATTCTGGTTCGGCGACAGGCTGCTGATGCACTGCCCCAGCGCCACCGAGGCGACGATTGTCAGCAGGATCATCGGCAGGCTCAGGATCAGCCCATCGAACGAGATGCTCCAGCCAAAGGCGACGGCGGCAAATCCCAGCACCAGCGCCGTTTGCGCCAGGCACATCACCACATTGACGACCATGAATGCGCCAACAAAGTGTGAAGCCGGGGTTGGCGTCGCCTTCAGGCGCCAGAGGACTCCGGTGGCGCGCATGCCAGTCATGAATGCCGAGCCGCCGAGCATACCAAACGACAGAATGTTCAGCACAACGACCCCCGGCACGACCCACTGCATAAATGCCGCGCCATCGACCGCCGTTTCTCCGAAGACGAAACGATAGATGCCCAGCAGGAACGCCGGAAAGACCAGGTTCCAGAACACTACCATCGGCTCACGGGCATATGAGAGGGTCAATGCTTTCGAGAGGATAAAAAAGCGTTTCATAGCAGGATGATCTCCTTCCTTTCCGGGCAGATCTGATAGAAAGATCAACCTCAACCCGGACAAACACGCTTGTACCTGCGGAGCAGTTAGCGTTGGCTTCGACAGGCTCAACCGGCGTTGGCTTCGACAGGCTCAGCCAACGCCGATCACCAGATTGTCGCATATCCGGTTGACTATAAGACCTGCTCTTACGCTGACGGCTCCAGGCGCCTTCCGGTCAATTTGAGGTATACGTCTTCCAGGTTAGGCTGACGCACGGCGATGTCGCGCACCAGCCGTCCGTGTTGTTGCGCCGCCGCGTAGAGCGCCTGAAGCGTGGCTTCAGGACTCGCCGTCTCGATTTCGAGATGTTCGCCGACGTAGCGCAGCTGGGTGGCGCCGGGGAGCGAGGGCAGCGCCTCCAGCGGCAACTCGACCGTTGCTTTCAACACCGGTTGCACATCGGCGACGGCGATCAACTGGTGCGGCGAATCGCACGCCACAATCCGCCCCTCGTCGATAATCGCCACCCGCCCGCACAACGCCTCCGCTTCGTCCATACTGTGCGTCGTAATCACGATCGTGCGCCCCTGTTCCTTCAGGGTGCGAATCATGCGCCAGACCTCGCGGCGCGCCGCCGGATCGAGCGCTCCGGTCGGCTCGTCGAGCAACACGATCTCCGGGTCGGTGGAGAGCGCGATTGCCAGCGCCAGGCGCTGCCGCTGCCCGCCCGACATCTGCTTCGCGCGTCGGTTCGCCTGATCGACGAGACCGAACTGCTCCAGCAGGTCCAGTATTCGGCTGCGCGACAGGTAGACCTCGTAGAGCGCCGCATAGACTTCGATAAGTTCGAGTGCGGTCAATCCATCGATCAGCGCCGTGCTCTGCAATTGAATGCCCAGTTTGCGCCGGGCGCGCTGCGGATCGCGCAGCACGTCGATGCCGGCGACGAAAATGGCGCCGGTATCCGGGCGATATAATCCCTCAATGCACGAGAGGAGCGTCGTTTTGCCGGCGCCATTCGGACCGAGCAGACCGAAGATTTCGCCGCGCCGCACGTCGAGCGAAACGCCTTTCAGCGCCTCGATACGCTGTCGCCCGCCGCCGTAGTGCATGCGCACATCACGCACTTCAATCGCAAGTTCGCTCATAGCAACCTCCTGTTCGTTCACCATCAGCGTAGCGCACGGCGGGCAGTTATTGAAGTGCGGGAGGATAGATTATGAGGATGTGTGAGAAGGGGGATGCAGCGGTATGACGAAGGTCATAGCAATGTAGAGGGTTGCGTTCCCCCGCCTTCCCGTAGATAATATCCGCCACGCGGTTTCTCTCAGCACAACGACAGGCAGCCTATGAACGACCTTCTCATTCGCGGCGGGCATGTCATCGATCCGGCAAACGATCTGGACGCTCCTGCCGATATTGCGATCCGCGACGGGCGCATCGCAGCTGTGGCGCCGTCGCTCGATCCGGCTCAGGCGCGCGAGGTGATCGACGCCTCCGGGCAGATCGTCATTCCGGGGCTGGTCGATCTCCACACCCACTTTTACTGGGGCGTCACCTATTGGGGCATTGAGGCGGACCCGGTTGCCGCGCGCAGCGGCGTGACGACGTGGGTAGACGCGGGCAGCGCTGGCGCCTACAGTTTTCCGGGGTTTCGCCAGTTTATCTGCGCCGCCAGCCGGGTGCGCACGTTTGCTTTCCTCAACCTCTCGGCGATCGGGCTGATCGCGCCAACCTGGGAGTTCGCCAACCTCGACTACTGCGATGTCGATCTGGCAGTCCGGATGGTCGAGGAGAACCGCGACATCATCGTGGGGATCAAGGCGCGCATCGATCACAACACGACGCGCGGCGTCGGCATTCGCCCGCTGCACCTGGCGCGCGCCCTCGCCGACCGGGTGGCGCTGCCGCTGATGGTGCACATCGGCAATGGACCGCCGCCGCTGGAAGAGATTGTCGCGCTGCTGCGCCCTGGCGACATTCTGACGCACTGTTTCACCGGCGGAACGCATCGCCTTCTTACTGCGGACGGGCGCCTCTCTCCGGTGGCACGGGAATTGCAGCAGCGCGGCGTCCTGCTCGACATCGGGCATGGCGCCGGATCGTTCAGTTACCGCACCGCTGAAGCAGCGCTTCAGGAGGGTGTGCTGCCGGATGTCATCAGCAGCGACATTCATCAGCTCAGCGTCCAGGGTCCGATGTTCGACCTGCCGACGACCCTCTCGAAGTTCCTCAATCTGGGCATGACGCTATCCGATGTCATTGATCGGGCGACACGCCGTCCAGCGCTGGCGATTGGCAAGCCGGAACTTGGAACGCTACGCCCCGGCGCTCCCGGCGATGTCGCTATCTTTCGGATTGAGGAAGGCGATTACACCTTTTTCGACGTTGACATGAATGCGCGCAGCGGCAATCGGCGACTGCTCTGCACGACGACGATTGTGGGTGGAAAGGCGCTGCCGCGCATGCCGGATCGTCCCCCGGCGATCTGGGCGATCCTGCCGGATCATCAGCGGCGAGTCCTCGTTCAACACTAGCAACATCAGTTGGACAAAACCCGCATGTCGCGGTACGCTCATGAGCAAAAACCGGTTGGACACACGGAGGAAGGTTCGTGCGCATTTTCATCACCGGCATCACCGGTCCGGTCGGCAGCGCCCTGGCGGATTATCTGGTCACGCTTCCTGATGTCGAGGTGCATGCCTTCAAGCGCTGGCGCAGCGATACGCGACCGATTGCACATCTCGC
The DNA here is from genome assembly GCA_030550675.1 of Chloroflexota bacterium. Classification (GTDB taxonomy): domain Bacteria; phylum Chloroflexota; class Chloroflexia; order Chloroflexales; family Roseiflexaceae; genus Roseiflexus. Next base: position 4,390 of record JAUQOW010000054.1, read on the forward strand.
AGGGCGGATCACACTGCACGAAGGGGACATCGAAGACCCCTATTCGGTGATGCGCGCTGTAGAGCGGGCGGCGCCCGATCGCGTCTACCACCTGGCAGCGCAGAGTTACCCCAGCGAGTCGTGGGATGCGCCTGTCGTCACCATGCGCACCAACGTCGAGGGAACGATCAATCTGCTCGAAGCGGTGCGGCGCCACGCGCCGCATGCGCGCGTTCATATTGCGGGCACGAGCGCCGAGTATGGCTGGGTTCGCCCGGATGAGACGCCGATCCCTGAGACGCACCCCACGCGCCCGCTCAGCCCGTATGGTGTGAGCAAGGTCGCTGCCGGGTTGAGCGGATTGCAGTACGCCGCCAACTACGGCATGCACGTGGTGGTCACCCGCTCGTTCAACCATGTGGGACCGCACCAGGGGGACCGGTGTGCGATTCAGACGTTCTGCCGCCAGATGGCGTTGATCGAATGCGATCGCCAGGAACCGATCATTTATGTCGGGAATCTGGAGTCGCGGCGCGATTTCACGCACACCCGCGATGTGGCGCGCGCGCTCTGGCTGCTCCTTGAGCACGGCGCGTCCGGCGAAATCTACAACCTCTGCTCTGGCGTAGCCACCCGCATTGGCGACATTGTCGCCATGGTGCAGCGACACGGGCGCGTACCGACAGAGGTGCGCGTCGATCCGGCGCGTCTCCGTCCCTCCGATGAACCGCTGCTCGTGGGGGATAACACGAAGCTGCGCCAGGCGACGGGATGGCAACCACAGATTACCGTGCCGATGATCGTCGAGGAATTGATGGCGTACTGGCGGGAGCGGCTGGCAGCGGGCGGGTGATCCCTGCTGCCGGACTGCACGTTCTTCGGGCTGCGGGCTAAAGCCCTCGCTCAGTCCCTTGAAGCCCCTTCGGGGCTTGCCCGATCGCGGCTTCAGTTGCAGGCTAAAGCCCTCGCTCAGCCCCTTGAAGCCCCTTCGGGGCTTGCCCGATCTCAGCGAGGGCTTCAGCCCGCAGCGTCCTTACTGCGTCACTGCCAGCGCCACAAACTCGATCGTCAGCACCACCTCATCGCTGACATTCGCCACAAAAGGCACGCTCGGAATCTGGAGGTTGTAATCGCTCCGCTTCACAGTGGCGGTGGCGGCGCCGACGAGCCGTTCGGCAGACTCGGCGCGCACCGTCGCCTCGAACGCCACCGGTCGCGTAATGTCGCGGATGGTCAGGTCCCCCTTGATTGTGAACGTGAATGGCTGATCAAGCGCACCACTACCGCTCAGCCCTTCAATGCTTGTTGGCGTGAACGTAATAAATTCGTACTGGTCTGTGTTCAGAATAAAGTTGCGGATCGCCCGATCACGGTTGCTGCTATCGGTGGCGAAAGTGCGGGCGTTCACCCGGATCACGCCAATCTGCGCTGTCGTCAGGTCGCTGGGGTTGACGGCAAATTCGCCGGCGACCTGGTTCGTTGTGCCGACCGCCTCAATCCGCTGACCGCGCAGGTCCTCGGCAATCCGAAAACTGACCTGCGACTCATCGGCGACAATCTGGTAGCGAATGACCTCATTTGGCGCAGTATTCGCCGGAAGTGCGGTCGGCGCTTCAGTCGGCGCAGCAGATGCAGACGTTGCCGCAGCCGGGGTTTCGGCAAGCGTCGCTGGCGCCGGATCCGCAGCGGCGTCAGTCGGCTGAGGCGCGCTCGTGGGTTGCACATTAATCGGGATGGCGGTCATCGGACCGCTGGCGGGCTGGGTGTCACCAAGCACGCTGTTGAAGACCCAGAACCCGATAGCAACAACGATCAGCGCGACAACAGCGCCCAGAATCAGACGGCTTCGATTCATACGTCAGGTCTCTCCTTACAACTGTGATCACGCAGGCGCACTAAGCGCCGGGGTGGTGGCTGCTCCCTTGCAGGAAGATCAACCAGACGTTAGACAATCTCGTGATCGGCGCTGGCTGAGCCTGTCGAAGCTAGCGCCAGGCGCTCCACAGACGCAGGCGTGCTTGTCCAGGTTTAGAGTGATCTTCCTAATTAGAGCATACGTATGATAGCCCCGGATTGTTTGAAAAAGAGCAAAGATCAGATGAGAATCGTCTTAGCCTTGTTCGGGCTTGAATGGTCAGATGGCATTCTGGTGCGACGGGCTAATGAGAAAATAGTCCAGCACGCTGCGGGCTGAAGTACTGGCGAAGATCGCGCCAGCCCCGCAGGGGCTTCCCCGTGTTGTACGAGGGCTTATGAAGATTAAGAAAATTTCGGTATTGCCAGGGCGCTCTGGGCTGAGATTGGGAAAGCCCCGCAGGGGCTTCAATGGACTGAACGAGGGCTTTAGCCCGCAGCGCAAAGGACTGGCAGCACAGGTCTGCCGGAGTTCTCAATCAACCCGCAGCGCCGGGAACGCGCATACGCTGCGGCGAAGATCGCGCCAGCCCCCGCAGGGGCTTCAATGGACTGAGCGAGGGCTTCAGCCCGCAGCGACATGGAAGCGACATGGAATTCCTGACAGATCATGCGCGCCTCCGTTTGCACGGGGATCAGGCGCACGCGCCCAACTCGTGGTAGTGTAGAATACACAACAACACTCGCCATTCACGTTCCAGGGAGAACACCGCCATGACCGACACAGGAGTCGCTCTCAACAAGGATGTGGAAGCGCGCATCGACTCGCTGCTCCGACAAATGACGCTGGCAGAAAAAGTCGCACTGCTGGCAGGGTCGAGCATGTGGACAACTACCCCTATTGAACGGTTGGGCATCCCCGCAATCAAGGTCACTGATGGACCGAACGGCGCGCGCGGCGCGGGCGGGTTCGTTGGCAGTGCAGTCACCGCCGCATGTTTCCCCGCAGGCATCGCGTTGGCAGCCACGTGGAACACCAGCCTGGTCGAAGAGGTTGGCGAAGCGCTGGCGGAAGAGGCGCAGTCCAAAGGCGCCCGTCTCCTGCTGGCGCCGACGGTCAATATCCACCGCTCGCCGCTCAACGGGCGCAACTTTGAGTGCTATTCCGAAGACCCATACCTCTCTGCGCGCATGGCGGTCGCGTATATCAGCGGGTTGCAGCGGCGCGGCGTTGGTGCAACGGTCAAACACTACGTCTGCAACGACTCGGAGTTCGAGCGCAACACGATCAGTTCCGAGGTCGATGAGCGCACCCTGCGCGAAATCTATCTGCCTCCTTTTCGCGCCGCAGTGCAGGAAGCGAAAACATGGGCGGTCATGGCGGCGTACAACCGCGTCAACGGCGTGTATGCCAGCGAACATCCGGTGTTGCTCAACGACATCTTGAAGCGCGAATGGGGGTTCGACGGCATCGTGATGTCCGACTGGTTTGGCACGAAGAGCGTCGTCGAGGCTGCCGCCAACGGGCTGGACCTCGAAATGCCCGGACCGACGCGCTGGCGCGGTGAGCGGTTGATCGCCGCTGTTGAGAACGGTCAGGTGAGCATGGCTGCCATTGACGAGTCGGTTCGTCGGATGCTTCGCACGATTGCGCGCGTCGGGGCGTTCGAGAACCCGGAGATTCCGCCTGAGCAGGCGATCGACCGTCCTGAGCATCGCGCGCTCATCCGCCGCGCAGCGGCTGAGGGCATGGTGCTGCTCAAGAACGATGGCGGCATCCTGCCGCTCAATCTGACGAACCTCTCGTCGCTGGCGATTATCGGACCAAACGCGAAGACGGCGCAGATTATGGGCGGCGGAAGCGCGCAGGTCAACGCTCACTACGCCATCTCACCCTACGACGGCATCGCGGCGCGGGTCGGCGAGCAGGTGAAACTGGGGTATGAAATCGGCTGCACGAACCATCGCAATCTTCCGCGCCTCGACAGCGCCCTGGTGACGCCGGATAGCGGCGAGGGGCATGGATTTACCGTCGCCTACTACAACAACCACGACCTTGCTGGCGAGCCGGTCTATCAGGCGACAACCGGGAGCAGCGAGCAGGTCTGGCTTGGCGAAGTGGCGCCTGGCGTCGATCCGCGCCAGTTTTCGGTGCGTTTCACGGCGCGCTTTATGCCTGCCGAAAGCGGCGCGCACATCTTCAGCCTGGTCAGCGCCGGGTTAAGCCGCCTCTTCGTCAATGACACGCTGCTCATCGACAACTGGACCTCTCAGACGCGCGGCGATGCGTTCTTCGGCGCAGGCAGCGCCGAAGTGACGGCGCCGATTGCGCTGGAAGCCGGGCAACCATATACGCTTCGTTTGGAATACAGCAACCAGGGTGCAACCATGCTTGCCGCCGTGCGACTCGGCTATCTGCCGCCAATCGCTGAAGACGCCATCGAGCGCGCCGCAGCCCTGGCGGCGCAGTCCGACGTCGCACTGGTGTTCGTGGGGCTGAATGCCGATTGGGAGAGCGAAGGGCATGATCGCCCGCATATGGACCTGGTTGGCAGGCAGAACGAGCTGGTCGAGCGAGTGGCAGCCGCCAACCCGCGCACGGTCGTGGTGCTGCAAACCGGTTCACCCGTGACCATGCCATGGCTGGATCAGGTGGCGGCAGTTCTTCAGGCGTGGTACCCCGGTCAGGAATGCGGCAACGCGATTGCCGACGCGCTTTTTGGCGACGTCAACCCTTCGGGCAGGCTGCCGCAGACCTTCCCGGTGCGGCTGGAAGACAACCCGGCGTACATCAACTACCCCGGCGAGAACGGTCGGGTGCGCTACGGCGAAGGCATCTTCGTCGGCTACCGGTACTACGAGAAGAAAAAGGTTGCGCCGCTCTTCCCCTTTGGCTTTGGTCTCTCCTACACCACGTTCCGCTACGACAATCTGCGCCTGAGCGCCGACGTCATCGCTTCCGACGACCGGCTTGCCGTTCAGGTTGACATAACAAATACCGGGCAAGTTGCCGGGCAGGAAGTCGTGCAACTGTATGTGCGCGACATCGCCGCCCGCCTCGCCCGACCGGAGAAGGAGCTGAAGGGGTTCGTCAAAGTTGCGCTGCAACCGGGCGAAACGAAAACCGTCACGCTCCATCTGGACCGGGAGGCGCTGGCGTACTGGGACGACGCGCAGCACGCCTGGGTCGCCGAAGCGGGTGAGTTCGAGGTGCAGGTGGGCAGTTCCTCGCAGGATATTCGAGTGTGCGCTGTGTTTCGCCTGAGCGATACCGTCGCCTTCGGCGGACCGCCAAAGCCGTCGGTGAAGCTGAGCGTTGACTCGCCGGTCAAAGCGTTGATCGAACATGACGGCGCGCGCGCTGTGCTGGAGCGCCACATGCCCGGTTTCGTGGAACAGGCTGGCGTCGGCGTCATGATGGGGCTGACGCTGGCGCAGATGGCTGGATTTGCGCCCGACCGGATCACCCCGGATCTGTTAAGCGCAATTGCGGCGGATCTGGCGCAGATTCAGGCGTGAGGCAAGGGGCGTGAGGGTTGCAGATGGGAAGGTTGCGCGTTACACGTTGAACGTTGAACCAGAACAGATCGAAGAACGCCCCCAACCCTTGCGGTCTCTGCCTGATAGAACGATCAACCAGATGTTGCAAAATCTTGTCCATGCTGACCGTCGTGCGGCTGGCGTTGGCTGAGCCTGTCGAAGCCAACGCCAATCGTGCAGCTGGCGTTGGCTAAGCCTGTCGAAGCCAACGCCAATCGTGCGGCTGGCGTTGGCTGAGCCTGTCGAAGCCAACGCCAATCACAAGATGGTCCAACATCAGATTGATCTCCCTCTAAGGATCCACGGCGGTTGCAAGGATGCCGCCCAACCTCAAGAGTCTTGGCGGAAGCACCCCGAATACATCGTGTGTTGTCGTTCTTTTCCATGAGTCTCATTAGGGGGACGTCCGTCCTCACGAGACGCATCCCGTGGCAAATGAACGTACCAATGCACAAGGAGGGTTCCATTGCGTCCGCAACACCTGCTCTTCACCATGCTGCTCATTGGCGCGCTGTTCATCAGCGGGTGCGGCAATCTGCCGTTCCTGTCGCAAGGCGCCGCCCAACCAACGCCATCGCCAGGCGCTTCCTCCGGCAGCGCCGCGACGCCTGCCCCACAACCGTCTCCCGCTGCCGGTCAGCCGACGCAGGCGCCGGCGAATAATCCCGGACAGGCGATTCCCGCCATACCGTTGCCGACCGCAGCGCAGCCGACGCCTGGCGGCGCTGCCACGCCTGTCGCAGGCGGCGGCGCGGTGACGATACCGCTGCCGCAGATCCAGACGACGCCAGCGCAACTGGAGAGTTACCGGATAACGATTGTCATGAGTACGAACGGCAAAACTGCGGATGGACAGGTGGTCGAATCACAAACGACCTATGCCCAGGCGACCCATCGACCGAGCAAGACCGGGTACACGCTCGTTGTTGAAGACAGGCGCGGTACGCCATCTTCGCGATCTGAAATTTATAGCGTCGGTGATATGCTGTACACCTACGAGCGTCGGGATGGAAAAGAAGTTTGTGAACCGGTGATGATGGCGGGCATGGGCGAAATGCTGCGAGGCATCGCTGACGGTATGACAGCGCCCGTGCAGATGGGCGTGGCGCAACTCGTCAGCCGCGGCGAGACGGTTAATGGCGTCCTGACTGATCGCTACACACTTGATCAGGAAACAATCAGTCAATTCGGCGCCGCTGGCGCTACGGTGGAAAAAGCGGATCTCTGGGTTGCCCGCGATGGCGGGTATCTGGTCAGGTACGACCTGACGCTCAAAATCACGTCCAGCACCTCTCCATGGTCGGGGGGACCCGGCATCGCTGCGCCGATGGCGGAAGGAACCATTGCCTACAACTGGTCGCTTGAGGATATCAACAAGGCGACTATTACGCTTCCATCTGCGTGCGGCGGACAGACCGTCGGCATCGATCTGCCGCTGCCTCCGGGCGCGCAGGTGAGCACCGCACTTCCCGGCGCCACGATGGGCGGGGTGAAAGCCTCCATCGACTCGGTTGTCACGTTTTTCAAGACTGAGTATCCCAGGCTCGGCTATGAGCTGACGTATGAGTTCGGTGATGCGCAGAACGGGTACATCCTCGAATTCAAGAAAGGTTCTGAAGAAGTAATGATTAACATCTCGCCAGGATCGGACGGAGAGGTTTCATTCTCGGTAACACGCAGTTGACGTCACGCAGCGCACGGGCGTATCCTTGCGCAGCCCCGCGTGAGCGGGGCTGCTTTCTTTCAGGCGTTCGTCGGCACGGATACGGGTGAATATGGGCGAAATGTTTGTGCTTCTGACGTGGGCGATGTCGTCCGATGATCCGGTATGATACGACGGATTTCGTGGCAGATAGAGAGAAAGGAACCCAACATGGCACCTCCCGTCTCCGGCATCGATCCGGATCGACTGCGGCGCGCCTTTGACATTCTGCAACACTGGCTCGATGAAGGAGTGGTGACGGCGGTTGCCTCGGTTGTCGTGCATCGCGGACGGGTTGCAGGCGAGTTCTATGGCGGCAAGACGGCGCCAGCGCCCGATGCTCCCCCAGTCAACGGCGCGAGCCTGTTTCATATCGCGTCGATTGGAAAACCAATGACGGCGTTTGCCGTGATGACTCTTGTGGAAGCCGGTCGCCTTGCGCTCGACGATCCGGTGGTCAGTGTATTGCCGGAATTTCGCGGCGCAGAACGCGAAACCATCACCATTCGCCAGTTGCTGACCCACACCTCTGGTCTTCCGCAGGACCCCGACCGCAGCTGGTTGCCATCCGACGCCAGCGCATCTGATGAATGGCGCGCATATATGCATGCCCATCCTGTTGTGCCTCCTGGCAGCAAAGTTGAATACAGCAACGTCGGGTATGGATTATTGGGACTGATTATTGAGGAAGTCGGCAAGAAACCGTTTGCAACCTTCATGCGCGAGCACGTCTTCGCGCCAGTCGGTCTGCGCGACACCTGGCTGGCGCCGCCAGATGATCTTTTCCCACGGATTGTTCACGTTAACAGAACCCTCGATCCCGGCAGTCCGACGGAACGGTTCAACTCTGTGTATGCCCGGCGGCAGACGCACCCGGCGGGCAGCGTGCTCGCCGCAGCGCGAGACGTTGCGCGCTTTTTCCAGGTCTTTCTCAATGGCGGCGTCATAGATGGACGGCAGGTGATTTCCCCGGTTGCAGCGCGTCTGATGATCACAAACCAGACATCAGGATTGCGTGGCGGCATCGAAGGGTTTATGACCTGGGACGACTGCGCCTGGGGGTTGGGATTCGACTTGCGTGGCGCGAAGCGTCCGCATTTCTCTGGCGAATTCACCTCGCCAGACACCTTCGGGCACACTGGCGTCTCTGGCGTGTTCGCCTGGGCAGACCCGGCGCTTGACCTCGTATGCGTGATGTTGGCGAATCGCACCCTCTTCGACTTGTGGAACGTCTCGCGCTGGTCACGCTTTTCGACGGTGGTTGTCGCTGCGCTGACAATGTAAAGACGCCCTTCGCGGCGGTTGGTTTGCATCGCCGCCATTTCCTGAGCAATGGCGGATAGATCTCCAGGCGAGACCGGCATCCCCTGACATTCTCCTACTGACAGAGCATGCCAGACAGCACAGAGATCGCGGGGAACAAAGCTTACAACCTTAATACCATTTTGACAACATCCTGCATAGCGCGCGTCGTGCGACTTTCGTTACACTGATTGGTGATGCGCTGCTTCAGCAGTGTGACAACCTTCGAGTGTCATAGTCATGGATCACGATTATAGCGCTCGGCTCGTCTATCCATTTTCCGGGGCGATCAGCCCATATGCCGATGCAGTCGATCAGGCGACGCTCGTCTGGGCGGAGACCTTTGGCTTCCTGACGGATACAATCCGAAAAAAGAGTCGTCACCTGCAGTACGGCCTGCTCGCTGCACGCGCCTATCCACGGGCAGACCGCACGATGTTGCAAATCGCTGCGGATTGGATTGCGTGGTTGTTTTTCATGGATGACCAGTGTGATGAGGCCGGTGTTGGACGCGATCTGCAACAAATGACCGCACTTCACGAGCGTTTTCTTGCCGTGCTCGAGGGCGCTTCACCGACAGCGCAGGATTGGGCGCTGACCCATGCGCTCGCCGATATTCGTCATCGACTGGCGGTGCACGCCACCGATGACTGGCTGCGCCGGTTTGGCGAACACGTGCGCCTGTACTTCACTGCCAATCGCTGGGAGACGATCAATCGACAACGCGGCGTGACGCCAAATATAGCAACCTACTGCGCTGCTCGCTTGTTTTCTGGCACCGTCTATGCCTGCTTCGATCTGATAGAACTGGTAGAGCAGATCGAACTTCCATTCTATGCCCGTCACCACACGATTGTGCAACAACTGGAGCGGGCTGCAAACAATATCATTTGCTGGTGCAATGATGCGCTCTCGTATCCGAAGGAGATGCAGCATGGCGACGTGCATAACCTGGTGCTGGTCATCCAGCACGAATGTCAATGCTCCTGGCGGGAAGCAATTGATCGCGCTCTGGTCATGCATGCTCAGGAAGTGTCGTCATTTGTAGCGATTCGCGCTCAGATGCCGTACTTCAATCCTGAGATCAACGCTGCGCTTGATCGCTACTTCGATGGATTGCAATTCTGGATCTGCGCCAACCGCGACTGGTCGCTTACAGCGGCGCGCTATGCGATTTCGCATGAGACGCACAAGGCTATGTCGGTTTCGTACGAAGGATTCATGCCATGACCACTGACATCATGCCCGAATCGACCTTGCAGGCGCAGATGACCCGACTGCGCCAGTTTCTTTCCGCCTATATGCCGGTCGCTTTCCTGTTTGGGGTTGTTTTCCTCGTCCTGGCTGTGATCTTGCGCGACATCGCAACCGGCGTCAGCGGTGTGGCGATTGTAGCGAATGGCGGCATTCTGCTCTATGCGCTTCACAGCGTTCGGCAGGGGCAGGTTCAGTCCGCTATTGTCGCAACGAGCGTCGGTTTGCTGGCTGGCGGGCTGGTTATTCTCCTGGCGCAACCATTTCTCTTTGCAACATTGACGTTCACGCCGTTACTGGTGGCAGTTCTGGGATTGCAATATTTGACAATACAGCCGCTCAAGCGCCTGATCGCCGCCAGCGCGGCTTGCAGCCTGATTGCAATTGCCGTTGGACATCTGCTGCCACAAGGTTTCATCCCTTCCAATCTTCCTGAGTGGTTCAAGGGGACGCTGCAAATCGGAGGAGCAAGTGCTACATTCGTATTTGTTGTGACTCTCCTCTGGCACTTTAGCGCCCTTTTGAATGAGATGCTCTCCTCGCTGCGCACTGCAAACCGTGAACTCGAAATGCAGCAGGTACAACTGATCCGCACGAATGAACAGTTGCAACAACAGCTTGCCTCAGAGCGCGAACTGTTGAACCTGGTCAGCGCGCTGGAAACGCCGGTCGTCTCGCTGGCGGAGGGCATTCTGCTTGCGCCAATCGTCGGGCATATCGACTCGCGCCGCGCCGACACGCTGCGAGCGCGTTTGCTGGAAGCCGTTCATGCCAATCGCACCCGGCTCATGATTCTGGACATCACCGGCGTCGCAACGGTCGATACGTCAGTAGCACAGGCGCTGATGATGACCATCCAGGCGTTGCGTCTGCTCGGTTGTCGCGTCGTTGTGAGCGGCATTTCCGCCACCGTGGCGATGACCCTGACCCATCTGGGGATCGATATGAGCAATGTCGAGACGGTACGCAGCCCGGAAGAAGCGCTGGAACGCGCGAGTCGCAGCGATCTGCTCGCCCCGCCTGCCAGTGCAGACGAACGGTCATGGAACGTTACACGTTGAACATTGAACGCGGGCCAGTATGACGGGCGAAAGGCGGCAGGCAGGAGGGTTGAAAGTTGAAGGCGCCAGGCAACCCCTAACCCCTAACCCCTATTCTCCCCTGCCGCCACAGGTACCCGGTAATCGCTATCAGCACCATCACCGCCCCGGCGATCTGCTGCCATGAATCGAGGCGTTCGCCGAGCAACAGCGCTGCCAGCGCCAGGGTTGCGATCAGGCGCCATGCCATGACACTGCTGACTAGCGGCGCACCCAGCCGTCGCAGCGAGATGATCTGCCCCAGATTCGCCCCCAGCAGCACGCCAAACACGAATGCAACAAAAACTCCCCAATCCGCTGGCGTCAACGCGGTGAAGCGCATCCACTCCTCGCCGAGCAACAGACTCACAACCGTGCTGATGATGGTGAGCGTCACCAGTTGCATGAGAAGCACCGCATCCCCTGGCACGGCATGTTTGACCGTGCGCGGCACCAGGATCATGTAGATTGCCAGGCACAGCGCCGATGCCGTTGCCAGCGCAATGCCGATCCAATCGGACGGCGTAAGCGCGAAGGTGACGCCAGCAGCGCTGATATCGCCGCTCATCATCAAGAGTGCGCCCAGGAGCGACAGGACGGTGGCGCTCCATGTCAGCGGCGGCAATGGTTCGCGGAACAAGCCAGCGCTCAACAACGCCACGAACAGCGGCGTCATCAGCGTGATTGGCTGAATGTAGATCGCCATGGTGAAACGCGCCGCCAGCACATTCGTCATAGCGCGCAGTACCACTACCAGTGCGAACCCCCAGATGAGCGTCGAGCGCAGAATGCGCTTATCAACGCGGCGCCAGACGAACGGCAGATAGACGGCAAGCGCAATCAGGTTGCCAAGACCGAGCAGCGCCATCGAGGGAAGATCGCTGACGGTCTGGAGATAGCGCGCCAGCACCGGATACGCGCCCCAGCCGGTGTGCGCCAGCAGTGCGATCCCCATGCCGCTCCACGAAAATGCAGCGCGCTGCGCCGGGATGGTAGACGTGGATGAAGTCTGCATACGTGCCTGTTGTCAGAAATGAAACGCTGCCAATCATACCATTGGTTGGGAAAGGCGCCCAATGCAGGCATTCAACCTGAGAGACAGTCATCCATCGGGTTCAATACAATACGTTGTGCTATACTGAAATCATGACAACCGCGACTGACAGACCATCCTCCGCTGCCGGGCCGCTTACCGACGATCCGTTTCGCTACGGGTGGCGCCTTGTGCCGCGTCCAACTCCCGATAATCCTCATCACATGGAACAGGTTCCGCTCACGCTGGAAGACGTCCTGCACCCCGAAGTGGGAGACTTCATCGTGCATAGCGACCGCCACGAGACAGACCGGATGTACCTGACCGCCGTTCTGCGCGCGCGATTGGAGACGTCTGGCGTTGCCATCGTTCTCAGCGATGTGCGTATTGCATGGGATATACCTGACCTGCGAGCGCACGGACCGGATGTTATGGTCATTCCCGGCATCCGCGAGCGCCAGAATTGGAGCACATTCGAGGTTGAAGTCGAAGGCGTGCGTCCGGCGCTCATTATCGAAATCACCTCGCCAGAGACGCGCAACAACGACCTCGAGATCAAGGTAGAGCACTACGCGCGGGCGGGGGTGATGCAGTACGTCATTGTGGACGATATGAGTCCTGGCAGAACGCGGCAGTTGCGCCTGCTGGACTATCGGCTCGTAGAAGGGCGCTATGTGATGCATCCGCTGGACTCCGACAGGCGAGTGCATCTGGTCGTCGCCAACCTGTGGCTGGGGATCGAGGGCGATCATGTCGTTTGCTACGATGAGCATGGCGTGGCGTTTGGCGACTATGCAACGGTCGTGCGGCAGGCGGCAGAGGAGCGGGCGCGGGCGCAGGCAGCGGAGGAGCAGGCGCGGCGTGAAGCCGCAGCGCGCGCGGCGGCGGAGGAGCAGGCGCGGCGTGAAGCCGCAGCGCGCGCGGCGGCGGAGGAGCAGGCGCGGCGTGAAGCCGCAGCGCGCGAAGCCGAAGCGCGGGCGCGGGCAGACGCCGAGGAGCGATTACGTATACTGGAAGAGGAGCTGCGCCGTCTGCGCGGTTCGGAATAAGGCGCCCCCTCTCTCATTGTCCGTGCGTTCAGTCGCCAGGAGCGCTGCTCCGACGCATCGAGCGGGTGTTGCTACTGCCAGTAGCAAGGAAGAGCGCCATCGCTGCTGCTACGACGACCAGACGATGCGCGAGGCGAAAACTCCGAAGGTTGCTGCTATCCGGCAATTCTTTGTTCATTACCATGTTTCGTTTGGCGCTTTATTGGATCGTCAGATTGCTCAACTTCGGCACTGCCGCAATCCACACCTGACCAGGATTCATTGTGACTTCGCTGCCGTCGGCGAAGTAGAAGCGCAGCGGTGCGGCTTCAGACTCCTTGCGCCAGGTGATGTCGCGCGTCACGCCGTCCTGGAACAGCACCCCCGGACCGCTGCCGATCACATCCTGCTGAATGCGTCCCTTGGGGTCGCCGGGGATAGGGCGCTCCTGCACTTCAATGACAACGACGTTGCTGGCGCGCAGTTGCTGCCCGGTGGCGGCATCGACCGCTGGTTTGCCGCGGCGCAGGCGCAGGTAAGCATTGCTGGCGGGGTCATACGTCCAGCCGACGCTGTCCTGGCGGTAGATAAAATAGTAGTTGAGTCCCTGCGCTGCCGGGCGCTGATCCAGCGGCGCTTCCGCTTTGATCAGGAAGCCGAGTTCGGGATCGTTGATCTCGGCGTTGCCGAAGCGCGCCGCCGCCTGATCGAGCCGGGCCGTGCTGGTATAGAGGTTGTGCGGCGCCCTGCGCGTGCGGACGCGGGTAAAGTAAGCGCCGCCGGAGCGCGCCAGCGCGTCCACATCAATAATCTCCGACGCCTCTCTTGCGCGCTTGAGTGCGTCGGGTGCGCCGCCAGCGTGGATGTACATCCCGCGCATGCCCATCGCCCAGCGCACAAAGTAGAGTCGCGCGCTGCGCACCGGACCAATCGACGGAACATCGGGCGAGACGCCGGGGACATATACTGCCATAAAACGGGTAATCCCCGCCTCGGCGAGCGCCTCAAAGACAACCGCCGCCTTGTCAAGACCGGTCTGCGGGTAAGCATTGGGATGGTTGTCAATCATGACCACGTAGGGTCGCCGGGTGATCGCGCCGCGCTCAAAGGCGGCAGGGGCGCGCGGCGGCGCAGCGACGGCGGGCGCCGTCAGAGCAACGATCACCGTCAGTGTTATCAGCGCAGCGGCGGTGCGCAGAAAGAGAACGGTTCGCATGCTATTCCTCGGTACGCCTCTTCTCTGGTATGAACGAGCCAGCGGCTATCATACCACACAACCCGCACGCTCACGCATACGGATCGACGGCGTCGCGCAGCCCGTCACCTAACAGATACAGGCACAACGATGCCAGCACGATGGCGCCAAGCGGGATCAGCAGCCACGGATAAAGGGTGACCGATTTGATTTGCTGGGCGTCCTGGAGCAGCACGCCCCAACTGACGGCTGGCGGCAGCATGCCCAGGTTGAGGAAGCTGAGGGCGGTTTCGGCGGCAATCGCGCCGGGCACCGCGAATGACGCAACCACAATAATATGGCTCATCGCATTCGGGAGCATGTGGGTGGTGATAACCCGCCAGTGCGACGCGCCAGCCGCAATCGCCGCCGCTGTGTAATCGGCATTGCGGTAACTCAGCACCTTGCCGCGCACCTCGCGTGAAAAACTCGTCCAGGTAATGAATGCCAGAATGATGGTGATCAGCATGTAGCGCTGCACTACCGGCATAGTGATCGGCAGCGCCGCAGCGATGGCGATGAAGAGCGAGATGAACGGGAAGGTCTGGATCAACTCGATCAATCGCTGGATGATGTTGTCGATCCAGCCGCCGAAGTATCCCGACGCTGTCCCGACGATTGAGCCGATCACCATGCTGATCATCACGCCGAAGAAGCCGATCGTCAGCGATACCTGAGCGCCCTTGAGCACGCGGGAGAACAGATCCCGCCCCTGACGGTCGGCGCCCCACAGGAAAATCTTGGCATTGGCTTCAGGTGGCGCATCGACGCCAAACAGGTGAATGTCAAGCGGAATGAAGCCCCACATCACATACGGGCTGCCGCGCACAAACAGACGGATCGGATAGGTCACATCAGGATCGGGTTCGTAAATGATCTGGAAGTTGACCGAGTCGACAATCTGGCGCATCCCTTGAAGCGCCAGCCCGCCATTTGCCCAGACAATCGTCGAGGGTTGCGCGTACTGATGACTCGCATCGATTTCGTTCGGGTCATACGGGGCGATGAAATCGGCGAACAATGCCATCAGATACATGATGATCAGGGCAATCGCACCGATGACTGAAAGTCGATTCTTTTTGTACCGACGCCAGATCAACTGAAACTGCGACAGTTGCCCGACGTCTTCAAACTTGCGCGTGCGTTCGGTTTGCGATGGTGCGTCTTTTGCGATCGTTGCCATGGCACATCCGTCTCAATCACTCCAACCGCACTCGCGGATCGATCCATGCCAGCAGCAGGTCGGCAATCAGGTTGCCCAACAACAACATAATGCACTGCATCATGAGAATGGTGATGCCGAGGTACATATCAGTGGCTTGCAACGCCCGCAGGTAGAGGGCGCCAAGCGTCGGCAGGTTGAGGATGACTCCTGCCAGCGCGTCGCCGACGACAATCGCAGGGAGCAGATACCCGATGCTCATCACCAGCGGGTGAACCGCGTTGCGCACCGCGTGCTTCCAGATTACGGCATTCTCCTGCAATCCCTTGGCGCGAGCCGTCTGGATATACTGGGCATTCAGCACGTCCAGCAGGTTGGCGCGCATGACCCGCGTCAATCCAGCGGTGGCGGAAGCGCCCAGCACCACGACCGGGATCCACAGATTGCTCAGCAGATTGAGGAACTTGGCGAAGCTCCAGGGTGCGCCGACGTACTGCGGCGAAAAGAATCCGAGACCGACGTCCTGCCGCAGCACCAGCGCCGCGAAGACCATCAGAATGAGCGCCAGCGCAAAGTTGGGGATGGCGATGCCAAGGAACTGCACGAAGGTGATGATGTAGTCGGGTATGCTGCCGCGGTTTGTCGCCAGATAAACCCCTAACGGGATCGAAATGAGCCAGGCGAACAGCGCCGTCCCGAATGTCAATGCGAAGGTGATCGGCAGGCGTTGCGCAATGATCCCGGCGACCGGCGTGTCGGTCTCGAACGAGGTGCCGAAGTCGCCCTGCAAGGTGCGCGAAATCCACTTCCAGTACTTGATGTGCAGCGGATCATCGACGCCATAGCGCCGCTTGAGCGCCTCAATCTGATCCTGCGGCACATTCCCCCCCTGTGCGCGCAGTTGGTCGATTTTGATGTCTACAATCGATCCTGGCGGCAGTTCGATCAGGAAAAACCCGATGAACGACGCCAGGATCATGGTGATGATCATGTAGACGATGCGTCGAGCCAGGAAGGTGGTCATGTCGGTCAAACCTTATGGTACTGGACAACTCAGATTGATCAACCTGAACCCTGACGAGTTCAGCCTGCCTTGCGACCGGCGCTGGCTTCGGCAGGCTCAGCCTGCGCCGGTCGCAACACAGTTAACGCCGGCAATATTGGGCGATGTTCGATGGATCGCGCTATGTGACCAACCGCTGCGTCATGCCGTTGGCTAGGGGCTGGTCTCAGACCAGCCCCTCCATCAGTCGCGGTCGCGCTATTCAACTTGTATGCCGCGACGGATCATCCCAATACCAGGATTCAGGGTCATAAACCGCTGGCGTGGGATGGATCCACGGATCGGTAAAGCCGCCAAGCGCCAGGTCTTCCTTCTTTGGCACGTTCATCAGCCCCTTCTTGACGATGAACACCCGGTCAAAGTTGGCGACCGAACCCTGGACGAACGGACCATTCTCGACGTGGATCTTGATCATCTCCCAGACCATCTGGGTGCGTTTCAAGAACTCCGGCTCGACCTTCGTCTTGTCGTAGATCTCGTGCAGTTTGGCGATGACCGGGTCGAAGTCCTTGTCGGATGGCACGATCCGGGCAGGGGCGCGCTGCCAGGGATCTTTGTCCAGTTCCTCCTTTTCGCTGGCGGTGCCGCGCAGTTGATACCCCTGTCCGTGCAGCGGCGCCCAGCGTTCCGGTTCAATCGGCACCAGCCACTGCGGGTAGACCAGGTGGTTCGGTCCGTCGCCGATACCCCAGTCAGCATTCGACATCAACTTGCCCGCAAACCAGTCGTCGCGGCGACCCTGCGGCGGCACGGGGGTGAGCGTCGCCTTAATGCCAATCCGCCCCCAGTCGCGGATCATCTGCTCATTTTGAGCGATGATATTTTTGCTGGTGTTGGACGCGACGATCACCTGAATCTCGAGCGGTGAACCATCAGGGAAAGTGCGGAACCCGCCAGCGCCGACTTTGACGCCGATTTCATCGAGCAGCGCCTTTGCCCGTTCCTGATCGAACGCCACATAGCTGTCGCGCCATTCGCGGTAGCGCGCATTGGCGCGATCTGGATTGCCCTTTTCATCAATATTGTACTCGATGGCTTTCGGGCTAAAGGTGCCGGTCGTCAGTTCGCCGGTGCCGAAGTACTGCGTCTTCTGCAACTCGGCGCGGTTGAACGCCAGCGAGAGCGCCTGGCGGAACTTCGGGTTGCGGATCAGTTCGCGCCACTTCGGATCGTTGTAGTCGTAGCTGAAGAAGAACGACGTGCCCGACCCCGATCCGCTCTCCCAGAAGCGCACCTCGTACCCGCCAGCTTCAGCGTTCTGGCGCAGGTTTGGCACATCGTCCAGGCTCAGCACCCAGTGATGGGAGAAGTCGCTCTTGCCCTGGATGACGTTCAGTTTTTCGACCTCGCTGTTCTGGAAGGTGGTCGAGATAATGCGATCAATGTAGGGGAGTTGATTGCCTTCGGAGTCGACGCACCAGTAGTACGGGTTGCGCGTGTAGACGCCACGCACGCCTTCCTCGAAGCTTTCGCACTTCCAGCCGGTCATGGTTGGGCAGTCGGGATTGGTGACGAAGCGGATGCGCTTGGTGTGCTCATTCCAGTCTTTGTACTTGTCCGGACTGAGCACGGGGTTGAACTGCTCCATATAGTGGCGCGGCGCCATCCAGCGCGGTCCGATGCCGGCATTCACCCACATCGCCAGGCGGTCCGCCGTCAGCGGCGCTGGTGCGTCGAACTTCATCGTCAGGGTGTAATCATCGACTTTGATCAGAGTCGCCAGCGTGCCTGTGCCTGAGCGTCCTTCGTCCGGCGGCGGCTCGATCGGTTTCAGCCCGGCGGGGAACTCCTTCTCCTTGCCATTGCCGCCAACCATGTACTCCCACCAGTAGAGAATGTCATCAACCGTCCAGGGATGCCCATCCGACCACTTCAGTCCCTCGCGGAACTTGAACGTCCACTCGCTGGCGTCGGCGTTCGCTTCCCAGCTCTCGGCGAGACCCGGACCAATCTTCAAGCCGTCGTCGAGCCAGCGCAGGATCGAATGACCATACTGGCTCTCCTGCACGATCGTCGCCATACCGTCAGGTCCCCAGGAGTTGGTGAAGTTGAGCGTTCCCCCATATTTGCCGACTGTCAGCCATTTGTGGGGTACAACGTAAGGGTTTTTCGGCAGGCGTTCATCGACAGGCGGCAGTTTACCCTCGGCGACCAGTTTCGCCAGTTCAGGCGCCTCTTTGTACTTGCTTACCGTCTGGGGCACTGCCGTCGCCTGGGGCGGCGTGGTCGGCGGAATGGCGACGGTCGGCGCTGGCGCTGAGGTTGGCGCCGACGGCGGCGGCGGCGCGGTCGTTGGCGCCTGTGCGGGTTGTCCGCCGCCGCATGCCGCAATCGCGGCGCTGGCGGCAGTCACGGCGGAGAGGGTCAGGAATCGGCGACGACTCAAGGTGCGTGACCTGGACACAAGTACCTCCTTGTAGCATGTCAGGCAATGTCGGGCATCTGTTCTGGAGCAGAGATTATGATCTGGAGTGAACAGGAAAATAAATCAGATCAGCCAATCACCTCCTTCGGGCGAGGGTCCCTTCTTGGGAAACTATCATGGGGGCGCAGGAGTTAGCGGCTATTCTAACGTCTCGGCATGCATTTGTCAACTGCGGATCTGAACGTCTGAACATCTGAAAACTCACTGCCGTTTCCGTTCAAACATTTATAATCTTCAAGGAAGTGATCGTAAACTGACGACGCGCAGCAATTTATCGCCCGCCATCATCATGCATTCGGGCGGGCGACCATGAGTGATGAGATACCGCCAGGCATCCGGGTGTCGCCAGTTCGGTTGCGCCTCGATCCGCACGTAGATAGACATCGGATACCCCAGGTGCGGGTGGAAGACGCTCTCCACCGATAACCGGTCGTCGCAGGCGCATCCCAGAGTGATGCAGCGCATGCCGGTATCGCCGTCGCGCTTTGCCAGGGTGAACAGGTCTTCAATAGTGCGTCCGTCGCGCTGACAGCGCTCCAGCGGCTTTACGCGCACCACGCGCCGGTCGGACACTTCGATTTCGACCGTGCAGTTGAGTTCTTCCAGGACCATCACGTAATGCGGAAAACCATGTGTGCGCCAGCGCGCCTCGGCAGCGGCGATTTCCTGCTCACGCGCGCTATCCGAGGCGATGACCGCAGCAGCGACGCCGCCAATGCAGAGGAGCGGTGCGATCCCAAGGATCGCCAGCGCGAGGCGTATCCTGGTTTGGGTCTTCATGTCTCTGAGTCTCGTCTTCCTCAGGTGACCGTCACAATTGCTGGCGCTCGTTGCCCACGCCCTGTGGCACGAGCCGGGGTAACGCGCCGGAGCGGGGCGTGTGTCAGGCGGTGACGGTCACCTTATAGGAAGATCAAACAAAACCTAATCACACCGGCGCCTGCGGAGCGGTTGGCGTTGGCTTCGACAGGCTCAGCCAACGCCGGTTGA
>JAUQOW010000256.1 GCA_030550675.1 Chloroflexota bacterium
TACCGGTGGCGTTGTTGATCATTACGGTGCTGGCGTTCAATCTGCTCGGCGATGGCGTGCGTGACGCGGTCGATCCATATGCGTAATCCGGCAACCCTCAGGGGGTAAAGGAACATTGTAAGGAGCTTTTCAATGACGAATGTAGCGACAGGGGCGGGGACAGCCACAACCGGCGCTCAGATTGTCAGCGAAGATGATGTTGTTCGCGTTGAAGATCTGAGGCTCAGTTTCTACACCACGCTCGGTGTTGTGCGTGCGTTGAATGGCGTGTCGTTCAACATTCCGCGCGGCAAGGTGCTCGGCGTCGTCGGCGAGTCGGGGTGCGGCAAGAGCCAGACCGGGCTGTCGATTATGCAGTTGACCCCTGGGCGCATTGAGGGCGGGCGCATTCTCTTCCGCGAGTTCAACACCAGCGAAGAGATCGACATTGTCAAGCTCGATAAGAACGGTCCCGAGATGCGCAAGATCCGCGGCAACCACATCTCGATGATCTTCCAGGAGCCGATGACGTCGCTCAATCCGTGCTACACTGTCGGTCATCAGATCGAGGAAGCTATTCTGCTGCACCAAACGCAGGATAAAGCTGAAGCGCGCCGTCGCGCCGTCGATATTCTGCGCAAGGTCGGCATGCCAAACCCGGAACGCATCGCCGACAGTTATCCGCATCAACTGTCCGGCGGGATGCGCCAGCGCGCTATGATTGCGATGGCGCTCTCCTGTAACCCGACCCTGCTGATCGCCGATGAGCCGACGACGGCGCTCGATGTGACGACTGAAGCGCAGATTCTTGACCTGATGCGCGAGTTGCAGCACGAGATTGGCACCTCAATCATGTTCATCACCCATAATATGGGGGTAGTGGCGCAGATGTGCGATGAGGTCGCCGTCATGTATCTGGGGCGGATCATCGAACGCGCGGCTGTTGATGATATCTTCTACAACCCGAAGCATCCATACACCATTTCACTATTGCGCTCGATCCCGCGCCTCGGCGTCGCTCGCGGTCAGAAACTTGAGTCGATTAAGGGAACGGTGCCTGACCCGTATTCGACCGTGCCCGGCTGCCCGTTCCATCCGCGCTGCCCGGCGGCTATCCCCGGTCTGTGCGATGCCGTCATGCCAGATGAGGTCTTTGTCGATGGATCGCGCACGCACACGGTTCGTTGTCATCTGTATACGTAGAGGAGCGCTATGGATACCGCACAGAAGAATGGCAAATCAGACGAGATTTTGCTCGAAGTCCGGGGCTTGAAGAAGCATTTCCCGATCCAGAGCGGTTTCCTGCGGCGCGTGACCGGGTACGTCAAAGCCGTCGATGGCATTGATTTCTATATCAAAAAGGGTGAGACCCTCGGTCTCGTCGGCGAGTCGGGATGCGGCAAGAGCACCACCGGGCGCACAATCCTGCGCCTCCTCGATCCGACCGCAGGCGAGATTATCTTCGATGACCCGAATATCGGCAAGGTGGATCTGGCAAAACTCAACCGCGCGCAACTCAAGCGGGTGCGCCCGAATATGCAGATTATTTTCCAGGACCCCTTTTCATCGCTCAACCCGCGTCTGACGGTCGGGCAGATCGTCGGCGAACCGCTCGAAATCCAGAAGGTCGCTTCCGGTCAGGCGCTCAAGGATCGCGTCGCTGAGCTGCTCCAGGAAGTCGGCATCCGTCCCGAGAATATGACGCGCTACCCGCACGCCTTCTCTGGCGGGCAGCGGCAGCGTATCGGCATCGCGCGCGCGCTGGCGCTCAACCCGAAACTGATTGTCTGCGATGAGCCGGTGTCGGCGCTCGATGTGTCGATCCAGGCGCAGGTGCTCAATCTCCTCGAGGATTTGCAGGAGAAGTACGACCTGACGTACCTTTTCATTGCGCACGATCTGAGCGTCGTCGAGCACATCTCGGATCGCGTGGCGGTCATGTATGTCGGCTACATTGTTGAAATGGCGAGCACTGAGCAGCTCTATTACCACCCCAAACATCCGTATACCGAGGCGCTGCTCGCCGCTATTCCGAAGCCCGACCCGCGCAAGCGCACGCGACCGATCAAGCTCCCCGGCGATGTGCCCAGCCCGGCGAACCCGCCATCCGGGTGCTACTTCCACCCGCGCTGTCGCTATGCCGAGGAGATCTGCAAAGTCGAACGACCGCCGCTGCGCGACATCGGCGGCGAGCACTGGGTTGCCTGCCACTTCGCCGAGAAGTTGCAGTTGCAGGGCGTCACTCCGCTGAACGAAATTCCGCTCGTTGAGTTGCCCAAACGCCAGGCGACCGCTCCGGCGACGACAGCAGCCGCGACGTAGCCCCTGCACCACGACCTCGCACGTGTAGAGTTTTTTCGGCGAGCCATCGTGCTGGATCGCCCGCTTCAGGCATCAGGACGCCAAAACGTTCCCCTCTCCCGCGTTGCGGGAGAGGGGTTGGGGGTGAGGGCAAAAACAGAGATCACGGAGCGCGGCAAAATGATAGGGTATCTCTCGCCGGCAGCGCCTTCGCTCGAAGAGCGTATGCGCGCACTGGAAGCGGATGGTCTCCTCAGACGGGCTCAGGGAAAGCTGCCCGCCGTGTGAGCCAGGGGTTATTTACCCCAGACCAAAGCTGGCTTCAGATATTGTCTCGGAGGACAGAGATAGCGAATATTGATCACCTCGTCCGGTACGGTCCCAGATAGCGCTGCACCAGGTTCAGACCGAATTCGTTCTGCAACGCGGTGCGGGCGCCTTCGGCGGTCGCTTCAAGCGCGCGTCCGGTCTGACGGCAGATCGCGTCCGCCAGAAACTGTGGCAGTGGTTCCTGGAGCGCGCCAATGCGCAATGCAGCCCGGAACGTCGCCAGCACTGCGCCGAGCGGCTCGCGCGCAATCAGGGCGGAAGGCAGTTCGATGCGGTAGGCAGGCGCAGCCGCATCGGGCCGGTAGTAGATGACATATAACTGACCATACCCCTGCTCAATGGCAGCCCGGCGTTCGCCGAAATCCTTCAGACGCGGCGAACGGTACCCGGTCAGCAAATGAGGACGGTCGCGGCGGATGAGCGGCATCGGCAGCGAATACTCCCCCGGTTCCAGTACGGTGCTCCACAACGTCCGGTCGGTCACTGTGCCGGAGAGGTGCGGCGCGAGGTGCGCCACGTCGTCGGCGGCGGTCGCCAGTTTGGGATGGGCGATCACTCGCCGCGAGGAGAGGATCAGCCGCCAGTCTTCGCTGGCAAAGAAGTCCTCGAGCATCTCGTCGAACGGCTTCCACCACGCTGCCATCCGTCCGCCGCGCGCATCCTGCGCATGGCGCACCAGCAGGCGGTTGATCTCCAGCAGCACCGAATAGAACGACCCGTCCAGCACAAACAATCCGCTGCGCGTTGCGCGAATGCGCTTTGCCAGCAGGCGCAACTCCATGACGGTGCGCACGCCGCTGATGATCGTCTCCACTTCCTCGACCGGCGGCATCAGTTGCACCAGCACGTCCTGATCAGTCAGTTCGGCGTCTTCGACTGCGACAGCGGCAATCGCAGCAAAGGTAGCGCCAGCGGCGGGCACGGTCGCATGCGCGCCGTCGACGGCGCACAACCGCCGTACCGGACCATCAGGTGCGGGATGAATGCGGCGCGCCAGCGCATCCCGCAGGCGGTCGCGGTCGCCTTCGAGTTGCATCAGCGTGGCGCGACACGCCTCGGCGCATGCATTGATCGCGCTCAGGATGGACGCCGGGAGATCGGCAGTGGTGAGTGAGGACTCAATCGCGGAAGGTACGGACATAGCATCATCAGGCGGATATTTACGCCTCAGTCATCATCTTCAGGAGGAAGCGGCGGAACTAGAGGTTCCAGAAGAGCAATCAACTGTGGCGCCTCTTTGCGTGCGATGGCATAAATGCGTTTGTGATCGACTCTGTCGTATTCATGACTGATCAGAGTGCGCAATCCGATGATTTGCGCCCAGGGAATTTCTGGATGCGTTTCCCGAAAGTGCGGGCTTACTCGTCGCGCCGCTTCTCCCAGGATTTCGAGTTAGCGCTCAACAGCCAGTCTTATGATCTCCGCGTCTCTATTGTCGCTCAAGAACGCATCAAGTGTTCTATCGCGCGTAAACTCCACTACTGATCGAGCCGCTACAAGCATATCCCAAAGGTAAGCGGGATCACGCTCTTCCGGTTGCATAAATAACCTCGCGATTGTGAAGGATGTGATGTCGGCGGAAGGGATTGCGAACAGCTTTTTTCTCAACCAGATCGATTGGTCGTCCAAACATGCGCTCAAGTTCTTGTTGCGCATGCACCAGGTCGAACAGGCTCCACGACGCTGACTCATCAAACACCACCAGTACATCCACGTCGCTGTCGGAGCGGAAATCGTCTCTCAGCGCCGAGCTAAAAATCGACAGTTCCTTGATCCGCCAGCGCTGGCAGAAGGCGGCAATTTCATCGTGCGGGATGTCGATCTGGAGCGGCATGCTGCCGACCTCACTGAAAACGGTTGCCCTGCTATGCGTCAGGGATAGACTCAAGCATTGCGATGAGCGGCGGAAGATCAATGATCACCGTGTCCCAAAGCAAATCGAGATCGATCGCGTCATATCCGTGAGCCAGACGATTGCGCATGCCGATGATATCGCTCCAGGGTATCTGCGGGTATTGTTCGCGTGTCGCTGCCGATACGCGCCGTGCAGACTCGCCGATGACTTCGATCAGGTAAATAATGGCATAGCGTAACATAAGATTGCTGTCAAGATCAGCCCGATCATAACCGGTTGCCATGTCACGCGCCTGACGGGCATACTCAAGCATCTGGCTCATGCTCACGCGATCATCGTGCTTGCGCATACACAACCCTTGCTTCGCGCAATACCTCTCCCCGGAAGCGCCTGCTCAGACTGTTCGGCGTGTTGAGATCGACCGTTCGTTTGAGAATCTGGCTGAGTTCGTTTTCCATCCGCGCAAAACCGATCAACCCGATACGCACGCCGGGCTCGAACACCACCAGCACGTCCACGTCACTGTCGGGGCGAAAGTCGTCCCGCAGCGCCGAGCCGAAGATCGACAGCTCCTTGATCCGCCAGCGCTGGCAGAAGGCGACGATTTCATCGTGCGGGATGTCGATCTGGAGCGGCATTGAGTTGACCTTTCCGAATCACATCGTGACTACGCACCATTGTAGAGCAAACGTACTACCATTGCAACTGAACGGCGCTGGCTGGGTGCATGCTACCAGCAATTGAAATCGCCCCTGAAGGGCCTGCGGCTGACCGTCCGCCTTGCGCAGACGGGAATGGCGGCGTCCACGCGCGGTGAGCGTGCCGAACCGCGCAGGTGGACGCCCGGCAGAACGCCTGCCCAGCGCTCCCCCCGCTTGCAGGGGGTTGGGGGTCAGTCGCCAACCGGGCGCACCGCGGAGGAACGCGCTTTCTTGCCGCCTGACCACGCATGCGCGGATCCGCGCTGGCTGAGCCTGTCGAAGCCAGCGTCGGCGCAGTGTACGGGAGCGCGCGGATTGATTACTTTCCGCCACAAACCGATCCGTGTCAATCCGCCGCATCTGTGCAAATCCGCGTCCCCCTTGTGATACACACCCGCGCAACCTGTTCACCACAATCATTCGACAAATCAAGACGCCGTTCGGCTATGCCGAATATTGGTCTGGAAGTTTTGCCGGATCGATGGTAGCCTTAAGCCATCACGACAACACTCTTTCAACCAATCGTCTCCGTACCCAGCAGTTCGCAACAGGCGGGAGAAGCAAGGAGGTGACACGAAGCCGCGCGGCAGGCGGCTGTGGCAGGCGTTTTCTCTGAACGGCATCGATGGTGATAGCACAGAGCAAAGGGAGGTCGACGAATGACCGTTGAGACTGCGACAAAAACGACCGCGCCCCTCACTGGCGAGGAGTATCTGGAGAGTCTGCGCGACGGGCGCGAAATCTGGATTTATGGCGAGCGCGTCAAGGACATTACCACCCACCCGGCGTTCCGCAACGCCGCCCGCATGGTTGCCCGCCTCTACGATGCCCTGCACGACCCTGAGAAGCAACCGGTGTTGACATGCCCCACCGACACCGGCAACGGCGGTTTCACCCACAAGTTTTTCCGCGCGTCGCACAGCGTCGATGACCTGGTTGGCGCACGGGACGCGATTGCCGAATGGGCGCGGCTGACCTACGGTTGGATGGGGCGCAGTCCTGATTACAAGGCTGCTTTCCTGGCGACGCTCGGCGCGAATGCGGAGTTCTATGCGCCCTATCAGGAGAATGCGCGGCGCTGGTACCGCGAATCGCAGGAGCGGGTGCTCTACTTCAACCACGCGATTGTCAACCCGCCGATTGATCGCAACCGTCCCCCGGACGAAATCCGCGATGTGTACATGCACGTCGAGCGCGAGACTGACGCCGGTCTGATCGTCAGCGGCGCGAAGGTCGTCGCCAC
>JAUQOW010000257.1 GCA_030550675.1 Chloroflexota bacterium
CTCCCAGAGACGCCAGTTTTCGTGCGACTTCATCGAGCATCTGTGCCCGCTTCAGCGATATGCGCAACACAATTCAGGACCTGATCGGGATCCGGCAGCGCGACCCTGGACCGCTTCGAGACAATCCGCCGGCATATATCCTCGAAGGATCTGTAGGCAAACTGCTTGCGAGCAGCATCTGCGCCGCCTGATGATCCTGACCGGTACATCTCTCTGAGCCACGCATCAGAAATGGTCTGTTGGACTTCCGTCATCAGTTCCGCATATTCGCGCTCGGATAAGAGATAATCGCTTGCCAGTTCCGCAATAGCGGATTGAAGGAGTTGCACCATTTTGACAGCATCATCTTCGATACACTGATCCAGCGCCATTTTTGCGCCAGTGCTTCCAGCGACGCCGCCCACAATTCCCCCGCATACTCCGCCGACAATCCCGCCTATCGCCGTGCCAATGCCCGGAACGACGCTCCCGATTGCTGCTCCTGCCGCTGCTCCGGCGAACCATCCTCCAGTGCCAGCAACGATGCCCGCTCCATTGACAGCCATGTTTTTCGCGACCTGAGACCACGACCTATCACGCCTGATGGCGGCGTGGTACACATCCGGCGCCGTCAATACGGCTAAACTGACCACGGATGTAATCGCATTCGTGCGAAGCAGTTTCGCAACGTGATTGGTTGCTGCCGCGCCGTAGACGGGTTTTCCAAGCGATGCCGAGGCAATGTGGTGAACAGCGCTTCTGCCGAGATCCGTCGAGGCGACGGTTCTCACGCCGTTGCGCACTACGACTGCGCCTGCGGCAGCCATGCGCGTGCGCAGCGCCTGAGCAGAGATGACACCGCTGATAAGCGTTCTACTGCCCACACTGACTCCGCTGTGAATCGCACCCTGAACTGCTTCCTCCGGTTTATCGCCATTCCATATGCGCCATGCAAAATCAACCGCAAACGAAATGCCGAACATATACGTCGATGTGATCGACTGCGTCCGGACATCAAACAGGAGTGAGTCAACGTTACCGGCTTGCGCGATGTTGCGCGCCTGTTTGTATGTGATATATCCTTTCCTTACAATATTTTTCGCCTCATTCGGGTCAGTGACGCCTGGAACTTTTCCCTGAGCGATTTTTTGCTGAAAAAGCCTCACACATTCGTCATACTGATCGGAAGGGACCTCCAGCATCTGTCCCTGATACCGATACAACCCCGTCTTATCGTCAAATGCAGCATTGATGGTCGCATAAGGCGTGCGGAAATACTTGGTTTGGATTGCGATTCCATCGACAATCCGATCTGAACCGTTGGCGCCATTGGTTATTCCTGTCGCTTCGACGCTCCTAAGTCGCATCTTATCGCCAAGAGCGTTGGCATCTTCAGCCGCAAATCCATGACCGCCTTTGGCATGATATTTGCCAATTTGCGATTGTTCCAGCTCTCTGGCGATTTCCGCTGAAGCAAGCCCTGTCAAGATATTGTTGGTGCGATCCGACGATGGCGGATTGTCGTGCATAGATTCCTCCAATGATGTACGTGAATGCCTGTACGGAATGCTGGACTGCACGGTTGCAGCGCCGCGAATGATGTCGCCTCGTATGATATACCGCGAGCATAACCAATTCGATACTTTTCCAATATTAAGCAATCTTCAACGCCACATCCATGCGCAGCTCTTCTGGTCAGGCTTGTCGGGGTTGGCCACGACAGGCTCAGCCAACGCCAGCCGCTCTACAGGCGCAGGCATCATTCCGGGTTCTGGTTGATCGCTCTATCAGACAGGCTGACGCAAAGGCGCGCAGACGCCAGGAAACGTTGCAGCGATTGCAAGGCTTTGCGCTGCTTCGCATCAACCCTGTAAGGAAGCCCCCCTTCTCTTGCAAGAAGAGAAGGGGGGCGAGGGAGAGAGCGTATCTGACCAGGAAAGCGGAGGTCTAACACCTACAAGGGAATATTCCCGTGCTTGCGCGGCGGCAGGGTCTGCCGTTTGCCGCGCGCTATGCGCAACGCGCGGATCAACGCCGGTCGCGTCTCGCGCGGTTCGATCACATCGTCGAGATACCCGCGCTCCGCAGCAATGTAGGGGTTGGCGAACCGGTTCTGATAATCCTCGACCAGTTCCGCCAGGCGCGCCGCCGGATCGGCAGCCTGCGCCAGTTCGCGGCGAAAGATGATCTTGACCGCAGCATCAGCGCCCATAACGGCAATTTCGGCGGTGGGCCAGGCGAAGTTGAAGTCGGCGCGAATATGCTTGCTCGCCATCACATCGTAGGCGCCGCCGTAGGCTTTGCGCGTGATGACCGTCAGCTTCGGCACGGTCGCTTCGCAGTAGGCGTACAGCAGTTTGGCGCCGTGCCGGATAATGCCGCCGTACTCCTGTTGCGTTCCTGGCAGAAATCCGGGCACATCGACGAACGTGATCAGCGGAATGTTAAAGGCGTCGCAGAAGCGCACAAACCGCGCCGCCTTGACCGATGAGTCGATGTCGAGCGTGCCAGCCAGTTGCGCCGGTTGGTTGGCGACAACCCCAACCGCATGCCCGTCGAGTCGCGCAAAGCCGATGATGATGTTGCGCGCCCAGAACGGCTGCACTTCGAGAAAACTGCCTTCGTCCATCACCGCTTCGATCACCTGAAGCATGTCGTATGGCTTGCGCGGATTGTCGGGGATGATCGTTTGCAAATTCTCGTCCATGCGGTCGGGATCGTCATCGGTCGGGACGTAGGGCGGGTCTTCCAGATTGTTCGACGGCATGTACGAAAGGAGCGCCCGCAACTGATCGAAGGCTTCCTCCTCACTGTCGGCGGCGAAGTGCGCCACGCCGCTGCGCGAATTGTGCGTCATCGCTCCGCCCAACTCCTCAAAGCCGACATCCTCGCCGGTCACGGTCTTGATCACGTCAGGACCTGTAACGAACATTTGCGAACTGCCCTTGACCATAAGGATGAAGTCGGTGAGGGCGGGCGAGTAGACCGCGCCGCCAGCGCATGGTCCGGCAATCACCGACAGTTGAGGCACCACGCCGGACGCCATCACATTCCGGTAGAAGATCTCGGCGTAGCCGCCAAGACTGACGACTCCTTCCTGAATGCGGGCGCCGCCGGAGTCGTTCAACCCGATGCACGGCACTCCCATACGCAACGAAAGGTCCATGACCTTGCAGATCTTCTCGGCGAACACTTCGCCGAGCGATCCGCCGAACACCGTGAAATCCTGCGAGAAGAGGCAGACATGGCGGCCATCAATCGTCCCGTACCCGGTGATCACGCCGTCTCCCAGCGGCTTGTGCCGATCCATGCCGAAAGCGGTGGTGCGATGGACGGCAAAGGCGTCGAGTTCGACGAAGGAACCCGGATCAAGCAATTTGTCGATACGTTCGCGGGCGGTCATTTTGCCGCGCGCGTGCTGCTTCTCTGCAGCCTGCGGATCGGTCGTGCGTGCACGCTCGCGCCGCCGGCGCAGGTCCTCAATGCGCTCGCGTGTTGTCTTCATGGCGTCCCTGTCCTCATAGACGGTGGATTGACATGATTATACTGGGGGAAGATACAATGAGGGAGTTCGGGGTTAGGGGTTAGGGGTTAGGGGTTGCTGTGGAAACACTGACGAGGATGCGCACGTCCGATAGAACGGAAGCGTAATAGAAGCCACAAACTGCGGAGACGAACGATGATCGATCATCAACCGGGCGGACCTGCCTGGAAGCGCGGCGCTGCGGTATGGGGTCTCTGGCTGCTGGTGCTGGCGCTGGCGGCGGTTGTCATTTATGTCATCTGGCTGCGCGCTTTCTTCGAGATTTACTATGTATGGCTGAGTCTGGGCGACGCCGCCCGACTGGTCTATGAACTGACGATCATTATCCTGACAATCGGCGTGGTGGCATGGATTGCCGTCGGTGAGTCGTACCTGGCGGCTGGCGCTCGTGAGCATCGGTTGTTGCGCCGCTTCTGGTGCGTCGCTGCGCCGCTTCTGATAGCAGGCGTCATAGGATTGATTATCCCAATGATATGACGCTATGCTATAGCAATCGATAATAGATGACCGCCGTATGCAGCGAACCGTCGGCACTGCGGGCATACTTCGGGATGCGCCCAACGAAGGTATAACCGCACGCCTGGTACAACAGCTCCGCTGCGTCGCCCTCGCGGGTGTCGAGGATCAGCAACGAACGTCCCTCGCGGCGCGCTTCCTCCTCGACCGCCGCCAGCAGCGCCCGGCCCACACCTCGCCGCCGGGCTGAACGCAGCACCATGAGTTTCTTCATTTGCGCACGATGCTGCTCCCCTGGTTTCTGCGCCAGTTCAAGCTGCACGGCGCCAATGATCGTATCGCCTTCACGCGCTACCAGCAACACCCGCAGGCGCTCGGTGACGTCGTCACAGATTGCATCCCAGTAGCGCTGCGCCGTCGCCTTATCGAGCGGCGGCAGAAACCCGACTGAGGCGCCGCTCTCGACGGCGTCCTGCAGTAGCGCCACCAACCCGGGACGCGCTGCGTGAAACGTTGCTGAATTGATGCGCTCAATGACCATCCCGACCTCCTTGACTTCATGATACAGGCAGATTATACTGTATCAGCATACCCCTGGGAGGTATGTGTATCCTGATCCATTGCAAAGGGAGTTAGTACTATTATGGCAAAGCCTGTTACTGTGACGGACGATGATTTCGAGCAGCAGGTGCTGAAATCCGACATTCCGGTCGTCGTTGACTTCTGGGCGCCGTGGTGCGGTCCATGTCGCGTGATTGCGCCAATCCTCGAAGAACTGGCGAATGAATACGATGGAAAAATCAAAGTCGCCAAGGTCAACACCGACGACCATCAGCGCTGGATGAGCAAATTTGGCATCATGGCCATCCCGACCATGATTTTCTTCAAGAACGGCAAGGAGATCAACCGGATCGTCGGCGCCGGTCCCAAACGCATGCTGAAAGAGGCGTTTGAAGCGGCGATTGCTGCATAATCGCATACGGAGGGGGCGATGTCCGCACCGCGGCCCGCGCGCCCGATCAGCGATGAACTGCGCCACGATGTGCTGGTGCGACTGCGGCGAATCGAAGGTCAGGTGCGCGGCATTCAACGCATGATTGAGGAATGCCGGGACTGCCAGGAGATCGTCACGCAACTCGCCGCCGTCAAGGCGGCAATTGGAAGTCTGAGCACGCTCCTGGCAGAGACCTATGCGCGCGATTGCCTCTGCTCCGGCGAAGCTGTTGACTCGGAAGAGGTCGCGCGCCTTCTCGACGTTCTCAAGTCTGCGCGCTGATCTTATGGCGTCACCACAACATTTGCGCCAAACTCCGAGGTATAGGCGCCGGTTGCCGTTCCGCTCACAACGTCGCCAGCGCTCACTCCGCTAGCCGTGAATGTGCCGCTGAATGTTCCATCAGCAGCCGCGGTGAGCGCCCCAAGCAGCGCCCTGCCCTCTCCTCTTGCGCCTTCCACTCCCCGCGACAGAAAAATTTCGACCCGCGCCCCGCTGAATAAAGTCTGTCCTGGCGCCGTCCCGATATACCCCGTCACCGTGAGCGAACTGCCGCTCAACCGGGCGACGCTGATAACAGGCGCGTCCATCCCCTGATTGGCGGACCCGGTCAGTAGCATATTGTCGTTAGGGGTAGGACCGTCGTTATTCAGATCAATCGCCAGCCCGCCGTTTGCGAAGATGCGATTGCCCATGATGCGCGCACTGGTTGCGCCTGGCTTGAGCGTCACGCCTTCATCGCCGTTGCAGGCGATAATGTTGGCTTCAGACGCTGTCGTCCCGCCGATCTCCGTATCAGTTGCGTCCTGCAGATCAATGCCGTCATCAACGTTGCCCCGTGGTGTGATGCCGTCGGCGGCAACGCCGATGTAGTTGCCGATGATCCGATTCCCCGTCGCTGAGGCGCCCCAGACGCGGATGCCATTGACCGCGTTGCCGGAGAGGACGTTGCGCGCCTCTGGCGCTGCGCCGCCGATAAGGTTGCCGGAAGAGTTCTCGATGCTGATGCCTGAACCAAAATTGGGCGCAGAGGTGACGCCGTCAAGCGTTATTCCCAGATAATTGCCCTGAATGGCGTTCCCGCCGCCGCCGCTGATCAGAATGCCATGCTGCGTGAAACGGTTGATCGCAAGCCCACGGACTGTGCTGCCGCCTGCTGTAATGGTTAGCCCATTTCCTGTCGTCGGCAGTCCGCGCACCTCGATCAACGGCGCCGACATCCATCCCGGCTGCGTCCAGCCGTCAATGACCACAGCCTCAGTAATTGCTGGGAGCGGCGTGGAGATGGTAATGATATGCGGACCGGCGCCTGGCAGATTGAACCAGATGTCGTCGGCGCCCGGTCGGGCATTGGCTTGCTGAATGGCGGCGCGCAACGTGCAGACGCCTCCCGC
>JAUQOW010000055.1:0-21015 GCA_030550675.1 Chloroflexota bacterium
GGGCAGGCACAGGGGCCTGCCCCTCCATTGGCGGGGTGGTGGTCGGGGCGCCCCCCTGTGGGCGCCCGTCGCGGGCAGGCACGGGCGCCTGCCCCTCCATTGGCGGGGTGGTGGTAGGGGCGACTCCCCTGTGCGCGCCCTTCCTCGAGATTCATCGCAGTTACGCCTGCCGGATCACCGGTTCCTCGGTCGGCACGATGGGGTTGTGCGTGCGGCGCCAGTTCACCGCAGGCATGATCAGTTCCGGTCGCACCCGGTCGCGGTGCTGCATCACCACGCGCATCACCGACTCAAGCAGCGTCTCGCTCAGATAATGCGGCTTCAACCCCAGGTCCAGCAGGCTTGTATTCACGGCATTGTAGTAGTGCTCTTCTTTCTCGACGCGCGGATTGGGCAGGTGATGAATGGTGACATCGAGACCGAATTCCTGCGCCGCTTCGCGCACTGCTTCGGCGAGACCGGCGACATTGAACTGCTCGGTGAACTGGTTGAACACGCGCAGTTCACCGCGCGGCGCCGGATTGAGGATGGCGAGTTCAACGCACGCCAGCGTATCGCGAATATCAAGGAAGCCGCGCGTTTGCCCGCCCTTGCCGTAGACGGTCAGCGGCAGACCGACGACCGCCTGCACCAGGAAGCGGTTGAGCGCCGTTCCGAAGACGCCATCGTAGTCAAAGCGCGTCGCCAGGCGCGGGTCCATCGAGGTTTCCGGCGTCTCCACGCCGTAGACGACCCCCTGATTCAGGTCGGTCGCACGCAACCCCCAGATGCGGCATGCAAACAGGATGTTGGTGCTATCGTGCACTTTCGTGGCATGATACCAGCTTCCAGGCTGCTTCGGATAGGGGAGGGTATCGGTGCGCCCCTTGTGGGTGATGGTGATGTATCCCTCTTCGATGTCGATATTCGGGGTGCCATACTCTCCCATGGTCCCCAGCTTGACCAGGTGACAATCCGGCGCGTGATCCGCAATGGCGTAGAGCAGGTTCAGCGTTCCAACCACATTGTTGATATGGGTGAACACAGCGTGCTGGCGGTCGATCATCGAGTAAGGAGCGCTACGCTGCTCACCGAAATGGACAACCGCCTCCGGCTGGAAATCACGGATCACCGGCTCCAGAAAGGTGTAGTCGCACAGGTCGCCAATGAAGGGGATGATAATTTTACCGGTGAGCTGACGCCAGACAGCGATGCGCTGCTGAAGCGTCTCGATCGGCGTCAGGCTTTCGGCGCCGAGTTCGTGATCCCAGAGTCGCCGCGAGAAGTTGTCGAGGACAGCGACCTCGTGGCCGCGCTGCGAGAGGTGCAATGCGGTCGGCCAGCCCAGGTAGCCGTCGCCGCCAAGGACGAGAATACGCATACGGGAAACTCTCCTTAGATTTCGGGTGAGCGGGTGCTTTCTCCTGAGTATACCATACGTGGTACACATTCATAACGCAGGAGTGTCAAGAACGTATTAAGGGCAGGTAAAATTATTACGATTCCGGATCTGGCGCGAACTGATCGTGCAGTTCCTGCAACCGTTCATCGGTGTGGCGCGCATAGTACTGCTCGGTAATGCGCGTATTGGCGTGCCCCAGGATCGCCGAGACCTCGGAGAGTTGCGCGCCTTCGTTGAGCAGCCAGGTGGCGACAAAGTGCCGGAACGTGTGTGGGGTGACCGACCGCAGCGCGCGCGCTTCACGAATGCGCCCTTCACGTTCGATCTGGTCTGCGACGCGATAAGCGGCGCTGGTTACAATCTCCCACGCTGCAATGCGCCCCAATCGTCCGCCTGCGCCGCGCGGACCATGCGAAATGAAGAGGGCTTCGGCGTGCGGGAAGGAAGCGTGCCGCGCGTGCAGATACCGCAGGATCGCCCGCTGCGCATGTGCGCGCAGAAAAACGGCGCGCCGCCGCTGTCCCTTTCCGACCACGAACGCGCGTGGAAGAATGCTGCCATCATCGGCGCGCACGTCATCGGCATTCAGGCTCAACACTTCAGAGATCCGCGCGCCGGTGGAAAAGAGGGTGTGCAGCAATGCGGCGTTGCGCAGCATGTTCAGGCGGTCGCGCTCAGCCCGGCTCCCTGGTTCGCCAGGCGGCAGCTCGCCGTCATAGAACGACACCAGGTGACGCAGGTCGGGAACGTCGGGCGCGCGGCTGGCGTAGGCGCGGGGCAGCGCATCGCGCAGGTGCAGACGAATCAGCGCCAGATCGCAGCGCAGATAGCCGCGATCGGCGAGAAACTTACAGATCGCCAATGCGCCGTGCCCATACGTCAGCACCGTGCCATCCGCCATGCCTTTCAGGGAATCGATCCACGCGCCCAGATCGGCGGCTGCAATGTCGGCGACGGTATGTCGCCCTTCGCGTTGCGCCCAGGATGCAAACGAGCGCCATGCATCACAGTACGTGGCAATCGTGGATGCCGCCAGCGGTTTGCGGCGCGTCCGCTGCGCCGCCGCCCATGCGTCGGCGGCGCTGGCAATGGTCAATTCCGTCATAACAGGCTCACCTTCAGTAGGCTGGCATGCGACGCCGTTGCACCACCTCGTATTGGATCAAGCGCAGCTCATCCATATCGAGAGCGGCG
The DNA here is from genome assembly GCA_030550675.1 of Chloroflexota bacterium. Lineage (GTDB taxonomy): Bacteria > Chloroflexota > Chloroflexia > Chloroflexales > Roseiflexaceae > Roseiflexus. The sequence continues at coordinate 2,576 of JAUQOW010000055.1, forward strand.
CGCAGCACGGCAGCAACCGTCCGATTTCCTTTATCGACGACCAGCGTCGCTGTGCCAAGCGCGATGATTTCCGGGTAGTCGTGCGGGCTGAGCGGAATGACACTCAGATCGGTTATCTCCGATGGCACGTCCTCACGACTCCAGACGGTCCCGTCGATAGCGCCGCTCATCACCAGGTGCAACCCTTCAGCATAATCGATCTCAACGAATTCGACGCACCGCTCGCGACAGATCGCGTGCACGATGAACGTATGATCGCCCGATGACGAATCCACGCCGATCCGCATGCCATCCTGGACGCCGGATGCGGCGGCATCGCGCAGAATCAGCGCGTGCTGCGCCATAAACGTATCGGGACCAAGTTCTGCCACAACATCAAGTTCCGGATATTGCACCGCAGCATGGCGCGAAAGGAGCGCCCAATCGCACTGATGCGTCGCCAGCGCCTGCACCCGCTGAGCGGAACCGCGAATGAAGCGCAGTTCCAGATCGAGCGGCAGGCGGTCGAACTGAGTGCGCAACCCGGTTGCCAGCCCGATCAGGCGGCGTGAATAGATGAGCGGCAGCGCACCGACCAGCGGTCGCCGCATTGCGATCGCCCACAAAAGGGGGTAATTAATGGCAACGACATACGTGCCGAGACGGCCTCGCGCTTCGAGTTGCACGGCGCCGGTCGCAGTCAGGTACTGCAATCCTGCCTGGACGGTGCCGACGCTGGCATCAAGGCGTGCAGCATATTCGTGAACACGAGTGATCCGATCCCCCGGCGCCCGTTCAAGCAGCGAGCGCGCCAGAGCGGCGACGATCTGTCCATGCTTGGAAAAGAGCGTTTCAGCGTCCGTTTGCGTAAACAGCAACCTGTTGAACTGGCGATGACGGGTCATTGAGTCATTCCCCAACACTGGCATAAGCGCGAATGTAGCACACAGTGCGATGTTGTGTCAAATCACGTCAATCGTACCATAGCAAGAGGCAGTGCGTGCGATGTGCATTGCTCCGACGTTGACACAGAAGCATGTTCGCGGTACTATGCGCCGTCTGGCGAGACCAGCGCCGCGCCGGGAAGCGATCGGAAGCAAGATACGCCGAAGAAGCGCAATGAACGCAGTGATCGAATTCGATAACGTGTCGAAACGGTTCATACTCCAGCGTGAACGCCCTGCAACCATACGCGAGCGCATCACAGGGCTCTTGCGTCCGCGCACCGTCGCCGACGAATTCTGGGCGCTGCGCAACGTCAGCTTTAGCGTCGCGCGCGGCGAAAGTTTTGGGCTGATCGGTCACAACGGCGCCGGGAAGAGCACCGCGCTCAAACTGATGACCCGCATTCTCGAACCGACATCGGGACGGGTGCGTTTGCGCGGTCGCGTGGCTGCGCTCCTCGAACTTGGCAGCGGATTTCACCCTGAGTTGAGCGGGCGCGACAACATTTTCCTCTACGGATCGCTGATGGGGCTTAGCCGACGCGAGATGGCAGCCCGGCTGGATGAGATCGTGGCGTTCGCCGATATAGCTGACTTCCTCGATCTCCAGGTCAAGTACTACTCTTCCGGCATGTACACGCGCCTGGCGTTCGCGGTCGCCACTGCGGTCGATCCCGACATTCTGATCACAGACGAAGTGCTGGCGGTGGGCGATGAAGCGTTCCAGCGCAAGTGCATGGATCGCATTCTGACGTTTCGCCACAAAGGGAAGACGATCATTTTTGTCTCGCATGCGCTCGATACCGTGCGCACCCTATGCGATCGCGCCGTTTGGCTTGATCACGGCACTGTTCGTGCGCTTGGCGCGACTGGCGAGGTGATCGACGCCTATCTCGCCGAGGTGAATCGTCGCGAGCGCGAGTCGCTCTCACAGCAAGAGACGCTGGTGGCAGATTCCAATCGGCGTTTCGGCACGCGCGAAATCGAGATCACGAGTGTGGAACTGCTCGATGCGCAGGGTGTAGCGCGGGCAGTCGTCCACACTGGTGCGCCGCTGACCATCCGCATCCGCTATCGCGCCTGCCGAGCCATACCGCGCCCTGTGTTCGGGCTGGCAATCCATCACGAAAGCGGCATCCTCCTCGCTGGACCAAATACGCTGTTTGCCGGTCTCGACATTCCCGCCGTGCAAGGCGAAGGCGTCGTCGAGATGCGGATTGCGGCGCTGCCGCTGCTGGCAGGGCGCTATTTCCTCAGCGCGGCGGCATATGACGAAACAATGCTTCACGCCTATGATCATCACGACCGCCTCTATCGATTCGCTGTTCAGAACGAAGGGGGACGGGAGCGATTTGGCGCTATGACGCTTGGCGGGGTCTGGTCGTGGCGCGAGGAGGTTGAAGGTCGGAATGTTGAACGTTGAACGATAGCACGATTCATGAAACATCACATCCGCTTTGTCCACCAGATCGCATGGTACGGAGTCGTTGTCGCGTTCCTCGTCGCCTGCGGATCGGCGACGCCCAATCCACTGAGTCGTCCCGCTCCAGATGAAGCGCGCCCTGCGACGGCAACACAACCCTCGGCGAGAGACACGCCCGCTTCGCAACCGCTGCCAGAAGCGTCGGACCCTGCAGAACCACAACCGCGCTTTTTACGCACATCGACGCTGCAATTCGGGGTCGTGGCGCACCTGTACTACACCGATCGCAGTCGGGTGCTGACGCTGACGCAGATCGCCGGGTTCGACTGGGTGCGGCAGCAGGTGCACTGGAAAGACATCGAAGCGGCGCCGGGGGTCTACTATTGGGACGAACTGGACAACATCGTCGCCGATGTGTCCGCCAGCAACCTGAAGCTGCTGGTGAATGTTGTGCAATCGCCGCCGTTCTACCCTCCCGGAAATGGCGGCAAGCCGCGCGATCCGCGCGTGATGGGCGATTTCGTAGCAGCAATGGTGGAGCGGTATGGCGACCGCATCGCTGCTATCGAGATATGGAACGAGCCGAACCTGGCAGTCGAGAATGGCGGTCGCGTGACGCCGGAAGATCCAGGACGGTACGTTGAAATTCTGGCGGAGTGCTATCGCCGCATCAAGGCGATCAATCCGAACATCTACGTCCTGGCGGCGGCGCCGGCATCGACCGGAGTGTTCGATCCAGAGCGCGCCATTCCCGACATTGAGTATCTGCGGGCAATGTACACCTACAACGGCGGCATGATCCGCAACTACTTCGATGCGCAGGCGGTGCACCCCGGCGGCGCGGCGAATTCACCCGACTGGCTCTACCCCGAATTTCCCGGCAATCGTCCAGGATGGAACGACCATCCGACTCACTACTTTCGCCATGTGGAGAATGTGCGCGCCCTTATGATCGAGCACGGTCTTGGCGACCGTCAGATCTGGATCACCGAATACGGTTGGGCGACGCCCAACAACACGCCAGGGTTCGAGTTTGGCAACCTGATGACGTTCGAGGATCAGGCGGACTACATCGTGCGGGCGATCACCCGCGTATATGAGCAGTATCGCGATGAGGAAGGGCGCCCGTGGGTCGGGGCGATGTTTTTGTGGAATATGAATTTTGCAGTCCTGTGGGGAGCGCAGGGGAACCCGAACCACGAACAGGCGTCATTCGGCTTGCTGAACCCCGACTGGAGTCCGCGCCCGGCATTCATTGCGCTTCAAGGGTTGCATCAGCGTTTGAAAGCGGCTCAGAAGCGGTTGCCATAAATGTTCGTTGCAACACGCGCTGGATGGCGCCATACAGTTCGGTCATCTGATAGGGTTTTTGCAGGAAGCCATCGATTGCGGCGTCCGCGAAGCGATCCAGAACGTCGCGTTGACTATATCCGCTGGCCACTATTACGGCCACATGAGGCGCAAGAGCGCGCAGCGCTCTGAGCGTCACCGGTCCATCCACGCCGCCAAGATTGGCGTCGAGCAGAACGCACGCAATGTCCGACATGTGCTCTTGCAGCGCCCGGATCGCCCCTTCGCCATCGGCGACGGCGATCACACGGAAGCCAAGATGGATAAGCAGGCGCGCCGTCACATCGCGAACATCAGCTTCGTCGTCCACGACGAGAATCGTAGCATATCCAGGCTTCGCCGTCGGTTCCTGACCAGCGGAAACGGCGCGCGCCGCCTCGATTGGCGACGGCGGAAACAGTACGCTGATCGTCGTACCGCGTCCGGGAGCGCTATCGACGATAATCCCGCCGTGATAGTTGCGCACAATGCCCAGCACTGCCGACATCCCCAGCCCGCGACCCATGGTCTTGGTAGTGAAGAACGGGTCGAACATGCGGCGTTGGGTTTCTTCGTCCATGCCGCATCCCGTATCGGCGACTTCCAGCACGAGGTAATCACCCGGAGGCAAGCGGTCGTCGACGCGGTTCCTCGCCAGAAACGCCTCATCACAGAAGCGCATTCCGGTGCGCAGGCGGATGGTTCCGCCGTCGGGAGGAAGCGCCTCAGCCGCGTTGAGGATGAGATTGAGCACGACCTGCTGGATTTGCGAGGAATCCGCCTGGAATGTCGGGATGTGCGGATCGAGTTGCAATTCAAGGCGCGTCTGCCTGCCCACAGATACGCGCAGCATATCCGCCATGCTCTCGACAACCCCGGTAAGATTGACCTCGACGCATTGGTTGTTCCCCTTCCCCGCATACGCCAGTAATTGCTGGGTCAACCCGGCGGCATGGCGCGTCGCCAGCATGGCATTGCGCACGTGCTGATAGGCGGTGGATGTTCTGGGGAGCGTCAGCGATGCCAGATCGAGGTTGCCCATGATCGCCATCAACAGGTTATTGAAGTCATGCGCGACTCCGCCTGCCAGCAACCCCAGGCTTTCCAGTTTTTGGGTTTGCTGAAGTTTGCGCTCAATGTCAAGACGCTCGGCTTCGGCGCGCTTCTGCTCAGTGACATCGAGAATATAGCCAAGAAACCAGACCGGTTCATTGCGATCATCGTAGACGACTGTGGTGTAGTCATGAACCCAGCGATACTCGCCATCGGCGCGTCGCAGCCGGTACTCCTGGCGATACCAGGTCGCTCTCTGAGCGAGATAGTCCACAATTTCCTGCTCAACTCGCGGTCGGTCATCGGGATGGATCAGCGACATATAGCTTAACGCGCCGTCGGTGAACATTTCAGGCGCATACCCGAACTGTTCCTGCACGTTGGGTGAAACATATGAAACAGGGTATCCTGCGCAGACCTCCCAGCGAAAGACGACGGTCGGTCCGCCAATGAACAGGCGACGCTCCTCACGCAGCGCCGCTTCACTTGCTGCGAGCGCCTGCTGCATCCGCCACTGATCCGTTACATCACGCACTGCCAGCATGTACCCGCTTTGCTGTCCGCGACGATCGTACAGCACGGTACAGCGAGCGTCGAGCAGCCGTTCGCCTCGCTCTATGCGCAACGGTTCGCTGGCTGGATTGCCGCAGCAACGCTGCGCCAGCGCAGGCCACTCGAGCAAAGCGGTCTGCGCCGGTTGTCCAATGGGACTCGCCAGATCAAGCAGACGACGCGCCGCCGGGTTGCAGTCGATAATAGTTCCCTGGGTGTTAAGGACGACGACGCCGTCGCTCGATTGTTCAAACAGGTGGATGTAAGCGATCGGGCGCGTATCGAGTCGGCCAGGACGGAACAAAGCCAGATAGAAGAAGACGCCATTGACGGCGAGCAGGATAGGAGTGATGTCGAAGAGACCCCGAAACTGCTCGCGCACATAAAACGCCAGACTGACGACGGTCATGCAGAGCAATGAGCCTGTCAGCAGCGCAATCTGTGCGCGGTGCAACTGCAGGGCGCTGCTCCAGAAGCGTATCAGCATCCAGATGCCGGTCAGGATGAGGGTGTACGAGTAGAAAACATTCAACCAATACCACGGACCATATTCAAAGGTGATGCGGGGCAATACGCCTGGCGGCGTGACGCTGATACGCTGATAGAACAGTCTATGCCAGTCGTTGGTGGTATTGACGATCAGGGTCATAAGTGGAAATAGCGCCAGCGCGACGGCATGACGTTTCCTCAAGCGAGCAATCCGGTCGGTGTAGAGCAGCGCAAACCAGAGCCAGCACGCTGGCGCGCTGACAATGCCCAGATACTTGATCCGCGCTGCAGCCATGGCGAGGTTTGGAGACAGAGCGTTGATCTGAAAAAAATATCCCCATGACCAGATTGCACCAGCGATCATGATCATCGCAAACGCGACATTACCGCTGGCTTCACGATGTTGCAGGATGGCGAGCGCCAGCACGATTGCTGCACTGCCGCTGATCACTAAAGCCCAGGAGATGAGAGCGATCTCCATACCATCGCTCACTGCCGGATCGGGATGCACCCGTCGGGGATGCCTGGCATCTCTCGTTAATCCGAATTATGGCAAAAAAACAGCGCCTTCCGAAGCGGAACGCGGCGCTGGTCGCAGTACGGCATCCGAAAGCGATCAACATGCTGCAAGACGTACTCAAACATCGGGGACTCCGTCGATCTGCGGCGGTATATTGAAATCGCTGCCGTGTCAATATGCGGTTTGCAGACATCCGCGCCAAATATCCGCCAGAGCAATGGGCGCACTGGGTCCTGATCCAAGGACGGCAATACTGCGTCTGTGACGCCCGCCTACTCTTTCAATCTTACCATGAATTGGCCAGGCCGCCATACGTGATCATCGGGCACAGGACTGTCATGGCTCTGTCTGAAACGGTCGTCTCGCTGCGGGCATAGCCCTTGCTTAGGACATGGAAGCCTCAACGGGGCTTGCACGATCTCAGCCGGGGTTACATCCGGCAAACCTGCGTCGCCGGGTCGCACCTTCCTGTGAGCAGCGGGCTACAGCCCTCGCTCAGTCCATTGAAGCCCCAACGGGGGCTTGCACGATCTCAGCCAGGGTTACATCCGGTAAACCTGCGCCGCCGGGTCGCACCTTCCTGTGAGCAGCGGGTTAAAGCCCTCGCTCAGTCTATGGAAGCCCCAACGGGGGCTTGTACGATCTCAGCCAGGCCATCAGCCCGCAGCGCCCAGGCATACAGGCGGAGAGATAGGATACAAAGCGCGTTTTCCTCGTCCGACGCTGCCTTCACCTTCAACCTTCGCCCATTCAGCCTTCCACATGCAACATTCGTAGCCGGCGATACACAATGTCCACTGCGCGATCCCACGTCCAGCGACTGGCGTCATTGGCAGCGCGCAGCCCTTTGCGGCGGCGCTCGTCGGGGTTCTGCACAACACGACGCAGCAGGTCCACCAGCGCATCGGCGTCCGGCTCCGCCCACTGCGCACCGACACCGTAAGCGCCGCCAGCATCGGCGGGCGCCAGACCGCGAATGGGGAGCGGGTATCCGTTGTTGTGGTTGAGAAAGGTCGTCGGACCGCTCCAGTCGGTGGCAATTGCAGGAATGCCGCACGCCATCGCTTCAAGGATTGGCATGCCCCACCCTTCACCGCGCGTCGGCAGCACGAAGCAGTCGGCGCTGCGATAGAGTTCCGCCATGCGCCGCGCATTGAGCGAGCGGTTGTAGAGAAGGACGACCGGCGGCGACGGCGCTGGCAGCAGCGCCGCCAGTTCACGCGCCGGATTGTTGACAGGAGCGCGACAGTCGATCTTCAATACCAGCACAACCGGGTCATCGGCATGGAAAGCGGCGCGATAGGCGCGCAGCAAAATATCCCATCCCTTGCGCAAACTCCATTCAAAGACTGAGAGAAACACGGTGCGATCAGTCAGATGGGTGCGCGGCGCTCCTGGCGCGAACGTGTCCCGATCTACACCGAGCGGCACAACATAGATGGGTCGGGTAACGCCGCTTGCCGCAAAAACGCTGGCGCCCCACGCAGTCGGCGTCCAGACTTCATCCATCTGGTTGGCCTGCTGCACCCATTCCTGCGGCAGACGATCAAATTCGAGCATGGTGAAGCCGATGCGATAGCGCCCGCTGTTTTTTGAGAAGCGATCTCCTGGCGCATACACGACTTGCGGCGCATCAAGACGCACCGGCGCTCGCTGCAACTCGGCGATGCGCGGGTGGATGCCTCCCGTCATCACGTGCTCGTCGCGGTCGGCGCCGTACAGGTACAAGGGGCGAACAGCCACGCCGCGCGCATCAAGACCCAGGACGAATGCGAGTGATGACCCGCTGTAACCGGTGAGCGATGCAAATGATGAGTGCCAGACAAGTTCCATGGGCGAACCAGGTGTAGGGGCAGGCCCCTGTGCCTGCCCGATCCAGAGCTCAATCAAAGTATACCCCGGTTTTGCGTATGCTATAATGCGGCGGATTTTATCTTGCCATACGAGGGTGGTGGGTTTGGCCGCTCCAAAAGCAACACGCGCGCCAATTGCCTGGTCTGGCGCGCGTATCAACCTGCGTCGCTGGCAGCCTGGTCTGCCATTGCTCCTGACGGCAATCAGCGCCTTTGTTGCACTGATGGTTGCGTATGCCGCTCAACCGTTCGTCACCATCGACGTTGGCGCGCGTTTCGACTATCCCTACATTCGCGGCATGCATGCCCGCGAGTTCACGGCGCAGACGACGGGTGTTCAGGTGATGGCGGCGCCTGGCGCAAGAGAGGTCGTTATTAACGATCCGTTCCGTGATGATGTATACATGGCGACGCTCATCATGGACGATTGGCAGCCTGATGCGCTGCATCCCCGCCGTCTGATCGCTGTGTATGCGAACGATCGACGGATCAATACGCTCGATGATCGCGGCGGCAGTCGTTATTTCCGCGTGTTGATCCCGGAGGACATCGACCTCTCTGGCGGTGTGCGTCTGCGTGTCGAGGCAATCCCGGACCGCATCCTTGAGACGCCCCCGGTGAGCCTGGTTGGCGCCGAGGTCGCCAGAGCGCAGACGTACCGATGGACAAGCGAGCGCGCTGCAATTACATTTCCGGCGTTGGGCAACGGCGACTGGCGGGTGGAGTTGCAGGCGCTCGTCGCCCACCCGGACGGCGGTCCCGTCAATGCGCGCGTTTTTGCCAATGGCGAGTTGATCGCCACCCTGCCAGAGTTGCCGGGTATGCGACGGTATCTGCTGATTGCACCAGCGCGCACACTCGATAACGGCAACCTGACTCTGGAAATTACTGCCAACCCGTACCGTGATCCGCGTCCGCTGGGAGTGTCGCTGGGGCGCGTGGCAGTGACGCCGCTGATCGGTGCGCCTTCGGTTGCGCTGCCGCCGTGGAGTGCGCTTGTGCCTGCTCTGACGGTGGTTTTGTGTGCGTATGGCGCGCTGCGCTTATCGCGCGTTCCGGCATGGGGAGCGTGTGGCGCTGTTGTGATAGTGTCGATCCTGGGCGCGTGGGCGCTGGCTGTGTATCGATATCCGACGGGACTCTTCCTTGGACCGCTGGCATGGTTCATGCTCTTTACTCTGGCGTTGACGCCGCTGGTTGATCGCGGCACGGCGTGGATGTTCCGCAAACTTGACGCGCCGCTTGATCCTGGTCTGCGTTATGCGTTGCTCGTCACCTTTCTTGTTGGTCTCTGGTTAAAGGGCGGCGGGCTGCTCTTTCCCTATATGCGCGCCATTGATGTTGGCTGGCATATGGATCGGGTGCGCTGGATTCTTGATGGGCACTGGGCGGAGATGTATCTCCCTGGTGCGTTCTCGGAATCGGTGATGCCGATCAACGAGTGGGGTCCGAACCGTCCGGTGATCCCTTATTCGCCGTTTTTCCATCTCTTTTCGACGCTCTTCGCGCTGTTTCCCTGGTCCCTTGAGACCAGCGCGAATCTCTTCAGCGCCCTGCTCGACAACAGTCGCGTCTTCCTGATTGCGCTCCTGGCGCGCAAAGCAGGGTTGCGCAATCGCGTGACCCTCTTCGCTTCCCTGATCTATGCGGTCACGCCAGTGACGTTCCTGCTCCATTCGTGGGGAAATATCCCGACCACGTCGGGCATGTGGTGGACGCTTGTCACGTCAACGATTATGATTGCGCTTTACCCGCGCCTCCACGAACGCGGTCCGTTTATCCTTCTCACTGTGCTGACTGTCATCACGTTGCTGTTCTACACGGTCATGGCGGTTTTCCACGTAGTCTTCGTTGTCTTCTTTCTTGGACTGGCGCTGATTGCGCCGGTAAACATTGACCGCAAACCGCTACGACCGATTGCGCTGTCGCTTGGAGTGGCGCTGCTGGCGGCGACGCTCATTTACTATGGGCAGTATATCCCGCCGATTCTGGAGCGCACGGTTCCCTATGTGCTGAGTCTGGCGACAGTCGGTCCGCAGAGCGTCGGAGTGGAGCGACCGCCATTCAGTGAATATATGCTCTCGTTCTGGCGGCATCTGCGGTACGACATGCGTCCGGATGGCTTTCTCTACTATGGGTTGCTGATTCCGCTCATGTTCGTTGTTCCGGGCTTTGTTGCGCTGCGGAAACGTCCGCTGCTGTGGGTGATGCTGGCAGCGTGGTTCTCGGTGGGGACGTTGTTCATGCTCGTCGGGTATCGCGTCTCGATGGTGGACAAGCAGTTGTTCTACATCGTGCCAGCCATCTGTCTCTGCTGGGGGGTCTATGCTGAACGGTTCTGGCAGCGCGGTTGGTGGGGCAAAATTCTGGTTGTTACCATCTATGCGTTCACGCTGGCGACGGCGCTCGATCTGTGGGTCATGCGGATTATGCGGTCGCCAGTGGTGTGAGGGACAGGAGACGGCGTATTCAGCGTTATGACTCAGGCGCTGGCATCACAACGTGAACAGTCTCGCGCAGGCATCGTGCAGATTCTTGCGGCGATTGAACGTCGGGCAGGTCTGGCGCTGGCGGCGCTTGTGACGCTGTATGTTGCGATCCTGTTCTTTGGACTGACATTCAAGTATCTCAACTGGGCGCAGGGGTACGACCAGATCGATTACCAGCAGTCAATCTGGAATACGACCCAGGGGCGCTTTCTTGAGATTTCGCACTACCGCCATACCAATCACTTGTGGGGAATGGATTTCATTCCGGCGATCCTGCTGATCGTTCCGTTCTATGCGCTGTTTCCGTCGGCGCTGACGCTCAATTTCTTCCAGGCGCTCTTCATGGCGCTTGGCGCACTGCCGGTCTATAGCATCGCCCGTGATCGCTTCGACGGTTCACGCCTCGCGGGTCTTGGATGGGCGCTCGTGTATCTGCTCTATCCGTCGCTCTGGTTTGTGACGATGAGCGCGCCCTGGCAGCCGCGCACGTTGGCGATCCCGGCGTTGCTCGGCGCCTTCTTCTTCCTGCAACGCGCGACGTTGCGGCATGCGAGCGCCCGGAATTGGGGCGCGTACCTGGGGTTGCTGGCGCTGGCGTTGACAACGCGCACTGATGTGTCGCTGGTGGTGGCGGCATTCGGGATTCTGGCGGCGCTGTGGCGCGTCGGCTGGCGCTGGGCGCTGCCTCCGCTTGTTATGGGGCTGGCATGGTTCTACCTTTCAACGAGCGTGATTGTGCCGTCGTTCTACTTGCCCGACTATCAGGCGCGCGAGGGAGAGATCGGCTCGGTGACGGAAGGCGATTACACCGAGGTCTGGCCCGGCAAAAGCCCGCAATTGGCGTACTACTCTCACCTCGGCGACAGCGCCGGCGCCATTCTCTGGACAATCGTCAGCCGACCGCTCGATGTGCTGCGTTTGATGTTCACGCCAGAAAAGGTAGTTTACCTGGCGCTGATGCTGCTCCCGCTGGCGTTGCTTCCGCTGCTCGCGCCCGATGTTGCAATCCTGGCGGCGCCGCCGCTGGCGATGAACCTTCTCTCGCTGCGTCCGTTTCAGATTACCGTGCGCGAGCAGTACCAGGCGCTTGTGATCCCTGGTCTGATCCTGGCGGCCATTATTGGCGCTGCACGGTTGTGGTCGTGGTGGCAGGCGCGCAGCGAACAGTCGCCCGCGCACGGTGCGGGCGCTGATGCAGCATATGACGAAAGGACGGATGCGAAGACGCAAAGGCGCAAGGAGCGGCAATCACAACAATCTCTCTTTGCGTCTTTGCGCCTCTCCGCAAGCCTGTCTGACAAACCCTCCGGCGTTCAGGAACTCCGGGCGGGGTCGTTTCGGCGGGCGATAATGCTGATGATGTGCGCCATTGGCATCGCAGCCGTCACCAATCTGGCATATCGCAACCCGGTTGTGACGACCGTGCTCTACCGCGAGTCGCCGGAGCGCCTGGCGGCGATGGAGCGCCTGGCGACGCTGATTCCGCCCGATGCACCGTTGGGCGTGACGTCGTTCCTGGCGCCGCGCATGATGCCGCGCCGCTTCATCTACTACGTGCCGCCGGATGAGTCGTTCCCGCCGCTCGAACGCGCTGAGTATCTGTTCATCGACACCCGCGCCGCAGCGCTGCGCACCGAACGCCACCGCGATTTCGTTCGGCAACTGCGCGAGTCGGGGCGCTGGCAGGTTATCGCTGAAGAACAGGACCTGCTGGTGCTGCGCCAGGTGCGGCGGGCGCCGTAGACCGTACATTCATGCAGGCTCAACGCACGTTGCGCAGCGCGCGGTCCGTGATGACCGTTGATCTGCTGCTGCTGGCTGCCATTGTTGCACTGGCGCTGGCGGCGCGCCTGTGGCTCTGGCAGGTTCAGGCGCGTTCCGGCGCTGTGCCGCCTGGCGACCCGGAAGAGTACTATCGCGCCGCCGTCTATATCCTGCATGGCGGGTACCACGATACCGGCAAATGGCTGCGTCCGCCGGTTTATCCGGCGTTCCTGGCGTTGCTGTTGCCGCTGGCGGGAATGAATGTCGCCGGAGCGCTGCTGCTTCAGGCATGCGTGCTGAGCGTCGGGACGCTGGCATTCTACGCTTTTGGCAAACAGCTTTTTGGACGAACGACGGGGCTAGTGACAGCGCTCCTGGCAGCATTGTTCATACCGCTGGCGTCGTATGCCAGTTCGCTCTATGCCGAAGCGCTGTTTGTCACGCTGCTGGTTGCTGGTCTGGCATTGCTCGACCGCGTGCAGACTCGCGGGAGCGGTCGGGCGGCGTTCTGGGCTGGCGTGACGCTGGCGCTGGCGGCGTTGACCCGCGCCGTGGGACTGTACCTGATTCCGCTGGCAGCGGTGTGGGTAGCCTGGCAAACATGGCACAGGAGGAGTCCTGGAGCGCGGCAATACCGGCTGGCGATTTTCCTGCTCATGGGAGCGATGCTGGTCATCGGACCATGGGCGGCGCGGAATTATCTGGTGCATGGGCGCGTGATCCTGAGCGACACGAACGGCGGCATCAGCATGTGGTACGGCACAGTGCGCGACGACCCTGAACAGACGGCTGGCGAGGCGCGACTGGCTGCCGTCCCCAACCTTGCCGACCGACAATCCCTTGCGCTTCAGATGGCATGGGAGAATATCCGTCATGATCCGGCGCGCTTTCTGACGCGCATGCGTTTCAAAATCGCATCGCTCTATGCGCTGCAAACGCGCAGTTATGCTGTCGGAGACGTCATTTCGATCGATCCGCGCGGCGCGCCGTTGGTGCAGAATGCGGGCGAATATTCCCTGCCCATCACATTGCTGGCGGATATGCAGTATGCAGCGCTTATGATCCTGGCAATCGGCGGAGTCTGTTTCGCACCGCACCCTGCCCGCGCTGTTCCGACGCTCCTCTGGGTGGGGTTGGCGACTCTGCTGGCGGCAGTGACCATCGGACACCCGCGGCTGCGCCTGCCAATTGTGGCGACACTCCTGCCATTTGCCGCGTATGCGCTGGTTCAGTTGCCTGCAGTATGGCGGCACACCCGTCAGTTGTTGCGCGACCGGTGCATATATGCGGCAGTGGGTGGAGTCGCTGTGTTCCTGGCGCTGATTGTCAGCACACGGTACATCCCCTGGAGTGCGGGTATGTGGTATGCTATGCCAGGGAGAGCCGCACTCGAAGCAGGTGATCTCCAACAGGCTGAAACGCTGCTAACCCTGGCGCACGACGCCAACCCGGAGAACCCGCTGCGCGTGATCGATCTCGCCGATCTGCGGCTGGCGCAGGGCAATGAGCGTGCGGCGCTTGATCTGTACCGTCGCGCGGCGGAGATGGAACGCCGCAGCCTGTATGCACAGGCAATGCGCACTATCATCGGTGCATCCCTGGGGATGCCCGACGAGGCGGTGGCAGGACTGGCAGCCATCGACGATTACTGGCGCTCAGGCAATGATCTGCTGGAATGGGCATGGAACGTGCGGCGCGGTTCTGTGCCGGATCGCGTCATCCCCGGCGATCCCATGGCGCTGGGGCTGTATGCCGGGTTTGCTCCCGCCACGCCTGATCGTGTGGTCGGGCGCTGGACGTTGGGCGAAGGGCGGATGCGGGTGCGCGGCGGCTGCGGCGCGCTGGTCGTACGGTTGCACGGACCGACTGGGCGTGCAGTAGATATCAGCATTGACGACCGGGGCATTCGGGAACGCGCGATCATGACTGGCGAAGCGCAGGAGGTGCGGCTGGCGCTCTCCGGCATTCGCGGATGCGAGTCGGATCCTGAACTGACGGTGCGCATCGTCAGCGAAACGGGTCTGCTCAATCTGGAAGAGGCGCCGTGGTACGTTGGCGTGGCGGTGCAAGAAATACGCGCACTCCCGTGATCCTGGCGCCGCTCTCAGTAATTGATATGTTGTCTGTCTCCGGCAAAACCGTAGTGCAAAAGACGGGAACGTCACTCGTGTCGGTGATCGCTCCGGCGCTGGCAGCCTGTGTTGTCGTCGCGCCAGCGATGATCTACCTCGTAGCAGCGTATCTCAACCTCGATTTCTGGTATGATGAACTGTATTCGCTCGATTTCTTTGTGTTTGTCCCTTTTCAGACAATAGTCACCGATTATCACGAACCGAACAACCATATTTTTGCCAATCTCCTCAACCATATCTATATCTACAGTCTGGGATTGGATGATATCACATTGCTCGAAAGTCCCTGGAAAATACGAGCACTGATGCTTCTGTACACAGTGGTCGCTCTTGTGTATGGCTATTTGATTGGACGAAACATATTCGGCTCGATTGAAGGCATAGCAATAGTCGGTGTTCTTGGAACGACGCTGCCTTTCTTGAATTATGCAGTGCAGATTCGAGGATATGGGCTGAGCATCACGCTGCTGTGCGTGGTCATCTACCATAGCCTGCGTTTCTATGAGAAGCCAGCATGGAAGCATGGCATAATGGTTATCATCGGCGTTGCTCTTATCCTGTATACCATTCCCTCCAATGGGTATATTGTTTTGTCAATAACGCTGTTCTGGCTCAGCAACACAATCGTGAGTTGGATCAAGAGCAAACGGAAAGAACCAGGCTACGCGCTACAACATCCGGGCGCCATCCTTATCGTTTTAAACGCTATAGGATGCGCTATCGCTGCGCTCTGCTACATGCCTGTTCTTTCTGACGTTCTGGATAATGGATATGTCAGGACATCCGGCTTTCTGAATGTGCAGACGCTATCAGTCCTGATGCCGCGAGTGCTTACCCATTTCCTTTCCGGTCGATGGATCTTGCTCATACCGGCGCTGTTCGGCATGATTGTCCTCATTCGAGAGGCGCGGAGATCACAAGGCGCACGGTTGATCACACATCGATTGCTGCTGATGTTGACCTTGCTGATAGCGCCTTTTGTCCTGAGCGCAGTTCGCGGTGATTTCCCCTATGATCGCACATTCGTTCCGCTGGTTATTCCGTTTGCCATTCTTCTTGGCGTCACACTGGTGATAGCGTTTCGGTCGCTTTCCGGCTATGTATTGATCTTTGCCGTGATAGTTGTCATCAGTTCAGCCTGGCTTGCATTTGCTGACACCATTGCAGAGAGAGATAGAATTCTGCGATCAGACCTGAGTACCGGAAGATTTTCGCAAAATAATCTGGCTAATTACTACCAGCAGTACTTCACGCCTTCAAAGCTGGCACAGGAGTTTATGGCTCAATACGACGATGATTCAATTATTGTGATAGGAAGTTGGCTCGACGAGGTTGCAATGTCGCACTATATCTCGTATTGGGCTGAGCGATACGGAAAGATCGTCAATGAACAGTATTTTACATCTTATTTGCGCGAACAATGGCTAAATGACGGTAAAATCATATACTACTACACGAACAAGCCAGACGCACAGCAGTTTCTTGAGCAGCGGCATCCAGAGATTGCCTGTACACGCATTACCTCGCCGGGTCAACTGGGAATGGTGCTGCGATGTGATCATAGGGATCGCGTTGCGCGACCGGCGCCGATGTGGACTGAAAGCTCTCAACCCAGAATATCACTGGGCAAAGGCTGGCATCCTGTCGAACGAAATGAATCTGAAACTTTTCGCTGGGGCAGCGCCAACAATCGGATATGGCTGGTCAACCCGTATGATACGCCTATCCACGCGACCCTGGCATTGACGCTGGATGCTTACGAAACCACGCGACCGGCGGAGTTGTGGAACGGTCGGCGCCTGCTGGCGCGCTGGGAGGTGCAACCGGCGCGGCGCACCTATCGTCTTGGGATGACCATTGCGCCAGGGTACACCCGCCTGCAACTACGCGCTCCCACTGGCTACGACCGATATTCCCCGCGCGAGTTGAGCGTGAGAGCGCTACAATGGCGAATTGCCGATTATGTCGCAGTGGAACGCAAGTAATCTGATGATCCGAATCAATGCGCTTTTTTCAGCTTGCCTTCTCGGCGCCGCACTATTGTCGAGATCGTGGCAGTGCATGAGGCGTGTGCTATGCCTTAGTTCCTGATATTGTTTCCTGATGACGGATATGTTGTACTCCATAAGCAAAACCATATCTCAAAAGGCAAGAAGATTGTTTGCTCTAGAGATAACTCTGGTGCTGGCATCCTGTGCTATTGCCGCTCCTTCCGTAATCTATCTGCTGGTTTCCTATCTAAATCTCGATTTCTGGTGGGATGAGATGTACTCTCTCGACTTCTTCGTTTTTGTTCCTCTCAAGACGATAGTAACTGATTATCACAGACCAAATAACCACATTTTCGCCAACTTACTCAACCATATTTACGTCTACAGCCTCGGATTGGATGATGTATCACTGCTCGAAAACCCATGGAAGATACGAGTGTTAATGCTGATTTATGCAGTTATAACCTCAATTTATGCGTATCTAATAGGAAAAGACTTCTTTGGCAGAATTGATGGAATTGCCGTAGTTGGCGTTCTCTGGACAACATTACCCTTCTTGAACTTTGCCGTTCAGGTTCGGGGATATAGTTTGAGCATCATGCTTTTATGCATGATACTCTATCATAGTTTTCGTTTTCATAGATCGTTTTCCTGGAGAAATGGAATTATAGTCGCTCTAGGGATAAGTCTTTTGCTTTACACTATACCATCGAATATATACGTCGTTTTATCAATGATACTCTACTGGTCAGGTGTCTGGTTATTTCATCTCCTTGACAACAAATACAAATTCTTAAATGACACACTCTCCGATCAAAGTATAATTCTTGTCGTTCTAATGGTTATTGGATGTGCATTAGCGGCACTTTTGTATATTCCTGTGTTTCCAAACGTGATACTGAACAGATACGTGGAGACAACCGGAGCTCTGAACGTACATACTCTCTCAGTCCTGGCTCCGCAGGTGTTCATCCATTTTTTATCTGGGCGATGGATCTTACTCATTCCTGCTTTCTTCGGCATTCTTATCCTCGCTAAGGAGATGAAAGATTCAAATGATACATCATTTATAGTCCGGGTGTTATTGTTACCAACCATGTTGTTCGTTCCTTTTATTCTAAGCGCTCTTCGCGGAGACTCTCCATATGATCGCACATTTGTGGTTTTAGTCATACCCTTCGCCATTTTCTTCGGCATTGCACTTTCGAGAGCGGCAAGGATCTTGCCAGATCGGGTTCTGGTTTTAACTGTGATCGTTATCCTTATCTCAACATTCGCTTCATTTTTTTACACTATTTCTGAAAGAGATAGAGTTCTCCGTTCGAATATAGAAAACGGAGGTCATTCACATGATATTCTGATCAATTACTATCAGCGGTATTATACGCCTTCGTTATTAATGAAAGAATTTATCGCTCAGTACGAGGAGGGTTCTATTTTTGTCAGCGAAAACTGGGTCGATAAAGTTGCGATGCCACGATACATGCTGTACTGGGCGGAGATTTACGGAAAGACGATCAATAAATGGTACAAGAGTCAGGAACTTTATCTGCAAAAAGATTGGTTGCAAACCGGGAAGACAATCTATATCTTTACCAACAAACCAGACGCACGACAGATTCTTGAGGAGCGGCATCCGGAAATTGCCTGTACGAGGATTACGTCGCCGGGTCAACTGGGGATGGTGCTGCGATGTGTTCACAGAAACATCCCTCCAAGACCCGTACCAGCACAACCTGATCGTTCCCGACCCTGGGTCTCTCTGGGCAAAGGCTGGCATCCTGTTGAACGAAATGAATCTGAAACCTATCGCTGGGGCAGCGCCGATAACCGGATATGGCTGGTCAACCCGTATGATACGCCTATCCATGTGACCCTGGCATTGACGCTGGATGCTTACGAAACCACGCGACCGGCGGAGT
>JAUQOW010000055.1:21025-23561 GCA_030550675.1 Chloroflexota bacterium
AACGGTCGGCGCCTGCTGGCGCGCTGGGAGGTGCAACCGGCGCGGCGCACCTATCGTCTTGGGATGACCATTGCGCCGGGGTACACCCGCCTGCAACTACGCGCTCCCACTGGCTACGACCGATATTCCCCGCGCGAGTTGAGCGTGAGAGCGCTACAATGGCGAATTGCCGATTATGTCGCAGTGGAACGCAGGTGATCCGATGATGCGGTCGATACGCTTGCCTTCGGTTCGGTCTCTCCGCGACGCGCAGCAACGCGCCGTCGCGGAGGGTGCGCTGGCGCTCGCCTGCTACCTGGCGCTGGCGCTGCTCGTCACCTGGCCCCTGGCGCTGCGCTTCAACACCGAACTGTTCGGCGGCATCGGCCATGCGCCCGGGCGGTTTGGCTTTGTCGGCGATGAAGAAGCCGGATTGCACTTGTGGCACCTCTGGTGGGTGAGCGAGGCGCTCCTGCACGGTCGCAATCCGTTCTGGACCAACCTGCTGTTCTATCCCGACGGCGTGCAGTTGTATGTGCAGACGCTCAGCGCGCCGAACGCGGTCATCGCCCTGCCGGTCTATCTGCTGGCGGGACCGGTCGCCGCCTTCAACACGGTCATCGTGCTGGGGTTTGCGCTCACCGGCTTCGGCGTCTTTCTGCTGGCGCGCCGGTATGCGGGCGGGTTGTGGGGTCCGCTGCTGTGCGGCGCGCTGATCACGCTGGGACCGTTCCATCTGGGGCAGTTGCAGAATAGCCACGTCAACCTGTTCAGCATGCAGTGGATACCGCTTTATATGCACGCCCTGACGCTGCTGGACAAGCGCGGCGGGCGCTGGCGCATCGGGTATGCCGCAGGAATAGCGGCGCTGGTCGTGCTCTCGGACTGGTACTGGGCTGCGGTGTGCGGTGCGCTGACCATCGTGTGGATGCTCACGCAGATTGCGCTGGCGCAAGAGCGGCGGGCGCTGGCGCGGCGTTATGCGCTCTTCGCCGCAGGCGCATTGCTGGTCCTCGCGCCGTTGATAGCAGGCATAATTGCGAACTGGAGGTCCATTCCACTGGCTGGCGGACCGCGTAGTGAGATATGGGAAGCGTATGTGCGCTACTCGTCGGCAGACCTGTTTGGTCTCTTCTTCCCGAGCGTTTATCATCCGCTGTGGGGGGCGCAGGTCGAGCGGATGCTGCGCCCGATTGCCGAACCATTCGCGCCAAGCGGATGGTACGTAGCGGCCGGATGGACGCTGGCGGCGCTGGCGATCATCGGGGTCTGGTCGTCCTGGCGACGCGCCCTGCATCTGCTCATTGTCGGCGTCTGTCTGTGGGTGCTGGCGTTGGGACCGACGCTGTGGGTGCTGGGGCGCGACAGCGGCATTCCGATGCCTTATGCCTGGCTCGACCGGCTCCCGCTGTTTGGCGCGGCGCGCAAACCGGCGCTGTTTATAGCGCCGGTGCTGGCAATCCTGAGCGTGCTGGCGGCGCTGGGACTGGATGCGCTTCGCCAGCGCCTGCCGTCTGACTGGCGTGCGGCACCGGTTGTCGTGGCAGCTGTGCTGGCGGCTTTTGAACTCTGGTTGCCGCCTGGGCGCGTGTTTCTGCCGCTGGAACGTCCGGCAGTGTATGAACAGATTGCGATGCGTCCCGGCGCAGTCGCCGATCTGCCGCTGGATGTGCTCGAAACCAGTCGGACGCTACGCAATCAGATGGTGCATCAGCAACCCATCATTGGCGGATATATCGCCCGGCGCCCAGTGTATGAGTCGTTCAGCATCCCGCTGCTGCACGCAATTGGTTCGATGCAGGCGCTGCCGGACGACGACATTGCGCCGCTGCGTCAGTCCGACTTGATGGCGATGCAATGCTTTGCGCCAGTACGCCATGCCGTGATACGCACCGACCTGACGACACAACGCGAGCAAACCAACCTGGAACAGACGCTCACCCGTCTCACGGGGCGCCCGGTTATGCCAGCGTATGCAGATGCGCAGTATCGCTGGTATGAATTGCCTTTGTTCCCCGATGCCTGCCAATCTTTTATATATCCTGGAAAAGGCTGGCATGCGATTGAGAGGAACGCCGAAATGACGCTCTACCGCTGGGCGGACGCGGAGAGCCAGATCATTGTCGCCAACCCACACTCGACACCATTTCCCGCACGGGTATCGTTCAAGCTTGCAGCATACCAGACAACGCGCCGCATCGAGGTCTGGCGCGACGGTCGCCGTCTTGGGTCATGGGACGTGTCGCCAGCGCCTCGCACGTATACGATGCTTCTGCCGGTAGAAAGGGGGATCAATCCTTTCACGCTGCGTGCGCCAGCCGCGCCCGATCCGCAGAGTAACCGGATGATCAGCATTGTTGCGTTTCATATGGACGTCGACCACCCTGAACCGTTGGAAGGAAAGTGATTATGTCGGCGCCTGTCGCTGAGTCAGACCTCGAACGCGCCATCGATCCCTGGCTTACCCACATGCGCTGGCGGCGCGACTTTGCCCGCTGGCGCGAGCGGCGCATCAACCAGGAAGCGTATCAGAGCGAACGGCTCGCGCGGCTGGAGC
>JAUQOW010000056.1 GCA_030550675.1 Chloroflexota bacterium
CGGCAATTTCATGCGTTATGGCTCCGCGCCGGTCGTGCAGGTCCATACGGTAGCCGTACCGGCGCCTGTGTGCAGGTCAATCACCAACTCAACCTCCGGTCCAGACAGCGCCTGAACCAGTGCGGACGGATCGAAACGCTTCGCCACCCCATCGTCCATCACCGTCACAGGACCAATACGTAATTCGAGCAGATCGGGACGTAAATCCACCCCGCTGGCGCCGACGGCGACGAGCATCCCGCCCCAATCGGACAGGTTGCGCGCACACATATGGCGCACCGCCGTGGACCGCGCTACGGCGCGCGCCACCTGAGCGGCGGCAGCGTCGGTAGATGCGCCGCGCACGGTGATCAGAATATGCTTTCCGCCCGATGCCGCGTCGCGCAACACCTGCTGCGCCAGGTCGTGGCATAGCGCATCGAGCGCTTGCTGCCAGGCGCCAAGCTCACGCGATCCATCGACGATCGGCGGTCCGCCAGCGGCGCCGTTTGCCAGCACCAGGATGGCGTCATTGGGACTCATGTCGCCATCGATGTGCAATCTTCCGAACGATCGGCTCACGCTCTGGTCCAGCGCGCGCATCAGCAACCGCGATTCAATCGGCGCATCGGTCGTAATCACGCAGAGGAGCGTGGCGAGGTGCGGGCTGACCATCCGCACGCCTTTCGCCATGCCCGCCAGCGTGACCGTTCGCCCTTCGCGCAGCGACACGCGAAATGCGCGTTCTTTCGGGCGCGTATCGCTGGTCAGAATAGCCAGCGCAGCGCGTCGTCCGCCATTGCTATCGAGTTCGGAGGCGGCGCGCCGGATCCCTTCCCGCATCCGGTCGAGCGGCGGCGCCACGCCGATCTGACCGGTCGAAAGCATCAGGACGCTGTCGCGCGGTATCTCGAGTTCATCGGCGGCGATTTTGGCGCACTCCACGACTGTCGCAAGCCCGGGTTGACCCGTGCCAGCGTTGGCGTGCCCGGCATTAATGACGACGGCGCGAATGGCATCGCGGTTGCGCGCCAGGATCGCCTGATTGAAAAAGATTGGCGCGGCAACGATCAGGTTGGTGGTGAAGAGCGCCCCAACGCGACAGGGCAACTGCGAATAGACGATCGCCAGATCGCGCGCGCGAATTTCCTTCAACCCGCAGGAGACGCCGGTGGCGCGAAATCCTGCCGGGCTGGACACATGACCGTCTTCGATAATATTGTAACTCATGGCGATCTACCAGACACGACAGATCAGACCTTTCAGGTATTCTCCTTCAGGAAATGTGAGCAGCACCGGGTGATCAGGGCTTTGCGTCAACCGCTCGATAATCTGCACCTCGCGGCGCGCATCAAGCGCCGCGCCGAAGACCACTTTCTGAAACAGATCGCTCGACACCAACCCGGAACAGGAGAACGTCGCCAGAACGCCGCCGGATCGCAACAGTTGCATCGCCAGCAGATTGATATCCTTGTAGCCGCGGGTTGCCCGCTCGACCTGCGCCTGGGTATGGGCGAATTTGGGGGGGTCGAGCACAATGACGTCGAAGCGGCGCTGCTCCTCGCGGTAGCGTCGCAACAGTTGGAAGACATCCGCTGCGACTGTTTCGACCGGTATCGTAACATTGTTGAGCGCCAACCCGTCGTGCAGCGCGCTCAGCGCCGTCTCGCTGGCATCGACGGCTGTGGCGCGGCGGGCGCCGGCGCGCGCCGCCGCAATCGTAAAGCCGCCAGTGTAGCAAAAGCAGTCCAGAATCTCTGCGCCTGCGCAGTGCGCAGCAACACGCAACCGGTTGAACGCC
The DNA here is from genome assembly GCA_030550675.1 of Chloroflexota bacterium. GTDB lineage: Bacteria > Chloroflexota > Chloroflexia > Chloroflexales > Roseiflexaceae > Roseiflexus. The sequence goes on from JAUQOW010000056.1 coordinate 1,781, forward strand.
TGATCGAGATAGGCGCCGGTTTTTTGCCCGGCGGAGAGATCGACCACATGCCAGAGATCGCCGGGCAATCGCACCTTCAGGCGTTCTGGCGGCGTTTCGCCCCAGAGGACGCCCGACGCCGGCGGAAGACCTTCCCTGTCGCGGACATCGACATCGCTGCGCTCGTAGATGCCGCGCGGCGCCAGCATCTCCGCCAGGATGCGGGTGATCGCCGCGCTGCGCAGCGCCATCGCCTGAGTCAGCAGTTGCACTGCCAGAAACCCGGCATAATAATCGACGATCAAACCGGGGACGCCGTCCGACTCGGCATAGACCAGACGGCACGCGCCGTCTGCGGCGATCATGCCGAGCCTGCGGCGACCGTCGATGGCGCGCTCAATGCGGCGCCGGATCAGTGCGTCATCAACCGGCTCGTGCGGATTCCATGTGAACAGGCGCACACGAATCTGCGACCCATCGCTCCAGCAACCGCGCGCCAGCCACTCGCCGCTGGCGGATTGCACATCGACCACCTCGCCGCGCTCAGGGAACCGACCCTGAATGCGCGCAATCGCTCCAGAAAACACCCATGGGTGATGTTGCACCACAGGTCGTTCTTTGCCGGGCTGCAATGTGACGGTTGCCATCGTATATGACGCACTGTCATAGATATCAGTTTACTGTAACACGCTTATGAGGGATGGTCAAGGTTTCTGCCGACCGCATCTGCGGCGCGCAGGATGGCATTGATTGATAGTTAAGCGTTTCATATCAGTTCACGGTACGTGCAAGACGAAAACCAAGGAACTCATTCCGCACCGTCGGCGCAAGGCGGAAGCGACAGGCGCAGCGCGCAAAGCCGCACGGGTTGGCGAAGGAGCCGCCGCGCAGGATGCGCCTGCCGGGAGCAGCGGGTTCTTCACGTCCATCGTCAGGTCGGTAGGGGTACGGCGCATCAAGCGATGCGGTCCATTCCCAGACATTACCTGCCATGTCGAGACAACCAAACGGGCTGGCGCCGGACGGATACATCCCGACTGGCGTGATCCTGCCGCTGCCGCCGTCACGGGTATTGGCGCGCGCCGGGTCCCAGTCGTCGCCCCACGGGAAGCGGCGTCCGTCACAGCCGCGCGCAGCATACTCCCATTCCGCCTCGGTCGGCAACCGATACCGTATCGCTGTCAGTTCGCTCAGCCAGCGGCAGAACTGCTGCGCCTCCTCCCAACTGACGTCGGTCACCGGGCAGTCGCGCAGTTCATCGGGAGGCGTCGGTCCGCGCCAGATCAGCGGCGGGCGGGCGCCCGCGTCGGCGACATACGCTGCGTACAGGGCATTGGTAACCGGCGTGCGCGCAATCGCGAAGGGCGGCAGGGTCAGCGTATGCTGCGGCGACTCCTCGCGGTACGACTCACGCGTGCCGCCAAAGGCTTTCGCCAGCGCGCTGAGTTCGCGTTCTGGCGTGCCCATCAGGAACGGCTGCGGCGGCGCAAGGACGAATTCCGGCAGCAGATTGGGAAGGTCGATGCGGCTCATTGCTCTGGCAGGCTTCAGTGCAGCAGCCTCTACACGATATTCCAGATACTGCCGTTCGGCGTCTTGACGATTTCGATCTGCACCGGAAACATATCTTTCAATTCTTGAATGTGGGTAATGACCAGCACGCGGCGGAAGTCGCGCTGGACTGAGATAATCGCCTCAACCAGACGTTCGCGCCCGCGCGCATCCTGTGAACCGAACCCCTCATCGATGATCAGGGTTTCGAGGCGAGCGCCGGCGCGCCGCGCCAACAGCTTCGAGAGGGCGATCCGAATGGCGAAATCGAGGCGAAACGCCTCGCCGCCGCTGTAGGCGTCGTAGACGCGCGTGCCGAGGGCGTCGGCGATCTTAATCTCCAGCGTTTCGGCAACATCACCCTTCTTCGTGTCACGCTGCGTCTCGAACGTCAGATGCATTTGATTGTCGGTCATCTGGCTGAGCAGGCGGTTGGCTTCACGCTCCAGTTCAGGAAGGGCGGTTTCGATCAGCATCGCCTGAATGCCTTTTTTGCCGAATGCCAGGGTCAGCTCATCGAACAGGCTCTTGCGGTCGAGGAGCGCCAGGCGCTGCGTTTCCAGATCGGCGAGGCTGCGTGCCGCCTCCTGTGCGCGACGCAGGTCCGCCTGGCGTTCGCCGAGGTCGCGCTGGCGCGCCAGCAGTTCGCGGTTGAGGTCGTCGAGCCTGACTCTGGCGTCGTCGCGCGCGCGCGCGGCGGGCGCCAGGTCGCGCAGGCGTTCGTTGAGGCGCTGCACCTCGTCCTCGTCAGCGGCGATCTGTTCGTCCAGTTGCCGCAGGCGCTCCGCCGCGCGCGCGATTTCATCTGCGTGATCGGCAAGCCATTCTTCAGCGCGCCGCAGGCGTGTCAGGTCATCTTCCCAATGAGCCAGCGCCTGCACCTCAGCCAGCGCCTGGTCGTACCGTTCGCGGCTATACCCCAACGCCGCGATCTCCTCGTCGAGCGCGGCGAGCGCGGCGCGCTCATCGTGGGCGAAGTCGTCGTGCGCCAGGCGCCGGGTCAACTCCGCGACAATCTGCTCCTGCTCGTGCAACGCGGGGTCTTCGTCATCGATCCGACGGATCTCGCGGCGCAGCGCCTCGATCTGCGCAAGGAGCGCCGCCTGTTCACGACCATGGTCTTCGAGGCTGGCAATCTGCCGTTCGATAGCGGCGATCTCGCGTTCGAGCGTCTCGACTGCGCCAAGCGCCGTGATCTCGGCGTCGATGCGCTTGATCGCCTCCCGCGCCGCCATTTCATAGTCGTTCTTCAGCAGGCGCATCGCCACATCGTCGTGCAGGCGCTGCGCCTCGATCTGCTGCTGGCGGAGCGCGTCGCACCTGTCGAGGTCGTTTTCCAGGCGCGCAATGCGTCCCTGAAGGTCAGGCAGCGTGGCAACCTGTTTCTCCACAGCGCGAATCTCGGCGCGCAGGCGTTTGAGCTGCGCTTCAAGCTGATCGGCTTCGCGTTTCGCGGCGGCGTACCGCTGACGCAGCGCCTGGCGTTCACGCTCGTATTCCGCCTGGATGTGGGCGATGCCGTCGTGTCCGAGTTCGCTCTTGCAGAGCGGGCATGTGGTCACATCAGGACCGAGCAGTTGCAGTTTTTCGTTGATCTGTTCGCCCTGCCGCTGAATGGCATCGCATTCGGCGCGCATTGCGCCGATCCGCTCAACGAGGGCGCGTTCTTCATCACGCAGCATGTCGAGCCGGGCGGCGGCGGCTTCAAGCTGATCGCGCTCTGCAAGCGCCGCAGTCAGTTCCGTGCGCCAGCGCGCTTCGTGCTTCAGTTGATCCGCCAGGGTGCGCAGGATGCGCTTCTGCTCTTCACGGGTGGCGACCAGCGAGTCGTGCTTCAGTTTGATGTCGCCCTCAAGCACGGTGCGATGACGCAACAGCTCATTGACCCGGCGCAGGCGGCTGGTCAGGTCGGCGCGGCGGGTGCGCGCAGCGGATAGAGCTTCCGCCACCGGCAACTGATCCGACAGTCGGGCGGACAGGCGTTCCAGGTCGGCGACCAATCCGGGACGGCGGGCGGCGCGTTCGCGCAGAGTTTGCACCTGCGTTTCGGCGACGCGCAGATCGGCGCGGAGGGCATGTTCGGCGCTGGCGAGCGCCTGCACGAGCATCGTGCGTTGCGCCTGGAGTCGGTCGTGTTCGTCGCGCAGCACGGCAAGGCGATCGCGTTTGGCTTGAGCGGCATGCAAGGCGCGGATGCCCGCCTCGATCTCGGCGCGGCGCGCAATCCAGGACTCGGCGCGCTTGAGGGTCTCCATCTGTCGTTCCAACCACTGCGCCTGCGCATCGCGTTCAGTGCGGCGTTGCTGCGTCTGCGCCTGGCGCTCATCGCGGATAGCGCGCAGCGTTTCAAGTTCCTGCACTCTGGCGCTTGCCGCTTCAAGCGCCAGGCGCGCCGCTTCGACGCGCTTCGTCGCATCTGCAACCTGCTGCTCAGCAGTGCGCACTGCTTCCGCCAACAGGTCGCACCGTTCCGCCTGGCGGCGCAGTTCACTGATCTGCCCTTCAAGCCCGCGGATCTGTCCGTCGATAGCGCGCGCACGATCCTTCGCCCGGCTCTCCAGATCCTCATACACGCTCAGCCCCAGAATATCCGCCAGCACCTGCTTGCGTTTCGCCGGTTCTTTGCGGGTGAACTCATCGGCGTGACCCTGGCGGAGGTATGCCGAGTTGGCAAAAATTTCATAATCCATGCGCAGCGTCTGGATGATCAGTTGCTGCGTTTCGCGGATGCCGCCAGGGGTGAGTGAGCGCCAGCCGTTCCCATCGCGCACCTGGAAATCGAGCTGGCTCTGCCCGCCGCGTTTACCGCGGATGCGGCGGCGGATCACGCGGTAGTCCTGCCCATCGAGGGTAAACTCCAGGTCTACCATCATCTCGGTGGCGCCGAGCGCCACCAGGTCATCGTCGCTCTTCAGGCGCGACACGCCCCACAATGCCCAGGTGATCGCGTCGAGCAGCGCCGATTTGCCAGCGCCGTTCTCGCCTGCCAGACACGCGATCGAAATGCCATCGAGCACGAGCGGCGGCACCCCTTCGCGGTAGCACATGAAGTTTTGCAGCGTGAGCGTTCGGGGAATCATAGCCAGCACCCTGCTATCGAACAGATGCTCGCAGTAGTGTAGCCGAGGACGGCAGTTTGCGCAAGAGCGCTGCGTTATGCGAACATTGATGTTGCACTGAAGAGTCCCGCTGAATATAATGTGTTACATCTATCGTTCGATAAGGAGAGCGTAAGAATGTATGCCACAACAATCTCAACCAAGTATCAGGTTGTTATTCCGCTCGAAGTGCGGAAACAGTTTGGAGTGAAGCCAGGGCAGAAAGTCGTGTTCATTCCGTACAAGCGAAGCATTCGCATGGTGATTGTGCCTCCTATCGAGGAAGCGCAAGGGTTCCTCGAAGGTCTTGACACCGATGTTCAGCGAGAAGAGGAGGATGAACTCCGTTGAATGTTGTGGACTCGTCAGGCTGGTTGGAATATTTCGGCAACGGACCAAATGCGAACTTCTTCGCGCCAGTGATTAAGAAGACTGATGCCCTCATCGTGCCGACCATCTGTCTGTACGAGGTATATAAACGGGTCGCTGAACAGCGCGGCGAAGAAGATGCACTGGCAGCTATCGCCTGGATGTCCGCCGGTCTGATCGTTGACCTGACGAAGGACATCGCGTTGAACGCTGCGCTCCTCTCGCGCGCCCACAAACTGGCAATGGCAGATAGCGTCATTCTTGCCACGGCGCGCGCTTTTGACGCTGAACTCTGGACTCAAGACGTTCATTTCGCCAATCTTGCAGGGGTGCACTACATCGAGAAGAAATGACGCGCCTTGCCGGCGAGCATTTCCATTGACGCCGATCTCTGCCGTGAGCGCAGCACTTAACGGAACACGAATACGCACGGATCACGACGGATACGGACAGATCAGGCTACGGTATCAACCGCTGAATCTCCCGCGCAATCTCGATCACTTCCTCACGATCAGGCGAACGGATTAGATACGCATACGCGCCCATCGCCCGGTGAAAGAGCGGGTGCATCGGCTGGTGGTGGATGATGCGATCGCCAAAGCGCCTCAGCACGTCCTCGTGGGTCAGGGCGTAGGGACGGAATGGTTTGCGTCCCGCGTAGCAAACATGATATGGTCGCGTCAGCGAAGCGCTGAAGCGATTATTGATCAGCACATTCGCCCACTCATAGTACAGGTCGATGTTGCTGGCATAATTGAACATATCGATGGTAATCCCGCCTGGCGGGCGCATATTCACTTCGAGCGCCATCAGTCGTCCTTCGGGAGTGCGGAAAAACTCGAAGTGAAAGAAGCGTTCGCGCACGTCGAATATGTTGAGAATGCGCCGTCCTGCCTGCTCGAGATCGGGCGGAATAACGCGCTCGGTCAGATAGTAAATGTCATCGTCGTTATTGACGATCTCCATAATGCCATTACTGTACTGCATGGAGGTGAAAAAGACCGGTTCGCCATTCCGATCCGTCAGTCCATCGAAGGTTTGAATCACGCCGTGAACATACTCCTCGATCAGGTACCCTTCCGGTCGGCGCGCCAGAAATGCGTCAAGTTCAGCCTCATTGGTGATTTTGAACGTCTGATTGGCGCCGACGCCGATGTCAGGCTTGGCGACGACAGGATAGCCGACCTCGGCGGCGAACGCGCGAACCTGCGCAGGGGAATTGACCAGAATGCCGCGCGCCACGTCCACCTGCGCGCGGGCGAAGAGACGCTTCATCTCCGATTTGCGCTTGATGCCGGGCAAGTCGGCAATTTTCGGTCCTTCAATATTGAAGTCGGTGCGCAACCGCGCCTCGGTTTCCAGCCAGTATTCGTTCAGCGAGTCGATCCGCTGAATTTTGCCGTAGCGATGAGTAAAATAGCCGAGGGCGCGCAGCACCTCGTCGTAGTCGTGCAGGTCCGAAACGCGGTAATACTCGGTCAGCGCCGCGCGCAGGTCGGGATGCAACGCTTCATATGGTTCATCGGCGACGCCGAGGACGTTCGCGCCCAGTCGCCTCAGATGCACGCAGAATAGATGCCAGTTTGGCGGAAAGTGCGGCGAGAGAAAGACGATGTTCATAGTCATAGCACGAGAATACTGGTGCTGTGAAAGAAATCTCAAAACATAGACATGATACCAGAGTATTAACTGGTGAAACGCAACGCGCTTGCCATTCTTTTTCTGGCGGTCTTTGTTGATCTGGTCGGCTACGGTATGATTGTGCCGCTCTTGCCATTCTACGTGCAGCGCGCCGCTCCCGGCGCAACGCTGGTCGGCATTCTGAGCGGACTCTATGCAGCGGCGCAATTTCTCGTCGGTCCAATGCTGGGAAGCCTGTCGGATCGGTTCGGGCGACGTCCGGTGCTGATCGCCTGCCTGAGCGGAACCTCGCTGGCGTATCTGCTCCTGGCAGTCGCCGACAATCTGCCGCTGCTGGCGCTGGCGCTGCTTATCGATGGCGTCACCGGCGGCAATCTGAGCATTGCGCAGGCGTACATTGCCGACAGTACCGCTCCGGATCGTCGGGCGCGCGGTCTGGGGCTGATCGGTGCGGCGTTTGGTCTGGGGCTGATGATCGGTCCGGTTTTGGGCGGGGTGCTGAGCCTTTTCGGTCTGAGCGTTCCGGCGCAGGTCGCTTCTGCACTGGCGCTTGCGAACACACTGTTTGCCCTCGCTATGCTTCCCGAGTCGCTGCCACCTGAACGCCGCCGATCATTCCTTCCCGATAGCACGGCACGTTTGAGCACGTTTCTGCGCGCTGCAAACCCGCTGGCGAACCTGATCAGCCTGCTACGAATCGCGGCGATCCGTCGCCCGTTGGTCGTTGTGGTGTTGCTGAACCTGGCATTCTCCGGGTTGTACAGCAACTTTCCGCTCTTTACCGCCGCGCGCTTCGGCTGGGGCATGTTCGAGAATGCGCTATTCTTTGCATTCGTGGGCGTGTGCGCGGTGACCACCCAGGGGCTGCTGCTGGGGCTGATGCAGCGCTGGCTGGGAGATGTATGGCTGGCGCACGTTGGTATGGCCGTGATGGCAGGCGCCCTGGTCGCAACTGGTCTGGCGCCAGAGGCGTGGATGCTCTATCCCTCAGTGGGATTGATTGCGTTTGGCAGCGGATTAGCGATCCCAGCGCTTACCAGTCTGCTGTCGCTGCAGGTGTCGCCCGCTGACCAGGGACGCTTGATGGGAGGGACGGCAGCGCTCCTTAATCTGACAATGATCGCCGGTCCGGTGATAGCGGGGGTGAGCTTTGATCAGGCGGGAACAGCGGCGCCGTACCTGATTGGCGCACTGCTGGCAGTTGCGGCGCTCTTAACCTTCAATGTTGATCGCCTTTCCTCCTGTCAACGAGTGCGCGAAGGGCGGACATGATGTGTCAGGAAAAGACGCGGCGGCTGCCAGCGATAGATGAGGATGAGGAATCCGGCGGACCTGCGCCGTCCGGGCGCGTGATCGTGGGGCAGCGGGATCATTGGTCCGTAAAGGACGTTTTCTGGCTTTTTTCCGGCTCTGAGGGCGGTGAAGGGTGACCTCATCAGGACGAGGCGGATGCTTCGCTGAACGCGACCGATGAATCATCGGAAACCGTGCTTTACCGAACTAATCAGCCCGCCGCGTAGGGAGGGCTTTAAACCAAACGGAATCGCCCGCCGCCAACGGGCGGCTCAGACCAGCCCCGCAGGGGCTTCCACGCACTCAGTGAGGGCTTCAGCCCGAGCGCCTGTTACCCGGTCGCGCATCCTTTGGGCTGCGGGCTAAAGCCCTCACTCGGTATATTGAAGCCCCTTTGGGGCTTTTCCGATCGCAACCAGGGCTTCTGTCCGCAGCGTCCGGAATGCCGAACTATTTTCCTTCATCAGCCCGCAGCGTCCAGGAGCGCCGGCTCTCAAGGGTAGAGCTTTCAGGTGCGAGGGGTGTTTTCCGTATCCTGTCGCCTGTTTTTGCCCTCACCCCCCGCCCCGCTCCTGCGCTGCGGGAGCGGGGAGCGTTTTGGCATCCTGATGCCATTTTCTAACTCGCCTCTTCATCCAACCACGCGCGCAATGGCTGCCACGGCGCGTGCGATGCCGTCCTCAGCGCGGATCAAACGCCCAACCGCAGTAGCGCGCACCCTGATATGCTCCTCCGTCGCTACAGCGATGGCATGCACCAGACGGTCCGGCGTTGCACGGCGACGCGGCAATGGCGGCGGTCCGGCGCCGAGTGCGGCGACGCGCGCGCCCCAGAAGGGTTGATCGATGCCGACCGGAACCGTGATGGTGGGAACGCCAGCGCGCAGGCTGGCGGCAGTGGTTCCGGCGCCGCCGTGGTGAATGGCGACGGCGACGCGGGGGAAGAGCAGGCGATGAGGGGCGTGCGGTACAACGAGAACGTTGCGTCGACCGACTGCCAGGCGCGCGACGTCCGCCGAACTGAACAGAATGCCGCGGCGCTGCGCCAGACGAAGCGTTTCCAGCGCCAGCGTCGCGTCGTCGTGCGGTCGTCGCCCGCCCATGCTGCCAAAACCGATGGCGACCGGCGGCTCTCCGGCTGCCAGGAACGCCTCGATCTCCAGCGCCAGACGTTCCGCCGGGTCATCAAGGAACCAGTAGCCGGTCACGATATGGCGGGGGGACCAGTCATCGGGCGGCGGCACGACGTGCGGGCTGAAGCCGTAGACGAAGAGCGCGTTCGACATTCGCGCCAGGGCGAAGGGGTTGAGCGGCGCATGGCGCGGACCGGGCGCGCGCGCCCGCCAGCGCTGCAACACGGTTCGCCACGGCAGCCACGTGGACATTTCGACAGCCAGGTAACTCAGACGGCGGGCGCGCGCGCCCAGGCGCAACGTCACCGGCAGCAACGGCGAGGGAAAACGGGTCGTTGGCGTGATCGGCTGCAACGGCGCCCAGACGCACGGGATGCCGAATGCGGTCGCAATAAGTTGCCCCCAACATCCTGCCAGCGACACGATCAGCGCAGCGCTTCCAGCGCACGCTGCGGTCGCCGAGTCGAGCAGACGGGCGTAAACTTCCTGCGCCCGGCGGATGTAGCGGAATGTGGCGATGGCGCCGCGCGCCGCGCCGCTGTCGAGGGTCAGTGCAGCATCATCGTGGAGGAGCAGATCGCTGGGGTTGCCTTCGATGCAGCGAAACGCCAGACCATGCGCAGAGAGCAGAGGCGCAAACTGTTCGTGGGTCGCAATCGCAATATCGTAGCCAGCGTCGCGCAATCCTCTGCCGAGCGCCGCCAGCGGTCGCACGTCGCCCAGCGTCCCGCTCGCCAGAATCGTGATGGTCCGGCGCATACCGCGCGCTTATCCCTCAGACGACCCTTCCGGCGTCCAGCCTTCCGGTTTGGCGTCGCTGCCGCCAAAGAAGAAAAGTTCCGCCTGCTGCATCATCAACTCAGTGGCGCGGGGATCGATCATGCTCAGCCCGTAGTGGTTGATGATCAGCAGCGCCTGATCCATCCACATATTCCACGCCTGTTGCGATACATTCTCATAAATGCGTTTCCCCAGCTCGCCGGGATAGGGAGGGCGGGGCAGACCGGGCAATTCACGCCCAAGTTTGACGCATTTGACCATTCGCGGTGCGCTCATGACGATCTCCGGTTGGCAAATTGTTACATTGCGTAACTCACCTTTCCCTGCGATAGTATACTACCACATGGTATGCTCACCGCATGGCGGTGAGGTCCAGGCGAAGGAACGCTGGCAGAGGAAGGCGCATATGGATATTGCTATTCCGCGAGCCCACGCCCCCGACGAATACCGGGTCGCGCTGACGCCAGCCGGAGTGCATTCGCTGGTTGTCGCCGGGCACACGGTGTTTGTCGAAAGCGGCGCAGGCGCAGGCGCAGGATTTACCGACGCTTCCTACAGCGCCGTAGGAGCGCATATCGCTTACGGTCCTGAGGAGATCTATGCGCGCGGCGATCTGCTGCTGACCGTCGATGGCGTGCCGGAACATGCGTTGCCGATGGTGCGTCGTGGTCAGATCGTGGCGGGCTTTTTGCACCTGGCGGTCACGCCGCGCCGCGTGATCGACGCACTGGCGGCGGCAGGCGCATCGACGCTCAGTTACGAGGCGATCCGGCGCGACGACGGGATTGCGCCGGTGCTGTTGCCGATGAGCGAGATCGGCGGTCGTTTGATGCCGCAACTGGCGGCGCATCTGCTGGAAACGCCGAGTGGCGGGCGCGGCACCCTGCTGGCGCCAATTCCCGGCGTCCCATCGGCGGAAGTGGTGATTCTGGGGGCTGGACGGGTCGGCGGTAATGCAGCTTACGGGTTCAGCTCCTGGGGCGTGCAGACGACGGTGCTGGACCAGGATATGGATCGGTTGCGCGCTGTGGAGCAGATCTGCCGCGGGCACGTCACCACCCGGCTGGCGACCGAGAGCGCGCTGGCGCACGTGCTGCCCTTCGCCGACGTGGTCATTGGCGCCGTGAAGGTTCCGCATGGTCGAGCGCCCAAACTGGTGAGCGCCGCCATGGTCGCAACGATGAAGCCGCGCAGCGTGATCATCGATGTGGCAATCGACGAGGGCGGATGCATTGAGACGAGCCGCCCGACGACGCACAGCAACCCGACGTACCTGGCGTCCGGCGTTCTGCACTATGCGGTGCCGAACATTCCAAGCGCCGTGGCGCGCACCGCCGCGCATGCGTTGAACAATGCGCTGCTGCCCTTCGCCTTGCGGATTGCTGCCCAGGGTCTTGAACGGGCAGTGGAACAGGATCGCGCGATTGCGCGCGGTATTGGACTCTACCGCGGGCAACCGTATACAGCGCACGTTGAGCAGGCGCTCGAACGCTCGTGAGGATTCGGCTCGGGAAGAGGAACAGCGCACCAGAACTCTGGCAGATCAAACTCCTTCCCTTCGCGCGAAAGCGCCAACCGCAGCGATTGGGGGATGTATGTCTCGCCTCGCGGGACGCTTTTGCGCCTTTGCGCCAGTTTTCGAGACACGCTCAAGATCGGTGCAGCAGCGTCAGCGCCCCGGCGCGTAACCCGCCCGCCTATCATGCGAACGGGCGGGGAGCGCGGGGTGTTGCGCTCAGAACGATGAAGCGACATGTAAATCGAACAACAGCGGAGATAGTGTATGCCACGCTCGCTGACAGCCGGAAGGCGTGAAATGACCGCTGAAGAGGCGGTGGAACTGATAGAGTCGAACCATCGCGTCTACATTGGCGGCGGATGCGGCGTGCCGACGCCGCTATTGCACGCGCTGGTGGCGCGCGCCTCCGAGTTGCGCAACGTCGAGATCATTCATATGCTGACGGCGGGTGAGGATCCGACGACCGCGCCGGAACTGGCGGCGTCGTTTCGCCATAATGCGCTGTTTATCGGGCACAATACCCGGCGCGCAGTCAATGAGGGACGTGCCGATTTTACGCCGATATTTCTGAGTGAGATTCCAAAATTGTTTCGGAAGGGCATTCTGCCGATCGACGTGGCGATGATTCAAGTCTCGCCGCCGGATCGTCACGGGTTCTGTTCGCTGGGGGTTGAAGTGGGATGCACCCTGCCGGCGGCGCGCACCGCGAAAATCGTCATCGCGGAAGTCAACGCCCGCATGCCGCGCACGCTTGGCGACAGTTTCATCCACATGTCGCGCCTGACAGCGCTGGTTGAAAGCGATCGTCCGTTGCTGGAATTGCCGCAAGGGGAGACGAACAGCGTCGCGCAGGCGATTGGTCGCCATATTGCCGAACTGATCCCCGACGGCGCCACGCTGCAACTCGGCATCGGCGCAATCCCGGACGCGGTGCTCTCAAATCTGCACGGCAAACGGCACCTGGGCATCCATACCGAGTTGTTCTCGGACGGCGTCATCGATCTGGTGGAAGCCGGGGTGATTGACGGCGAGATGAAGACCATCCATCAGGGGAAGGTTGTTGCCGGCTTTATTCTCGGCAGTCAACGCTGTTTCGATTGGGTCCACAACAATGCGATGGTGGAAATGCATCCTACCGATTATGTCAACGATCCATTCGTCATCGCGCAGCATAAAAACATGGTCGCTGTCAATTCGGCGTTGCAGGTGGACCTGACGGGTCAGGTTTGCGCCGACAGCATCGGCACGCGGCTATACAGCGGCGTTGGCGGGCAGGTGGATTTCATCCGGGGCGCATCGCGCTCGGAGGGGGGTATTCCGATTATCGCCATTTCCTCGACCGCGCGTGACGGCACGATTTCACGAATTGTACCAACGCTCGATGTTGGCGCGGGCGTGGTCACCAGCCGCTACGACGTACATTTTGTGGTGACCGAGTATGGCGTGGCGGACCTGTATGGCCGCACCCTGGCGCAACGCGCCCGCGCGCTGATCAACATCGCCCATCCGGCATTCCGCGATCAGTTGACCGAAGCCGCGAAAAAACTGCGCTACATCTGACGCCTATTCACTGACGCGCACCAGGACGAGCGGCGTCGTCGTGGCGTGCAACACCTTATCCGCCACGCTGCCGAGCGCCCAACGGCGCAACCCGCCATACCCGTGCGTCGCCATCACAATCAGGTCAACGTCCATCTCGCGCGCCTCGTCTACAATCACCTCCGCGGGGTAACCGATGATGACATGGGTGAGGACGCGCGGAACTTCGGCGCGCAGCGAAGCAGCTTCCGCTTTCAGGTCTTCCAGGGCGAACTCGCGCAGCGCGCCTAACGCCTCGTTGTTTTCGGCGATGGGGCGCCCCAGCATCGGTGCGCCAACGTATGCCTCAAGCATAGGCACGACGGCGCGAAGCAGGATCAGTTCGGCGTGTGCGGCGCGGGCAATCGCGCTTGCGAGCGGCAGCGCCTGCCGCGCCAGCCCGGATCCGTCGAGCGGCGTGAGAATACGGCGCGGCGGTCGCACGACGGGTGGCGCCTGCCCGCGCACCAGCAGCACCGGCGTCTCTGTGGCGTGGATGACCTTGTCGGCGACGCTGCCAAGCGCCCAGCGGCGCAACCCGCTATAGCCATGGGTCGCCATAGCGATCAGCGCGCCCGGAGCGCATCGGGAAGCGACTTCCACGATCACTTCCGCTGGTGAACCCCAGCGCACTTCGTTCATGACATCTATCCCTGCATCCTTGAGCGTCTGCGCCTGGGCGTCGAGGTACGCCTGCACCCGCTGGCGGAGCGCGTCCACCGACTCTTCATATTGATCGCGTCGCAGCGCCTCACTCTCCGGGACGCCATAGACCGACATCAGGACCCGCGCCCACGACTCGCCGCTCAGGTGCGATTCCTGGATAACGCGAAGCAAATGCACCTTTGCGCCCAACAGCGGCGCCAGCACCCGGACGTATGGCAGCACCTGGGCGGACAATTCCGAACCATCGAGTGGCACCACAATAGTATGCATGATCGTCCTCCTCATTGAGGCTGGTTCTGTATGCAGCATAACACACCGCATGCACCTCTCTGGAAGAAGATGTTCACCGCGAGTGGCGTCCTCACAACGCACTGATACGACGTTGTGATACCTTTACGCACTGTACTGGCATCTTTCCTGCCCTTTCTTGTTAAGATCACGTATAGTAGAGCTGAACGTGTCAGCCACCGATCGCGCTCAAAGGAGAGGTGATCAACATGTTTCGCAAAATACTCGTCGCTGTTGATGGGTCGCCAACGTCGTCGCGGGCAATCGACGTCGCCGTCGATATCGCAAAGCATTACAACGCAAAGCTGTGCCTGCTCCATGCGTTCCCGCATGTCTCCGATCTGCTTGGCACGCCTGAATACGAGCGTCTGCTGGAAACGCGGATGCTGATCGGTCAGTCGCTGATCGAGGCCGCGCGCACGCAAGTCGGCGATCAGGCGGACGTCGATGTGCAATTGCTCGAAGGACCGCCAGCGCAGGCGATTCTACGCGTTGCAGAAGAGGAGAACTTCGACCTGATCGTCATGGGGTCGCGCGGGCATGGCGGGCTGGTCGGTTTGCTTCTGGGCAGTGTGAGCAATACGGTCGTGCAACGCGCTCACTGCCCGGTGTTGGTCGTTCACTAGCTACCGCTACCAGATAGCGATCCGGCATGGCTCGGTAAGGAGTCGCGCATGTGCCGATCCATCCTGGTGCCGCTCGATGGCTCGGCGTTCAGTGAGCATGCGTTGCCGCTGGCGCTTGCGGTTGCGCGGCGATCAGGCGCACAACTCTATCTTGCCCATGTTCTTTCCGGGCGTGGCGGCCTGACCGATGCGGCGGAACGCGCCACAGCAGCGAGTCGGACAGCCTATCTCGAACGGGTGGCGCAGCAGATCGAGAAGCAATCGGTGCGTGCGCCAATCACGTCGATCCTCACCGGACCTGTTGCTGAGACGCTTCTGGAACATGCGCGGTTGGTCAGGTGCGATCTGATCGTGCTCACCACGCACGGTCGGGGGGCGCTCTCGCGTCTCTGGCTCGGCAGCGTCGCCGATGTCATTGTGCGGCGTTCGCCGGTGCCGGTGATGCTGGTGCGCCCACATCAACCGACTGTGACCCTCGATGCGAAAGACTCCAGGCGTTCTCTGCGCCGCTTTCTCATCCCGCTCGATGGTTCGCCCCTGGCTGAAGCGATCATCGAGCACAGCATCCATCTCGGACGCATTATGGACGCAGAATACACCCTGCTGCGCGTCGTCGATCCCACCGTGCTCGGTCTGTCGGCGCACGATGAGCGCGTGGCCGCCTCTCCGGCGTTGCAACCGCTCAAAGATCGCGCACAGACGTATCTGGAACGGCAGGCGGAGGAATTGCGCACCCTGGGTTTACAGGTCGAGACGGTCGTGACGGTGGGAGAACCGGCAGCCAGCATTCTCGAGTATGCACGGGCGCACAGCATTGACTTGATCGCTATGGCGACCCATGGACGCGGCGGTTTTTCTCTTTTGCTCCTCGGCAGCGTCGCCGATAAAGTCCTGCGTGGATCGTCGCTGCCGTTGTTGCTATACAGCCCCGGGGTCAAATGAGGGTGGAGGCGGCAAGCGAGCTAAAGCCCTTGCTGAGTACGTTGAAGCCCCTTCGGGGCTTGCACAAGTCCAGTCAGGGCTTCGACCCGTAGCGTCCAGCAATGCCGAACTATTCTCCTGATCCTCATCAGCCCGCAGTGTCCCGGCGAGACTATTTTCTCTGTTCGCTGTCGGGCGAACGTGCAAGGAGCCGGTAGCGCTCCAGCAAAATGGCGGCGTCTTCGTCGCTCAGCGGCAAGCGCCACCCATCGACGGTATTGGCGGGACCGTGAGCGTGGAGATGGAGCACAACCACCTCATCCGCCCAGGGTCTGATCATCCGCAGAATGCGCTCGTCGGCGCGCGGCGTCGCAAGCAGGCACGCCACCGGATGATAGCGCCGTAGCGCCTGGAGCGCCGCCAGTTGCGCCAGACCGCTGCTCAGACCATCATCAGCCAGGATGACCGGTCGCCGGATATCGAGCGGCAGGGGGCGACCATGGCGGTAGAGCGCGATCAGGTCTGGAAGGATTGCCCGTTCAGCTTTGACAGCCTCCCAGAGCATGGTTGGGGTCACCCCCGGCAACCGCAGGATGGCGCCGTTCAGACACAGCCCGCCCGACTCGCTGATCGCGCCAGCAGCGAGCAGAGGGCAGGCGCGCACCCAAAACTCACGGGTGATCATCACATCAACCTGGAGACGGAGGGAACGCGCCAGTTCGCCAGCGACCGCCACGCCCCCCGGCGGAATCGCAAGCACGACGGCATGCGTCCCACGGAAACGCCCCAGCAAGGATGCGAGCCGCCGCCCGGCGGCGGCGCGATCCTCGTAGCGTTCATCGCACCCGATCAGTGGCGCTCCGTATATCGGCTCGATGACAGGGACGTTCATGATGGTTTGTCGACTGATCCCTGCCGCTCTGCGCCCTGTTCCTGCGTCACCAGATAGACGAAGCAAGGGCAATCCCGCCCGGGGATCGCAGTGTGTCGTTCCGGTCGATCCAGCATGCAGCCGATGCCATCGAAATAGCGGCAGTTGTCGCAGCGGCGGAGATGGTAATGACAACGCCAGCACTGATCGTCGCGGCTGATGGTTTCGAGCGACCGTCCACGCAGGACTGCGCCGCAATGATGGCAGATCAGGGTCGGTCGGGCGGAGTCGCGCAGTTCGCCGCCAGTTGCCAGGGCAATCTGAAGACGGAAGAGATCGCTCTCGGTGATCATCCCGATAACCCGTCCTTCGTCATCGACGACCGGCAGCCCGCCAATTTTGTACTTCAGCATCAACTTGGCGGCATCAAGCGTCGATGCGTCCGGCGAGATCGTGATAACGTGGCGCGTCATACATTCGACAACCGTCACCCGATCCAGCAATGCGCGCCACTCATAGTAGCTGAGGGTCGTATCGGCTGGTTGTGCGGCGCGCAGATCACCGCGCGTAATAATGCCTATCAGTTTGCCGTTTTCCACAACCGGCAACCGGCGAATATGCCGCTGTTCCATCAGACGTTGGGCATCGGCGAGCGTCGTCGTCGGCGCGATGACAATTGCGGGGGTGCTCATCCAGTCAGCAACTCGTTGATCTTTCATATCCTGCCTCCAGCGCGCGGCGGATCTGAAGCGCCTGATTGTACTGTAGCATGCCACATTGCGTCAGAAAGAAAAGAAACCATTACATACGGAGAGTATGCGTTTACACGCCTTCTACCGATAGGGCGAACGAAGCGTTTATTTAGGTAGCGAATCTGTCACTGCGGGTGATCGCCCATTACGCCACACACGAGATTGGAAGGGTTACAATTGTTAAGAAACCGAGTCGTGCATTCAGGTTGCTGTGCTGTCTGCGCCGTCCGGCTGACGGTTGCGCTGTGCGGCGCCGCTCTAGAAAGGAGAACTTCGATGGCGAAGACATCTGCATCTTCCAGGCGACGCGCCTCAGTGCCTGCCGAGGAGGAGATCCGCTTCTGGATGCGCGCTCCGGCAGTCACAGTCAACCTGGCAGCGCCGGTCAGCGAGGCGTTGGCGCTTATGCGCGAGCATAATATCCGCCGTCTGCCGGTGGTGATTGACACGGGAGAATTGCGCGGCATCATTACGCAGGGCGATATTCGCGGCGCTGATCTGCTGCGGGTGGCGGGGATGGATCCGTTCGACATCGCCGATGCGCTGCGGCGGATCAAGGTGTATGAGGTAATGTCGGAGGACCCGATTACCGTCACGCCGGAAACCAGCCTGCGCGAAGCGGCGATGCTCATGATTGAAAACAAGATCGGCGGTTTGCCGGTGGTGGACGAGAACAATATGGTAATCGGCATCATCACCGAGAGCGACCTGTTCGAGGCGCTGGTGCATGTGCTTGAGCGCAGGGATGCGGAAGAGGAAGGAGAAGGGCGATAATCCAGCGCCGCCGCCGTCGCCGCTGCGCCGTTGCAATGCAACGGCTCTGCGGCTCTACGGCAGCGATTTTTTTACGGCGTCTCCGTCGTCTCCTCCTCGATCGCCTCCAATGTCTGGGTGCGCGCGCGTTCGATGCGGTCGAGGCGGCGCTGGAATTGCCCCATTGCAAAATGCATGAAATCGTCGTGACTCAACCCGAACGGCACGACCTCGTAGCACGCAAAGGCGTCGTCGATCACCCCCACGGCATACACGACGAGTTCGTTCATGCGCTCAGCCACCACATCCCACAGGCGCGGTTCGGCGTTGATCAAGCGCGACAGCAGATACACGCCATACGCGATGTGGCGCGACTCATCCTGTTTTAGCAGCCCGATCCCCTTGCGCGTGCCGGGCATGAGATTGCGCCGCTCAAGCATCGTGAAGTAGGCGTGGTAGCCGGTTTCCGCCAGCACGCCTTCGACAATCATATTGTAGGTCAGCGATGCAATCGCCTGCGCTTCCGGCGAAGGGTCGTCGCGCAGACGCCCCATGGCGGCGGGCAGCGCTTCGTGAATGAGCGCGCGGTAATTGGCGGTGTGGTAGTGGCTCAGATCGCCCGTCACCTCGGCGACCTCCGTCAGGAAACGGTTGAAGAAGTCGGTGTGCTTGGCTTCTTCCCATAGAAAACTGGTCAGAAACAGTTCTTCTTCGATGCGCCCCTCGGCGGCGATGACGGCGACGAGAGGCAGCAGATCAAGCGTGACCGCCTCTTCGCCCGCCTGGAAGAGCGAAGTCAGGCGCAACACCAGATCGCGTTCGTCATCAGTCAGCGTTTTCCAGTCGCGGATATCCTGGCTGAAATCAATGTCGCTGGGGTTCCAGACCCCCAGACGCTTGGCTTTCTCAAAGAGTCGCATTGGAACGGAATCGCGGCGCAGACCGCGACTGGTTGTCACAAATGCCGTGTGGCTCATGATCGTCTCCTTTCCATTTTCGGCGTTTTTCCTGACGCTTTGCTCTCCAGCGGCGATCGGACGCCAGCCGCGTGCAGAATGGCGCGCGCGTCCTCGCTGGTCAGAAACGCAAACGCTTCCTGAACGGCGCGTGACATGGCGTGCTCGCGCGAACGGAGCGCAAACCACTCCTGATGCACATTCATCTCAACCGGAACAATGCCGACATCCGCGTGACCCATCACACATGATTGCGGCACGAACGCCAGCCCGACTCCGCTGCGAACCGCCTCAATCGCCACCGTTGCGCTATCGGTTTCAAGCGCCACATACGTGTCGGCAGGCGTCAGCCCGCCGATGCGCAGGCTTTCATCGATCATGCGCCGGGTTGGGCTTCCATTGCGCGGCATGATCATCGGCACATGTTTCAGATTGCTGAGCGTGATCAGACCGCTGCGCGTCAGTTCGTGATCTCGCGGCGCAATCAATGCCAGCGGATCGCTGCCAAGCAACTGCACCACCCAGTTTCGCGGGCTTTGCTTTTCCTCGACGAGCGCGATATGAATGTGCTGACGTGCGAGTTGTTCCAGCAGAATCTCAGGCAGAGCAATGCTGACGGAAAGATGCACCGCCGGATAGCGATCCCGAAATGCTCTGAGCATCCGAACAAGCAGCGTCTCACTCCCCGCAGGAGTGCATCCAAGCGCCACCCGACCGCTCACCTGACCTCGCAGGCTGCGAATGCGCTCTTCTGCGCGCGTCGCCAGTTCCAGCATTTCGCGCGCCAGCGCTATCAGTTCCTCGCCAGCCTGCGTCGGCAGCATCTGCTGCCCCACCCGCCGAAACAACCGCACCTGATCGAGTTGAGCTTCGAGCGCCCGAATGTGGTTGCTGACCGCCGGTTGCGACAGATGGAGACGTTCCGCTGCGGCGCTGTAACTGCCGGTCTCCACCACGGCAAGAAATGTTTGCAGGTGAATGGTGTTGAGCATAACATTCGCCCATTTGCTGCACGCGCTTGTGCGGCTGGCTTAGCCGCCGTGGGCGCCTGGCGTTACCACATAAAAGAACCCAAGACCAATGATCAGATACACTGCCAGCAATTGCGCTCCTTCAAGCCAGTTGCTCTCGCCATCGACCGATACCTGCACCGCACAGAGCACCGCCAACGTCAGCGCAGCGACCTCAAAGAGGCTGAAATACAGCGTCATTTCGTTGCCGAACAGCAGGCTGACGAAGACCAGCAGCGGCGCCACGAAGAGCGCGATCTGCATGCTGGACCCCAGCGAGATCGACAACGACAGGTCCATTTTGTTTTTCATCGCCACCTGAACGCCGACAATGTGCTCCGCCACATTACCGACCAGCGGGATCAGGATCACTCCCAGGAAGAGTTCACTGACGCCGAGTTGCTCCACCACCGGCTCGACGGCGCCGACCAGAAACTCGCTGAGAAAGACGATGGCAATCGTTGAGACCGTCAGCACCCCCAGTGCGACGGGCACGCTCCATTTTGCCTGATGATGCGCTATCTGGTCGGAAGGGTCGGCGACGCCGGTTGGAGCGCCGATGCCGCGTTCCGGTTTCTGAAATGAGAAGATCAGGCTCAGGACGTAGAGCACAATCAGGATCGCTGCAACTCCCAGGCTGAGCGCATCGAGCGCCGGGTCGCGCACATCAGTGTTGAAGACGTCCACCGCGCCGCTCTGCACTTCGCGAAGTAACTCGAAGAGCGTCGGGATCATCATACCAACAACAGAAAGCATCATCATCGTCGCAGCAACGCCGGTCAGGTTGCGGTCGAACTTCTGGATGCCATGGCGGATGCCGCCGAGCAACAGGCTGAGACCAAGGATCAACAGCAGATTACCCAGAATAGAGCCGGTAATCGACGCCTTGACCAACTCGATCTTGCCTTCACGCAACGCAACGATGGTGATAATCAGTTCTGCGGCGTTCCCCAGCGTGGCATTCAGCAACCCGCCGATGTTTGGTCCGGTATGAATGGCAAGCTCTTCCGTCGCTTCGCCGAGGAGACCGGCAAGGGGGACAAGCGCCACGCAGGAGAGCGCAAAGACGAGCAGCGGGTTGGGGAGGAACAGTTCAGCCAGAAACGCCAGCGGGACGAAGATCAGCAAGTAGCGCAGGACGTTCACCGCATGCCCCCTTCCGGTCAAATGATGAGAACCGGGTGAGTCATCATACCATATGCCCGGCTCATTCCGGTTGCGCGAAGCCCGCTTTCGACATACGATAATGGTTAGGGTGCGGTTGAGTCGCTGCACGCAAATACAAAGGAGGATACTGTGTTAACCACCGATCAGGAGATCCGCGATCTACTCACCTCTGCGCGCACCGTTGCGGTTGTCGGCATCAGCGATGATCCCGAACGCGATTCGTACATGGTCGCCGAGTTTTTGCAGCGCCAGGGGTATCGGGTCATTCCGGTGAATCCGCGCCTGGCGACGCTCAACATTCAGGTGCTTGGCGAGAAGGCGTATGCCTCGCTGCGCGACGTGCCTGAGAAGATCGACATTGTGGACATTTTTCGGCGACCCGAAACGGTCATGCCGGTGGTGGAGGACGCGATTGCTGTTGGCGCTGGCGCGGTGTGGATGCAACTCTCGATTGTGAACGAGGAAGCAGCGGCGCGCGCGGAAGAAGCGGGGTTGAAGGTGGTGATGAATCGCTGCATGGCCGTCGAGCATCGGCGGTTGATTCCCAAACAGGCATAACGTATCATCACCCTCTGGCAGAAGGATCATCACCACGGAGAAGGGACCATGCTCGCGTCGTATGCAGCACGCTATCGCGCCAACCTGGAGGAGTCGGTCATTCCGTTCTGGCTGCGGCATTCGCTGGATCGAGAATATGGCGGACAATTCACCTGTCTTGATCGCGATGGATCAATCTACGACACAAAAAAGTATTTGTGGTTGCAGGG
>JAUQOW010000057.1 GCA_030550675.1 Chloroflexota bacterium
GTTGACAACGTATACCGTCCAGCGCGGCACGATTGAGCGCAGTGTGGAGTTGCAGGGACGGGTCGCCGCCGTCGGTGAACGCGAACTCTCCTTTGCGGTTGATGGCGTGGTCAAGGCGGTCTATGTGGCGCCTGACGCCAAAATCACCAGGGGCCAGGTGCTGGCGGAGCTGGACCCCGGCGAACTGAGCGTTCAGTTGACTCAGGCGAAGCAGCAGTATGCGCAGGCGCAGCGACAACTCGAACGCGCCCTCGATGAGAAGCGCTTTCCGTTGCGGCGCGCCGAGATCGACCTGGAAGCGGCGCGTGCGACGCTGGCGCAGTTGCTCGCCCCGCCCGACCCTGCCAGAGTTGCTGCGGCGCGCGCGGCGGTTCAGCAGGCGGAGGCAGCCCGTGACCGGGCGCGCAACGATGCATCCGCCGTCAAAACCCGTGCAGAACTTGCGCTGCAGCAAGCGCAGAAGCGCCTCATCGCCGCACAGGCGGAGTTCAGCGCCGCCTCACACGCGGCTCAGCAGGACAAAACTGATAATAGAGCGCAGGAGCGTCTTGCGCGCGCAGGCGACGCACTGCGCGCGGCTGAAGAGGAAGTCGCGCGACTCCAGATCGAGTACGACACGGCGCGCAACAATGAGATTGCCGCTGTCCAGTCCGCCGAGGCGCAGGTCGCCATCGCACAGGCTGCGCTCGACGAGTTGCTCAGAGGTCCAGATCCGCTGAAAGTCGCCGAAGCGCGACGCAATGTCGCCCTGGCGGAACTGGCTGTCGAACAGGCGCGCAGCGCCATTCAGGTTGATCCGACGCTTGAACGCGCGGTTGAGGAAGCGAAGAAAGGCGTCGAGGACATCCAGCGCCAGATCGCGGCGCTCAAGCTGGTCGCCGAATTCAACGGGCAGATCCTGGCGGTCAACATCGCGCCTGGCGCTGTCATTCGCGCCGGGGAGCCAGCGATCGTCGCACTGGACCCATCGGTCGCCGCTGATGCTCTGGAGGTGCTGGTGACGAGCAGTTCAGCCCCGTTGGCGCTCGGGCAGCAGGTGTCGATCACTTTCGCGCGCTATCCAGGCGTTACGTATCGGGGAACCGTGACCGGCGCCCCTGGCAGTGGATCAGGAGGCGCTCTCAGCGGCTATCACATCGCCTATGAGCCTGCCGATTTGAAACTGGCGTCCGGTGACGTTGCGATCGTGACCGCTGTGCTGGCGCGGCGAGAGAATGCGCTCTGGCTGCCGCCGAAAGCCATTCGCGCCGATGCGCGGAGTTATGTGCTGGTGCAGCGCGGCGACCGTCCTGAACGGGTGGATATCGAGACGGGATTGGCGACGCCGGATCGAGTGGAAATCCTCAGCGGCCTGAAGGAAGGCGATGTGGTTATCGGGCAGTAGGAGCGAGCCATGAGGATCGGCATCGATGTGCGCTATCTCTCCCACGGACTGGTAGGGGGCGTTCATACCTACATCAAACACTTCGTTGCAGAACTGTGCATGATCGCTGCCGATCATCAGCTCTTCCTGTATGCGGACACCAAGCGTCCGTTTGAATTGACCAATCTGCCGTCGAACGTCACGCTGCGATTGCTTCCCTATCGCGGTCCGCATTCCAGCATCTATCTGGATTACATTGGATTGCGACGCGCTATGGCGCGTGATCGTCTCGATGTGGCGCATTACCCGGCGAACTACGGGTTTCGCGTGCCTGGCGCGCGCACAATTGTCACGCTCCATGATGCGCTGACGATTATGCCGCTGCGCGAGACGCTCTTCAGTTCTGGCTCCCGGCGCACCCTGCGTTCGACGGCTATGACGGTCTATCTGTACGTCGGATCACGGTTGATGCTGCGCGACGCCGACCTGTTGCTGACGGTTTCTCAGCACGCAAAGCAGGACATTCTGCGTTTCTGTCGTTTCGATCCGCAGCGGATCATTCCCATCCCGCATGCGCCGACGCCGGATATGCGGCGGATCGAGGATCAGGCGACGCTTGATGCGGTGCGTCAGCGCCACGGAGTCGCCAGCCGCTTTGTGCTGGCGGATGCACTGAAGAATCCCGGCGTTCTGGTGCGCGCATGGCGGCGGTTGCCGCCACCGCTGCGCCAGAGTCATCGGATCGTCTTCTTCTCGCGCCACCCCGCGCCGCTGCCGGTGGTCTTCGAGGCGGTCGAACGCGACAACGCACTGCTCCTGATCAACCCGCCGCGCGCCGACCTGGCGGCGCTATACAGTATGGCAGACGTCTTCATATTCCCATCCTGGTTTGAGGGGTTTGGCATCCCGGTGCTTGAAGCGATGATCTGCGGCGCGCCGGTTATCGTCTCGGATCGCGGTCCGTTACCGGAGGTCGCCGGTGGTGCGGCGCTGGTGATGGATGCCGAGGATGACGCCACCCTTGCCCGCTATCTCGAAAGAGTGCTGACCGACCCATCGGAAGCGGCGCGATTGCGCGAACGCGGATTTGCGCGCGCTGCACAGTTCAGTTGGCGCAAAACGGCGCAGCAGATCCTGGAGAGTTATGAGCAGGCGGCGCAGATGACGCATCGCACGCCTGCCGCCGTGAACGCCGGTCGTTGAGGTGATGACGATGCGCATCCTCGCCCTCACATCCTGGTGGCCCGAACCGGCGGATAATGGGATCAAACTGCGGATCCGCTATCTGTTACACGCGCTTGCACGCTATCACGAAATTCATCTGATCGCACTCGCCCACGATGGTGCAGACACTACCCAACGTCAGGAAATCGATCAACTCTGCGCATCGGCGATGGCGCTGTCGGCGCCGCAGGTAAACCCGCGTCGCCGGGACGTGATCGCCAGTTTGTGGCATATACAGCCGGCATCGGTGCGTGTTCGATGGAATCCGCAGTTCAGCGCCCTGGTGAGTGAACGCGCTGCGGCGCTGAAGCCGGATGTCGTGCTGGCGATTGAGTTGGCGACCGCTATCTATGCATACACTCTTCCCGACATTGTGCGTGTCCTCGATGACCCGGAGTTGGTAGGGCTGTCCGCCTGGCGTCAGGCGCCGTCACCTGTCGAAAAGTTGCGCGCCTGGTTGACATGGCATAAGCAGCGCTCATATGTTCGTCATCTCCTGCAATTTTTCGATGCCTGCAGCGCCGTGTCAGAAGCGGAACTATCCCTGGTGCGCTGTCTGGCGCCAGCGCATACGCTTCTGGCGTTGATACCGAATGGCGCTGATATAAGCGAAGACTCCGGCAATTGGGGAGCGCCGCAACCCGACACCCTTATCTATCCAGGCTCGCTCACCTATCATGCCAATCTGGATGCAGTGCGCTATTTTGTGCAAGACATCTTTCCCCACATCCGCTTCAGACGGCCAGGGGTTCGGCTACGCATCACCGGACGCGCTGGACCAGAACAACTCGCTGCGTTCCCATCGCTTGAAGGCGTGGATGTGGTGGGATGGGTTCCTGACGTGCGCGCCGAAATCGTGCGTGCGTGGTGTGAGGTGGTTCCGTTACGCGCAGGCAGCGGCACTCGCCTTAAGGTCTTGGAGGCGCTGGCGCTCGGAACGCCGGTTGTCTCGACCTCAAAGGGGATTGAAGGATTGGCGCTGGAACATGAGCGCCACGTGCTGGTTGCCGACAGTCCAGAGTCGTTTGCTGCGGCTACGCTGCGGTTGTTGGAGCAACCGGAGTTGCGCTCGCGTCTCGCGGCGGAAGGGCGGCGCCGTGTTGCAGATATGTACGACTGGCGCGTTATCGGTGAGCGGATGAACAATCTGATCAATGAGGTTGTAGAGCGTCGCCGGCGCGTAGCGCCAGGACTCCAGCGCATCGGGAATGCCTGATATGAATAAACTGTCAATCATCATCGTCAACTGGAATACCCGCGACATCCTGCTCGACTGTCTCGACTCCATCGCTGCATATCCGCCCTCACGGCCGTACGACGTCTGGGTTGTTGATAACGCCTCAAGCGATGGAAGCGTCGCGGCAGTACGTGAGCGCTATCCGGATGTTCGAGTGATCGAAAACACCGAGAATCGCGGGTTTGCAGCGGCGAATAATCAGGCTATTGAGGCTTCCCAGGGCGATTATGTTTTGCTGCTCAACAGCGACACAATTGTTCACGCGCAAGCGCTCGAGCGCATGGCCCGATTTCTGGATGCCCATGATCGAGTCGGCATTGTTGGCGCCTGTCTGCTTAATGCCGACGGAACGCTTCAACCGTCATGGGCCGCCTTCCCGTCATTCTGGTCAGAACTGCTGGGACGCAACATACGTACCCGTACACCGTATCGCACAACTGATGGAAGCGCAGCGTATCTGGTTGACTGGGTCGGCGGCGCCGCGTTAATGATCCGTCGCAAGGTCATTGACCAGATCGGCGTGCTTGACGAAGGGTACTTCATGTACTCTGAGGAAACCGACTGGTGTTTCAGGGTGCGCAAAGCTGGCTGGGACATCTGTTACCTGCCAGACGCGACCATTGTGCACCTTGGCGGGCAAAGCAGCAACAAGGCGAGCGCGCGCATGAAGGCGGAACTTTACCGTAGCAAGATACGGTTCTATGCCAAACACTACGGTCGGCGTCAGGCATACGTGCTGAGTCTGACATTGCGTGTTGCGCTGTCTGGAAAGGCGCTGTTTGAGCGACTGAGCGGACGAGCCGAGGCATATCGCGATCTTCGTCTCCTCACTCAAGCATTAAGCATCCCACACCTGCGCTGAAGGAATTATCCAATGAAGATCGGAATAGATGCGCGTTTTCTGACTCACCCGCAGCCTGGCGGCTTCAAGACCTACACCGAACAACTGGTTCGCGCATTGCTGGAAGTCGACTCTGACAATGAATATGTCCTGTATGTTGATCGTCCGCCCGTGGCAGATGTAATAGCGCTGCCAGCGTCCAACGCGACCGTGCGGGTTGTACCGGGGACGGCGCCGTTTATCGGTATGCCCTGGCGTGAGCAAATAGGGCTGATGATGCACGCGAGGCGCGACCGGATCGATGTGCTTCACGCGCTCTGCCTGACAGCGCCTGTATGCGCGCCCTGTCCACTGGTTGTGACCATTCACGACACAATCTGGATGTTTCCCCGCCGTTTCGCCCGGCGGCAGAAACGGGGCAAGCGTTCTTTGATAGATGCGTACTACCGGTATGTGCCAGCAATTGCCGCCAGACGGGCAAGCGCTGTGATCGCAGTGTCTCACGATGCACGCTCGGCAATTGTGCAGCATCTTGGCGTGCCGGCGCATCGCGTCTTTGTCACCTACGAAGCGGCAGCGCCCATCTATCGCACACTTGATCGCACGCGTGCAATCGATGCCGTGCGACAGCGGTTTGGTCTCGGCGAAGGTTTCATTCTGGCGCTCGGCTCTGCTGACCCTCGCAAAAACATTTCCGCTCTGTTAGGCGCGTATGCTCTATTGCCGGAACGACTACGGGCAAATCACGAGCTTGCTATTGTCTGGACGCATCCGTTGCTGGCAGAGGCGATCCTGGCGGAAGCGCACGCACTCGGTATTGTGGGACGATTACGCTTCCTGCAACACGTCTCAAACGACGATCTGGTCTCCCTGTACAATGCTGCTGCGCTGTTCGTCTTTCCGTCGCGGTACGAGGGATTTGGTCTGCCGATCCTGGAGGCGATGGCGTGCGGCGCACCGGTTGTCGCCTCGAACAACTCGTCGATCCCCGAAGTGGCTGGCGATGCAGCGTTGCTGGTCGACGCGGAAAGCCCGACGAGCATCGCCTGTGCGATAGAACGTGTTATCAGCGATGCGGCTTTGCGCGATGCACTGGTTGCGCGCGGCTTACAGCGCGCATCAAGTTTCTCCTGGCAACGTTGCGCGCGGGAAACGGTTGAGGTGTATCAGAAGATCTATGCTGGTCAAGAGGACGTCAGGACTGTGCGTGTCGCCTGATAGCGTCGATTGTGGGTTCTGTGGCATATGCGCGCGATCTTTGGTCCAAGGGCGTATAGCCTGAAGAGCGACGTTGATCGAATACGTTCGATCTTTGCCTTCCGTTCGTTCGTGATGGCTGGGGTGATCTTTGGCGTCATCGGGTTGAGCCTGGCAGCCGGATATGTGATTGGCGCTGACCGGAAGTTTGTAGCTCTGGCGATCTTTGGTCCGCTGGCGGCAATACCAGCCTTTTTTCTTATAAGCAAATATTTCAAGCGGATGATCCTGATCTTGCCGATTGCGGCGATAGCGATCCCTCTTGATATACCAACCGGCACATATACCAAAATACCAATATCACTGGCGCTTGCTATGACGCTCTGCGGCATATGGGTCGCATCGATGATGATCCGCAAGGACTGGCGATTAACCCCGTCGCCGATTAACCGGCCCATGCTCGTGTTCTGCATAGTATGCGCGATATCGTTGATTTGGGGCATTGCCTGGCGTGATCCGATATTGCAAATGGGTCTATTCTCGAATTTTATCAATGTTCAAATGGCTTCGCTCGTCGCCTATGTGATCTCTGTCGGCGTCGCTCTATTGGTGGGCAATTTCTGGCAGAAAGAGGTTTATGTCAAATATCTTTTCGGTTGTTTTTTGTTCTTTGGTTCGCTGATGACTATCTTTCAAATCTTCAGAATAGATCACGGAATTCTTGTTGATCGCGGCCTATGGGGACTCTGGACTGTTATCCCGGCGTATGCATTGCTTATCGCCCATCCAGGGCTGCACTGGCGCTGGAGAGTGCTGCTTCTGGCGCTAATCGCGGCGAATCTGTATCAGACCATACTGGTCAATCTGCTCTGGAAATCGGGATGGATTCCGACAGTGATTGCCATATTCGTAGCGACATTTTTTCGATCATGGCGCTGGTTCCTTGTAATGGTCGTCGCCACAATGTTATTGGTCTACGTGCAGCAGGATTTCTTCCACCAGATGATTGAAGCGGAATTGAACGAAGGCGCGGATGGACGGATTGGCATGTGGGAGATCAATCTGCGCGTGGTTGGCGATCACTGGCTCTTCGGCACCGGTCCTGCGGGGTATGCGCCGTACTATATGACCTATTACCCTTACGATGCGCGCTCGACGCACAATAACTATCTTGATATTATCGCTCAGTTCGGGGTGGTCGGGTCGATGGTCTGGCTCTGGTTCGCAGTTGTGAGCACGCGTGAGGGGTTGCGGCTGTACCGTGACGCGCCGTCAGGATTTCTCAAAACGGCTGCGCTGACGGTCGTCAGCGGTTGGATTGGCGCGCAGGCGTCGATGTTCTTTGGCGACTGGATTCTGCCATTTGCATACAACCAGACAATTACCGGCTTCAAATATACGGTCTACAGTTGGTTCTTCGTTGGTCTTCTGATCAGCCTGCGACATATGATCGAGCGCCAACGCGCAACAGCAACAGCGAGCAGCAACATATGAAGCGCCTGAAGATACTGGTCATCGGTTTTCTTCTGGTTACCAGTCTGGCGCTGCCGCTTTCTCCGGCATCGGCGCAGCGCAGCGGCTGGACGACGCCGTTCGAGGTGTCGCCGCCAGTTGCAGAAGAGATGCCGGCGCAGGCGACGCCTGTGTTGCTGTCCTCCGGTCAGAAAGCGGTGCGCTATGGCTCGTCGTGGTTTCCGAGCATGGCAATTGGTCCAACGGGCAGTGTGCATATCGTGTGGTTTGGCGGTATTACAACCGCTGCTGGCAATGAGGGCAGCATCGATCTCTTGATGTACCGTGAGTTGCGCGATGGCGTCTGGTCGCCGTTCAATGACGTTGTGCAGACGGCTATCGGCGGATACACCGTGCGCAATAGCATCGTCATGAGCCGTGACGGCAGACTGCACGTGTTACTGCGCATGGGAACGACGATCCGGCATGTCAGCGTTCCCTGGGATCGCGCGTGGACGGCAGCGGCGTGGAGCGAGCCGCACATGGTTGGCGCGAGCGGCTATTATGTGGCGCTGGGAGTGGACAGCCTGGCGCGACTGCATGCTTTCTGGTCGCAAGGTGTGCCGGATGAGCCGGGAAAGCCGCGCCCGGAATGCCCGGGTTGCGCTAATCTGTTCTATCGCTATTCCGACACCGGCGGCAGGAGTTGGTCGGAGCCTGTCAATCTGTCGAATTCGCCCTATGGCGACAACCGGCCCCAGGTGAAAGTCGATGGTCGTGACCGGGTTCACGTGGTATGGGACCAGGGGAAAGACTGGTACGTTGGTTTGGGCAAGCCAAAACAGGGGGTGTACCGTCGTTCAGATGATCGCGGCGAAACGTGGCGGCCGCCGGTCTATTTCACCGTTCCTGATGATGCAGTGCAGCAGACAACGATCGGCATCGCCGCCGGTGATAATCCGATCGTCGTCTATCGCACGCTGAGAGGAACGATCTACTATCAGCACTCGCGTGACGGCGGCGACACCTGGAGTCGTCCAGAAGCGCTGCCCGGCGTCGTTGCCCGAGATACTCGCGGGAATGATCTTGACCAGTATTCTATGGCTACCGACGGGGAGGGAAATGTTCACCTTCTGATGGTTGGCTATCCGACCGCGATGTCTGGCATTATTCCTGGCGCTGCGCCGTCGATGGTGCTGCACCTGGTATG
This sequence comes from Chloroflexota bacterium, assembly GCA_030550675.1. Classification (GTDB taxonomy): domain Bacteria; phylum Chloroflexota; class Chloroflexia; order Chloroflexales; family Roseiflexaceae; genus Roseiflexus. The sequence continues at coordinate 8,525 of JAUQOW010000057.1, forward strand.
GAATGGGTCAAGCTGGAGTCTGCCTGAAATCGTGTCGGCAAACGAGTTCTATCCTGAATGGCCCGTCATAGCCGTGTCGAATGGCAATAAACTCCACGCAGTGTGGTACACGCGCCGGGGAGATGGCATGCCAGCGGATGAACGTGATCGCTACCGTATCTGGTACAGTTCACGCCAGCTTAATCTTCCTGAGACGACGCCGCTGCCGTTGTTTACCCCGGTTCCAACTGCAGCGCCAACCGCTGCGCCGACTGCTACCCGAATACCTCCCACGCCAACTCCTCTTCCCGCAGAAGCGGTGACAGCGCCGCCGATCAGCGGTCCTCCCCGCTGGGAGATGGCGGCGCTGCCGGTGCTCGCATTGTCGCTGCTGCCGCCAATTGGCATCGTCGTCGGCATTTATGCGTTGCGCCGATGGAGGCGACGCAGATAGGGCGCGGACTCGGAGAATCTCCCGGACAGGTCGACGCAACGGCGCGAAGACGCAAAGGGTGTGGAGTGGTTGCAAGGCTTTACGTCTTTGCGCCGTTGCGTCAGCCTTCTCGTGAATCCTTCAGGGGTTCAGGAAGCGTAGTACGACCTCCCTGGCATTAGCGCGACATTAATGGCAGAAATACCCTCGACCGCGCCTCGACCGGCGTTCCCCACGTAACAATGAGCGTAGGCCGGGCTGTGCTTACGAAATCTCCAGCCTCCGACGAGTGAAAATACTTGCTGGTATGCATTGGCGTTGCCGCTGTGTAAAGTGCGATGTTCAGCGGCGTTCCGGCAGCGTATGCCTCAGCGACTGCGAGAGTCGCATCCCACGTGTAGGGAACGCCTGGGAAAAGCGGTTCGTTTGGATTACGGGGGGTGACAGTCACGCCGCCATAATTCCGTCGCGCAAGCGGTCCGTTGTTCCACGTCACGCCGGTTTCCGTCCAGTCAGGATCGACGGAGAACAGTTGAATAAGCGTCGGCGGAGGACGATCGTCTGGATTAGGGGAGTTGATGTCGCCTGACTGGCTCCAGTGCGTGATGAGCAGTCGCGCACTGATGATCGTCTTCCCGCGCGGGATCTGATCAAGATTGAAGCGCAGATATGCGCGCGCAAAGCAGGGAAAATCAGTGACGGCGGATTGACTGGCAACCCAGAGGCTGGTATCTTCGCCACGGGTGATAGGCGGGTTCGAGCCGGGCTTGATCGGTGAGTCGGGATTGCCCTCGTGCCCGCCGTTGCAATTGCCGTCAGCCCCGACGCTGGCATCGATGACCGTGCTGCCGGGCAAGCCGCGGCGGATGGTCGTCGTGCCTTCAGCGCGTGCTAACGGAATGTTCATCGTCGCCGGACCCAGCACTAATCCGCCCCAGGTATCAGGTCGAGTCGTGTTGAGCGTTTCGGGCCACGTCTGGACTGGCGCCAAGCCGCCGCTGCCCGGCGCGTCGCGATCGAAAAGTTGCAATCCCATCCCCATCGTTCGCCCATGCGGCGGTCCGCTCAATCCAAGTGTTTGCCAGGGAATGCGGAAGGTGATAGCCCAGCCGAAATCCAGACCGCAGTCGTTGCTGTTTGGACCAGGATTACACGACCATTGCGCGCCAGGAAGATGTCGCCAGGATCCATTCCACGCCGTATTCCAGGCGCTGCCGTTGCCGCGCGCCTGGCGCTGGTAGAGACGGCTGTATTCCTCCCCGCTGGCGCCCCACTTTGCCAGAAAGACATAGTCATCGGTCCCCGGCGCGCCTGTCCGGTCGCCATTAATGTCCAGATAGAGCGCTGCACCGTCGTAATCGTAGCTGGTGGGGCTGCTATTCGTATCTGGGTCGTATTCATGCCACAGGTAATAGTCGATGACGCTCATGAACACCTGCAACTCAGAGGACGTGTAGGCGACGCGCACATCGGCGTAGTTGCGCCCTGGAATTGGTGCGACATGATTGGCGACATCGACGCGACCAAACCAGAAGATGGCGGCAGTCCCCCAATCGATCCGGTTGGCGAAATACGGTGCGTGCACCCAACGAAGCGGCTGTGTTGCGGCTGGAGTCGGTTGCGCTGGTTGGAGCAGGATTAGAAGAAGAACGCCCACAAGGAGCCATGGTTTCATACAAGGTCCTTTCTGGAGTGTTGCTCAGAGAGGTTGACGCAACGGCGCAAAGACGCAGAGGCGACGAACGTCGTGATTGCAAAGCTTTGCGTCTTTGGATCAACCTGTGCCTGCTCAACAGAAGATTGCGCTCCATGCATTGACGGCGAGCGCAGAGGTCCTTAATGGTTCTTCACCGAAAATACTAGCATGTTGAGCCTGAGCGGAATATGACAGACGTATCACACTTCCAACAGGTAATAAAGGAAAGTTACAGAATTATCACTCGCCATTCACCGCGATACAGAGCGCCGTCATCCCGACATGCTACGGTAGAGTCGTCTGAAAAGCGTTTGTGACGAAACCAGCGTGCACGGGGAAGACGTTCCTATGGCAGTCACCACCTCAGCGGCATCGGCGGATGTTGCAACACCAGTGACGCGCTCGCACGAGCGCCTGTTTCTTGTCCTGGCGTGTACACTGGCGCTCATGCTCAGTTCGCTGCCGCTTCTGGCAGGGTATCTGTTTGCAACGCCAGAGCGTCAGTTCGTCGGAATCGTGTACAACATGCCGGACCACGCGCAATACTTTGCCTGGATGCGCGACCTGGCGCGTCAGCCGCTGGCGCCGAACCGGTTGACGCCGGAGCCGAATGATCCGGCGTTTTTCAATCTGCTGTGGTGGGCGGCGGGGCGTGTTGGGGCATTGACTGGCCTGGAGTACGCTGCACTCTGGTCGGGGCTGCGGCTTGCGGCGGCAGCGGCAGCGCTGGCAGCGGGGTATGCCTTTCTGAATCTGGCGGTTGCCGATGTGCGGCAACGGCGACTGGCGTATCTGATCTTCATCTTCGGCGGCGGCTTAGGGTTTATCTGGATCATCGTCAAGCACGTCTATCGCCTTCCTGAAGCGCCATTTCCGTTCAACATCTACACGGCGGAAGCCAATACCTTCTGGATTATGACAGCGTTTCCGCATTTCGGCATGGCGCTGGCGCTGATCGTGGCAATGACGGCGCTGTTGCTTCAGGCGCTGCGCACCGGTCGGTATCGCTATGCCGTAGCATGCGGCGTTCTGGGGGCGATTCTGGGGTTGCAGCATGCTTACGACCTGATCACAATCTATGCTGTCATGGGATCGTTTGGTCTGCTCGTCTGGCTGCGTGACCGGCGTTTTCCCGCGTTTCTGTTCCGTTGCGGTTTGATTATCTTCGCGCTCTCTGCGCCTGCTGCGGCATATCTGTCGGCGCTGGTGCTCCTTGATCCCACCTGGGGCAAGAAATTGAGCCAGTTCGATAATGCTGGCGCCTGGACGCCGCCGCCATGGGAGTTGCCAGTCCTGCTGGGGGTTCCTTTCCTGCTCGCGTTGCTCCACTTTCGCCCTCGCGCGCTCCTGAGCCGGAGTGATGCGGAGGCGCTCGTCGCTGTCTGGTTTGTGCTGCATTTCGTGCTGGCGTATCTGCCGGTCAAGTTTCAGATCCACCTGCTGCTCGGCTGGCAGATGCCAATTGCCATCCTGGCGGCTGCGGCGATTGCAACTCGTGTGGTTCCCTGGTTTCAACAGCGCCGCGCTGCCTTGCTGAAACCGGCGCTCACTATCCTCTTTGGATTGATGGTTGCCACCAATGTCTACCTGGTCGCCTGGCGATTTGTTGACTTCCGCCGCCTTGAAGCGCCCTACTACCTGACGCGCGGTGAGGCGGAGTCGCTGGCGTGGCTCGAAGCGCACGCCACTGCCAGCGATGTGGTGCTGGCGGATCTCGAGTACGGGCAGCATGTTCCAGTGCGCTCCGATGCCCGCGCATTCCTGGCGCACTGGGCGGGCACGCTCGATTTCTTCGACAAAAAGGCGATGGTGCGCGAGGTGTTTGATCCTGACGTTTCCGATGCGCGTCGTCGAGAGATACTCTCCACATATGGAGTGACTTATATCGTGGCTCGTGAACGCGATCAGGCGAGGGCTGCGCTCGAACCGGCGGTTGGGCGCTATCTGACCGTGGCGTTTTCCGAGGGCGATACGACGATTTATCGCGTAACACCGGCACATCTGCCGAATGGGTAAAGACTATGAGACTCATCTCCCGGTTGCGGGTTGAAATTCTGCTCTTCCTCATTCTGCTGGCGTGCTACGCCTATTTTCCGCCGCGCTGGGCGGACTGGAATCAGAACTCGCGGCTGAACCTGACGCTGGCGATCGTCGATGACGGTTCCTTCCGGATCGACCGGTTCGTTGCCAATACCGGCGATTATGCGAAGTATAACGGGCATTACTACAGCGATAAAGCGCCGGGTGCGTCGTTCCTGGCTGTGCCGGTGTATGCTGCTGTGCGTCCGATACTCCAGACGGCGCTGGCCCAGCGGATTATTGACCGCATCGCTTCGTCGGCGGCGTTCGGCGAGACACTGCGACCCGATGGGAGCGGGCTGGCGACGGAGAAGGTTTACTTTGCGCTGGCGTTGATGATCGTCTCATTTGTAACGGTCGCCGTCCCTTCGGCGCTGCTTGGCGTCGTGCTCTATCGCTTTCTTGCATTGTTCAATCTGGCGGCTGGCTGGCGCGTGATCATAACGCTCATCTATGGACTGGCGACGCCTGCGTTTCCTTACTCGAATACATTTGTGGGTCATCAGCAGGTGGCGGCGATGCTGTTTGCCTCGTTCTGGATTGCGTTTCTCATCGGGCGACGCCGCCTGTCGCCGCGCTGGTCGCTGCTCATTGGCGTGCTGCTGGGATGGACGCTGATCACGGAGTATCCGGCGGCGCTGATTGTTGCAGGCGTCGGGTTGTATCTGCTGGCGGCGTTGTCCGATCGGCGCTGGATCGTGGGCGCGGCGCTGGCAGGCGCGCCGCCGCTGGCGTTGATGATGGCGTACAACTACGCGATCTTTGGCACGGTCCTGCCCGTCGGTTACAAATACTCGGAGTTGTGGCAGGCGGAACATCAGTCCGGTTTTATGAGCCTTGCCGGTCCGAACCGTGAGGCGCTGTGGGGCATCACCTTTGGCGTACACCGCGGTCTCTTCCTGCTGGCGCCGGTGTTGCTGGCTGGTCTGGCGGGGTTCGTCGTCTGGTGGCGCAGCGGAACGCACCGCCGTGAACTGGCGGTCTGTATCTGGGCAGTCGTCAGTTTCCTGCTGTTCAATGGATCGTCGGTGATGTGGAGCGGCGGTTTTGGCGTCGGACCGCGCTACCTGGTTCCGATGCTGCCGTTTCTGGCATTCGGCGTCGGGGCGTTCGTTGCGACGTGGGGAGCGCAACAGTGGGCGAAATTCGTGCTGGGCATCACCGGCGTCTGGTCGTTCCTGAATGTGTGGGCGCAGACGATTGGCGGGCAGAGTTTCCCACAGTACCAGCCGAACCCCTTGCTCGATTACTCGCTGCCGGAATTGGCGACGGGCAACGTGGCGCGCAACCTGGGCATGGCGCTGGACCTCGGCGGCTGGGCGAGCCTGATGCCGCTGGCGCTGGTCGTGTTCCTCGGCATGGTCCTGATCTTCCGTTCGGCAGGGAAGCCGTTGCTGGCGGCAGGAGGAAGTTGGATAGAGAACCGGGAACTGAGAACCGGGAACTGAGAACTGAGAACTGAGAACCGGGAACCGAGAACTGAGAACTAAGAACTGAGAACTGATAGAGTGATCACCTGAAACCTGGACAATTACGCTGGCATTTGTGGAGCGGCTGGCGTTGGCTGAGCCTGTCGAAGCCAACGCCAATCACGAGATTGTCCAATATCTGGTTGATCTTCCTATGAGAACCAATAACAGAACGGGGAATGGCGCGAATATGGGGTCAACGAATATGAGAACGAATAAACGGATGGGTGCAGGGCATTCGTTTATTCGCCGCTCTATTCGGTTATTCGTTGACATTCTCCCACTCTCTAATCCTTGGGCGCTTGGGACAGATTCGGTGCGGGCGCGTCACCGTGGGCGCCCGTGGCGGGTTCTGCCCGTGGCGGGCAGGCACGGGGGCTTGCCCCTCCATCGGCGGAGGCGAGCGGCGTAGGGGCGCCCCCCTGTGGGCGCCCAGTAGCGAGGCACCGTCGGGGCGCCCCCCTACTCACAAGGGTGGAGTTTTTGGAGTGCAAGGGGTGTTTTCAACGTCGCGACGCCTTTTCCCCTCCTCCCCCCTGCCCCCTTCTCCCCTCGTGGGAGAAGGGGGAGTTGGGGCGCCACGATGCCTGAAGCGGGCGATGCAATGCGAAGGCGCGCCTGAAAGCTCTACCCTTGTGAGGCGCCTCCCCTGTGGGTCCCGTGGCAGAGCGGCGGCGAGGCGTCTCCCTGTGGGCGCCCGTGGCGATGTCCGCCGCGCCCGACCTGGCGACATCATCGGGGCGACCCCTGTGGGCGCCCGTAGCTGTAGGCAGGAGTATTCCAACCATGATCCATCCAGAAGCGCGTAGCGCTCCGCACCTTCAGACAACGCCGATGACCATCGTCGCCTATCGGATTCTTGTAGCGACGCTGTTTGTCGTCGCGGCGCTGCTGGCGACAACCAATCTGCCATACGCCCCGCGCACCTGGTTCGACGAGGGGTCGCACCTGCACGTGCCGAAGACGCTGGTGCGGCACGGCAAATATGCCGATATCAGCGCCACGCCGGATGGCGGGATTGAGTTTCGCTATCACGGACCTACGGTTGGCATCGGTCCGACCATTATGCTGCCGGTTGCGGCGGTCTATCAGGTGTTCGGCGTTGGGCTGACGCAGGGGCGATTGGTGATTGTGATCTATCTTGCCATTGCGCTTGTCGCCGGGTACGCACTTGCGCGGCATCTGTATGATCGCTGGATTGCACTGATTGCGCTGGCGCTCCTGCTCGCGTCGCGCACGGTCCATTATGAAGGATTGATCGAGTATGGACGGCAGGTGCTGGGCGAGACGCCAGGCATTGCCTTCGTCTTTCTGGGGATGCTGGCATGGCTGACGGCGCTGAAGACCGCGGCGCAACCGGAGATGCAGCGCGCGCACCGGACATGGAGCGTTCTGGCGGGACTGGGGTTCGGTCTGGCGCTGGTGACAAAGAACCAGTTTGCGCTGATCCTCCCGCTTGCGCTGGCGCTGATCGCGCTGCTCGACTGGCGCTACTATCGGGCTGGGAACTGGACGCTGCGCCTGGTTCCGCCGGTCATTGCGGTTGGGTGTTTTGCACTTTGGACGGTGATTCAGTTCGCGCTGCTCGGTCCTGGCACATTCTTTGAAAATCTTCAGCAAACCCGGCAGGCTGCCGGAGGGGCGATTTTTGTCTTCAATCTGCGTTCGACCCTGCGCGCCGGGTATTACCTGTTGCGCCCCGATCTGTTTGGCGGTTTGGTCGTGCCGGCGCTGGCGTACACCATCTGGCGCGCGCGCCGCCGCACGTCGGAGGGGTTGTGCGAAGCGTTGCTGGCGCTGATCATTGGCCTCTGGCTGGCGTGGTTCGTCGGCGCATCCCTCGGTTGGCCCCGCTACGCTTTTCCGGCGGTCGCGTTGAGCGCCCTGACCGTCGCGCGACTGGCGTTTGACGCGATCAACTGGCTGCGTCGCGTTCTGCCGATGGCAGCGACGATCGCCGTCACTTACCTGATCGTCATCATTGCACTGCCTGTTGCAATGACGGCGCGCATTGTCTTCACTCCTGACGACAGCGCACAGCAGTTCGCTGCGTATCTTGACGCCCATGTGCCAGAGACGGCGATCATCGCCACCTGGGAGCCGGAACTGGGAGTGTTGACCGATCACCGTTACCTCTATCCGCCCCAATCGATGCTCGATCAGGCGGTGCGGCACACCTGGCTGGGAGGCGATCCGGTGCGCTACAACTGGTATGCCGCCCGACCGGAGTATGTTGTGGTTGGCGGTTTCGGCGGCTATACTGGCGTATACAGGACGCCGGAGCTGGAACGACACTACATTCAAGTGGCGCGGATCGGGACGTATGCATTGTATCAGGTTCGGGCGGGGAGCGGAGAGTAGGGAATGGGGAGCGGGGACTCTTCGAAGTCGCCCCGTACTGCCATCGGCGGCGCGTCCCCTTCGACAGGCTCAGGGGGCGCGCCGCTCGTGCCCTGAGCCTGTCGAAGGGCACAGGCGGCGGCGTATACCGAATTAATGTTCATTATCCTGCTTCTCATAGGAAGATCAATCAAAACCTGGACAATCACGCCTGCACCTGTGGAGCGGTTGGCGTTGGCTGAGCCTGTCGAAGCCAACGCCGATCACGAGATTACCCAATATCTGGTTGCTCTTCCTATCAAAAGACGCGCGACCCGGCGGCAAAGGTCTGCCGGATACGTTTATTCGCCCGCAGATTTGAATGCAACCTGGTTATCGTAGAACTTTTTGAAATGATGCCACACTGCCGGCTCCAATCCGGTTTGATCGCCATTGTGCTTTTCAGCGCTCTGCTGGCGGGTTGCACGAGAGTCGGACAGAGTCCGTCGGGATCGGGCAACGCTGATGCGTTGCCGACGCCGCGACTCGATGGCATCGCCGCCGAACGCCGCGAGGTGCGCTTCACCAGCGGCGATGTCGAACTGGCGGGGGAACTTGATCTTCCGCCGGGCGCCGGTCCGCATCCGTTGGTGTTTATCATCCATCACTCCGGTCCAGTGCCGCGTGATTCGTATGGTTATCTGGCAGAAATCCTGCTGCGCGCCGGATATGCTGTGTTCCGCTTTGATAAGCGCGGGACCGGCGCAAGCGGCGGCGTGTACGGGTGCTGTGAGAGTGATGACGCGCTGGCAGCCTATCGCGCAGCGGTTGCGCAGCCGGATATTGACCGCTGTCAGGTCTTTATCGTTGCCCAGAGCATCGGCACGCAACATCTTGCAACGCGGTTCGAGGAGTACGCTCAGACGCAGGCGCCGCGCGGCGTAGCGCTGCTCTCCAGTTTGCTCCACGCCAGCGATGTTGTGCGCATCCGTGCGCCGATGATCGTCATCGTAGCGGATAGCGAGCCTGAGTTGAACGCCATCGGTCCTGAAGCCGTGGCGGCGCACAACGCGCGCTATGGGCTGGATTCGACGCTGTATGTCGCCGAAGGCGCCGAACACACCCTCTTCGACATCCGCAATGGTCCCATCGACTGGACCGATCCCCGCTGGGTGGAGCGCTATCATCGCGGCGCGATGGATGCGCTCGTGCAGCAACTCAATGCCTGGCGAATCGCACGGGCGTCGGGGAGCTGTTAGTTCTGAACTTCTGTAGAACTCGCGCAAAGGCGCAAAGGCGCAGAGTTTCGGTCGCTCAATCGCACCCGCGCCCGACGCGGCGCTCTGAGCCGTCGCAGGGCTGAACCGTCGGGCTGATGGCGCTGCCGTACCCGCGCCACAGAAGACACGCATGCTGCCTGGTCGCGCATTCCTTGGGCTGCGGGCTAAAGCTCTGGCTGAGTACATTGAAGTCCCTCCAGAGCTTGCTCGATCTCAGCCAGGGCTTCAACCCGCAGCGTCCTGGCGTCGCCTTCTCGCCTCTCGCCTCGCGCCTCGCAACAAGTGTCATCTTCTGTTCATTATTCGCCACTAACATGATGCGGGCAATTGCTGAGGGTCAGCAAGAATCCTGTTCGTTATTGCGAGGGTCTGCTATGCGTCGTGGTCGTGTGTTGCTGTGGTTTCTTGGATTGTTCAGCGGTCTTTTCGTCTTTATCCCCGAAACCGGTCAAACCCCTCTCGCTTACGCAACGGTTCCAAACGAACAGAGCTGGACAGTGACGCCTGGCACGTGCGATCCAGTGTTTCAGAGCGCTGTGTTTGCGACCTGGAATCCGGCGCCGGGCGCCCCCAATTGCGGTATCTTCACCTCTGGCGCTCCATCGTCGAATCAGTTTGATACCGGGCAGATTTTTCCGCCAAATGTGCTCAGGGATGAAGCAAGTGTTACAGCGCCGTGTGAAAACGGGCGTACAAGCGGACTGTGCTACCGGATGTGGTACGTCGGCGTGCGTTCCGGCGATCCCGTGCGGCGTATTGGCTATGCCGTTTCGCCAGATGGCGTCTCCTGGTATCGCGTCCAGGGTTCGGGCGCTGGCGGCAGCGTCTTTGAAGGATCTGGAACTCCTGGCAGTTTCGATCAGAACGGTGTGACCACTTTTCATGTTATCAAAGATGGCGGGCAGTACCATATGTGGTATACCGGCGTTGATGACGGATGGAGCTGGAGAGGGTTCGGTTATGCGATCTCGAGCAATGGCATCACCTGGACGCGCCGGAATAGCGGGCAGCCGGTGCTGACCCCGCGTCCTGGATCGGGGTTGTTCGACGATGATCGCATTATCGGGCCATTTGTATTGATTGATGAGGCGAGCGCCATCGCACCATGTGAAGGCGGTCGCACGAGCGGGCGCTGCTTCCGCATGTGGTATGAGGGATTTCGGGCGGATAACAGTTTTTATATCGGCCACGCGCTATCACCTGACGGAATTAACTGGACAATCGTTGATGGACCTGACGAGCGCGGTTCGGTTCTCTCCAATGCAGGCGGGTTGACCGATTTCGACTCGAATGATGTCGGTTTGACGGCGGTGATCAAGGATGGCGCGATCTATCGCATGTGGTACCAGGCAAAAGACTACAGCGCGCCCGACAACTTCAGAATCGGGCATGTTACCTCAGTGAACGGCGTCAACTGGACACGTCCCAATCCTAACAATCCTGCGTTCAGCGGTGATATGGACAACATCCGGGTTAATCCTCCCGGAACCAACGACGATGTATGGGTTGTGCGGCTGCTGAAGGAAGACCTGACCTACCGCATGTGGTACGCCACGGCGGGGACCCCCTACAGCACCCGTTTTGGTCTGGTCGAGATGACGCAGGGGACGCTGATCACGCCAACGGTGCAGCGCGATGGCGATGTGTTCATCATCGAGTTCACCACACAACGCACGATACCGGGCGGTGGCAGCGTGCTGATTACCCTGCCGCCGAACGTGTCGCTCGACCAGTTCTCGCCAGGAGAATTGCAGGGATTCGCACCCGGCGCCGCTCTCTCCCGTGAGCGCGGCGCCATCACCGACGCATACAGCGGCTTTTCGGCGCGCGATGCGCTGGTGTTGCGCCTGCCGAACGGCGCAGTCGCAGGATCAAAGGTGATCCGCTTCAGCCTTGGCGCTGGCGCACCCAACCCTGCCTACCTCCTCGTCCAGACGTTCGACACGCACAAGGTGCTGGAACGGGCGCGCATCAACCTGGCTGATCTGCGAGTGACGCAGAGTGCAGGATCAGTCGTCGCAGGCGAAACAGTGACCTACACGGTCACTATCAGTAATGTTGGTCCGAATGCGGTCTCGAACGCGCTGCTCAACAGCGCCTTCCCGACGCAATTGACCGGCGTCGCCTGGACGTGCGTCGCGTCAGGGGGGGCGTCGTGCATGCCAGCTAGCGGCAGCGGCAACTGGAACAACAAGCCGCTCGATCTTCCGCCGGGCAGCAGCGTCACCCTGACCGTGACCGGCAATCTGCCGCCTGCGGAAACGGGTCATCTGACGAGCACTGTCAGTATCGTCACACCGGCTGCGTTCAATGAACTGACTCCAGGCAACAACGCCTCAACGCTTGTGACGCCGATCGAGGTGCGCGGCGACCTGTCAATCACGCGCACCAGTAATCCAGCGACGCCGCAGGCGGGTCAGCCCATCACTTATACGTTGACCGTCGCCAACAGCGGACCGAGTACGGTCGTTGGCGCAACGGTCGTCAATCTCTTCCCGATCAGTGTAACGAATACGCTTTGGAATTGCAGCGCCACAAGCGGCTCTTCCTGCCCCGCATCGGGTAGCGGAAACATCAACGCGCCGGTCAACCTGGCGCCTGGCGGCGTTGCAACCTTTACCGCCACCGGCGTGGTGTCGCCGTCCGCCGTCTCGATGCCGCCGCACTCAGCAATCGTGACAGCGCCAGGGAATGTCATCGATCCCAACCCAGAGAATAACCTCTTCACCGATGGCGGCGGTTTGGGACGATCAGTTGATCTGACGATCAGCAAGTCAATTGCGCCTGAGACGGTTGTTCCCGGTTTGCCAGTCACTTACACCATCAACGTGACCAACGCCGGTCCCGCTGACGCTGATGGCGCAATGGTGCTCGATCTGTTCCCGCCAACCATCACAAATGTCACATGGACGTGCAGCGGCGTGGCTGGCGCCAGTTGCGCGCAGGCGAGCGGCAGCGGCGATCTGGCGTTGAGCCTGCCAGCGTTCCCGGTCGGCGGATCGGCGACGATCACGATGACGGGCATCGTGGCGGCGCAGGCGACCGGGGACCTGATCAACACGGCGCAGGTGTTGCCGCCGGTTGGGGTTGAAGATCCGACGCCTGCCAACAATAGTGCGAGAATAGAAAGCGCGCTCCAGCCGCGCACCGATCTGGCCATCACGCAGGCAATACCATCTTACGCAATTGTGGGTCAGACCATCACCTATACCGTTACGGTGCAGAACAACGGCCCGAGCGTTGCAGCTGGCGCACGGGTCAGCACGATACTGCCAGCATTCGTGAGCGTCACAGGATGGACCTGCACAGCATCGGCGGGATCGCAGTGCGGCGCATCGAGCGGCAGCGCGCCGGTGGATGACGCCGTTACGCTGACGCCGGGCGGCACAGTCACTTATACTATCACCGGTGCGGTGTTCAGCCGGGCAGTGGGACAACTCCTCTTCTCCAGCGCCGTCACGGCGCAGTCAGGCGCCGAGGACCCGGTGGTGACGAACAACCAGGCGCAGAGTGCAACCCAGGCGATGCACATGGTCACGTTGCCGGTGGTGGTGCGGTGAGCGGCTGCGGCAGCGGTTGAATGATGCAGGGGAGCGATGGGGCGCTCCCCTGCACCGTTTCTCGCCAGGATCAGCCCAACGTGGTCACAGGATCGGAACACGGTACTCTATGATGGTCTCATCGTACACTTCATAACTCGAACGCGAAGGATCGATGACAAGACCGTGCGCTGGCGCATATTCCGTGAAAAACCGCCCAATAGCCTCGCCAATAGCAGTGGAGTCCTTCTTGATTGACAGAACTGCGTAGCGCCCTCCTGTCACGTGGTTCGTCTGGAAGGAATCGTCATCTGCCGTGACATCCTCTGGCAGTTCCACACAACAGTCATAACCTGTCAGTTGCTCATTGCAAACGTGAGGGATGCCAATGATCCTGTAGCGCGCAAGATCAATGCCATGCTGCGACGCCCATGCTTTGATCCGTTGAAACCCGCTCTGAATCTGATCGCTGAACTGTCCTGGCGCTAACCGCAGATTGCAGGAGAAGCAGACAACCTCGAGCAATGGAAGGTCCTTGATGGTCACGTGGAGCGAATGTCCGTCGTCGGCGCTCATCACAACCTCCTGATGCCAGCAGAGTGCGTATGGTAGCGTCATCGCACCAGGATCGTCAAGAGGATCGTTCCTTGTGCGCCTGACCGTTCCCCTGGGGTGCAGGCATGAGTCGTCATGAAACACCGCTCCGGCTGCCAGCGATTGAAATCGCTCCTGATAGGCCTGCGGTCGACCGTCCGCCTACGCGGACGGGAACGGCAGCGACCGCCTGCGTGGATACCCGGCGGAACGCCTGCCCGGCGCACCCTCCGCTTGCGGGGGGTTGGAGGGATCTCACAAGGGTAGAGTTTTTTCGGCAGACGTTCACGGTGACATCGTCCGTTTCAGGCATCAGGACGAATGCAGCCCGTGAAACGGTCGGCGTTGGTTTCGACCGACTCAACCCGCGTTGGCTGAGCCTGTCGAAGCCAATGCCATTGCACGTTTGAGACCGGATTGCAATCAAATTGCAATTCTGAGTCGCGGTCATCTGGCGTAGACTGCGCGAAGAGTTGCTATATCTGAACATCCATGAGAACTCATCCCATGTCACGTCGTCGCTATCGTCGCTCATCGGATGCTGGAGGCGCTATCAGCGGACTGCTCATCGCAGGCATGGCATGCGCCTGGATCTTCTGGCCAGCATTCACGGCGCTTGCTTTTCCCTGGCAGATTGCTGTGACTGTACTGGCTTTTTCAATCCTGCTCCTGCTTGTCCTGTTTCTTGTCGATCTGTTTCGTGCAATACATCGGCGAAATCTGCTGCAACGGGAACTGCTGGCATTAAAGCCCGCAGAGTTTGAGGAACGAGTCCTGCTGCTCCTGAAAGACCTCGGATGGACCAATCTCCGATTGCGCGGCGGCAGCGGCGACCGGGGGGTCGATCTGGAGGGCGAGTTTCAGGGGCAACGTTACATTGTTCAGTGCAAACGGTATAGCAAACCAGTGCCGCCATCAATGGTGCGCGATCTGGCAGGGGCGCTTCATATTCAGCGCGCCGATCGCGCATTACTGGTCACTACCAGTTCCTTTACGCCGCAAGGCTATGAGGAGATTCGCAATCTGCCTATTGAATTATGGGACGGCGACGTTCTGGCGCGTAAGATCAGGGAAGCCAATGAGTTGCGGGCAGATCCGGCGCACCAGCGAAAGGTCCGCCGGGGTCGGATTGCTGTACTGGCAACACTCGCCATGGTTAACGCATCCTGCATACTGTTCGCATTTGTCAGTGCAGGTGCGCCGGTGCTGACGACATCCCTTGTTCGTCAAAGCGGCGGTCCATCCTCCGGTGGCATCGCTGGTGCATCTGCGACGAGCATTGTCTTCCCAACCTTCTCCCCAACCCAAGCCATCGTGAATGAGAAGCAGCAACCAACAGCGACCCCCTCACCGGCGCCGACGCCGACCGGGCGTGCAGTTCCGACAACAACTGTCTTCAATGGCGGAAATGTGCGTGCGACGCCCAATCTTCGAGGGACTGTGCTTGATCAGGTGCACGCGGGAGAAATCGTCGAGCTGCTCGGGCGCTCCCCTGAT
>JAUQOW010000058.1 GCA_030550675.1 Chloroflexota bacterium
ATGCCTTCTTTCTTGCGATGGACGATCTTCCAGTGGATGCGTTGCGCTGCGGTCATGCCCTCGGTCGGGTCGGCGCGTTCGGCTTTCGCGTCCGCCGCGTGCTCCTCGAAGAACTGAATGAAGCGCGCCAGCGCCTGATCGTCGCGGTCGAAGATCAGGTCCTCACAGACTTTAATGTGCTCCGGCGGGATCTCGGCGTATGGCATCACGTGCGCCGGGTTGATGATCGCTGTATCGAGACCGGCATCGACAGCGTGCTTGAGGAACACCGAGTTGAGCGTGGCGCGCGCGTGCGGCGCAACGCCGAAGCTCAGATTGCTGACGCCGAGGGTGGTGAAGCATCCGGGAATGTGCTGCTTCACCAGGCGAATGCCTTCGATGGTTTCAATGGCGGCGCGGCGCAGCTCCGGCTGACCGGTGGTGATCGGGAAGGTCAGCACATCAAAAATCAGCGCCTCGGTTGGCACGCCGTACTCTTCTTCGGCAATCTGCGCGATCCGCCTGGCGATTGCCAGTTTGCGTTCGGCGGTATGCGCCATGCCCTCTTCGTCGATGGTCATGGCGATGGCGGCTGCGCCGTAGCGCGCCACCAGCGGCATCGTGCGGTCGATCTTGTCGCCGCGCCCGCCTTCGAGCGACACCGAGTTGACGATCGCGCGACCGGGGTAGATTGCCAGCGCCGCATTGAGAACATCGGCTTCGGTCGTATCAATCGCCAGCGGCAACTCGATGTTCATGGTCAGTTTTTTGACCAGTTTGACCATCATCTCGCGCTCATCGGAGCGTTCGGTCATCGCCACGCACACATCGAGGATATGCGCGCCTGAGTCGACCTGTTCGCGCGCCACTTCGAGCGCGCCGTCGTAATCCTCGTTCAGCAGCAGGCGCTTGACCTTGCGCGAACCCAGGGTGTTGACCCGCTCGCCGATAATCGTCAGCGTGCCCTCCTGTCGCAGCGCCGCCGCGCGCACCCCTGACGAAACGCTCGGAATGTACTCGATGTCGCGGACTTTCGGCGGCGTAAAGCCGACCACCTCGCGCAGGCGGCGAATGTGCGCCGGACGGGTGCCGCAGCATCCGCCGACGACCGCCACGCCATACTCGTGGACATACTCGCCCAGAATGCGCGCGAACGGCTCCGGCTCCATCGGATAGACCGTCTCGCCGTTGACCTCGATCGGCAGACCGGCGTTGGGGATGCACGAGATCGGCTTGCGCGAGTGGCGGGTCATGTAGCGGATCGCCTCGCGCATATGCTCAGGACCGGTTGAACAGTTCAGCCCAATCACATCAACTGGCATCGCCTCAAGGGTGGCGACAATCGCGGGAACCTCGGTGCCAAGCAGCATCTTGCCGGAAAGATCGAGGAACACCTGTGCCTGCACTGCAACATCCGGGCGCTTGAGATCGGCTTTGGCGCGGCGAATGCCGTCGAGCGCCGCCTTGACTTCCAGAATGTCAACGCTCGTCTCAACCAGCAGCACATCGACGCCGCCTTCGATCAGCGCAACCGCCTGTTCGTAGAAAATGTCGGACAATTGATCGAATGTAATATCAGAAAGCGCCGGATCGTCGGACGACGGGAGTTTGCCGGTGGGACCCATCGAACCCGCCACATAACGCGGTCTGCCATCGCGCGCCTCAAATGCGTCGGCGACGCGCCGCGCCAGGCGCGCCGCTGCCACGTTGATGGCGTGCGTCTGATCGGCGAGCCCCCATTCTTCCAGGCGCGGACGAGTCGACTGGAAGGTGCAGGTTTCGAGCACATCTGCGCCTGCTTCCATGAAAGATGTATGGATCTGCTCGATTACGTCGGGGCGGGTGATCACCAGATAATCGCGCGCGCCAAAGGTGCGCTCACCGCCATAGTCGGCTGGGGTCAGATGGAAGGTGTCGATGCTGGTGCCCATGGCGCCGTCATAGACCAGCACGCGCTCGCGCAGGGCTTCAAGATAGGTTGGTTTCTTCAAGGAAACACCTCACAGGATGCGACTGATGACCGGACACGTCTCAATCAGGGATCGCGTCTGGCTGGATGTGACGGGGGTTTCTAACAAAAAACCTCACGCCTGTGCGCGAGGTTTCCGGAAGCCTCATCACTACTCATCTTCCAGCCTGCGCTGCCGGAGTTGCCACCCTATAGCCGGGGATTGCCAGAGCGTCTGACCTGCTCAATCCGGCGGCTACGGGTTGGCGGAGCTTCATCGGGCCGGTCCCTCCACTCCTCTGGATGAGCATCTTTTCCCGGTAGTATAGCATGGCTGGGAAAAGTGCGTCAATGTCAATTGATTCATCTCTGCGCTTGACATCCCTCGTCTGGAGTGCTACCATATATTTCGCAGAAGGGCGGTTAGCTCAGTTGGTTAGAGCGCCACGTTGACATCGTGGAGGTCACTGGTTCGAGTCCAGTATCGCCCACCACTGCGCGGCGCGAGAATTGGGAGTTGAGCATTGCGTCTCAGTTCCAATTCTCTTTTTGTTTCGGGACATATGCGGCGCATCCTGCGCGTATTGTTTCTCAGTCTTCTGCTTACCTGCCCGGCATGCCAGCGTGGACGCATGTTTCGTTCGCGGTTCACGATGAACGTCCGCTGCCCGGTGTGCGGCATTGTGTTCGAGCGTGGCGCAGGTGAGTTCAGCGGCGGAATGGCGATCAATACAGTCGCCACCTCGTCGGTTGCAGTCACCGGAGCGGCGCTGGCGTTTTTTACCGATATGCCAGTCTGGCCCCTGATTGCTGTATTGACCCTCCTCTCGATCGTTTTCGCCATCTGGTTCTATCGCCACGCACGCGCGTTGTGGGCAGGCATTCTGTATCTGACCGGCTCAATAAGGGAAGATTAGTTCAATGTCCCTCTATGAAAGTCTGCGCGACGTGATTGTGCGTCTGGCGGTGGAACGGCCAGCGATGCGTCGCTCTATTGACGAGTGGGCTGAGGCGCTTGCTGCATCAGGGGCGAAACTCAAGGCGCGCATGACCGCCAGTGCCGATACGTCTGCCAACCGTCGGCAACTCCGGCACATTATTGGTCTGGAACGGTGGGGGCAGCGTCGGATGCGCGTTGCGCTCGGCGAGCCGTTTATCAACGATGAGATGGACGGGTATCAGCCGCCGGTGGATTTGAGTCTCTCCGAACTGATCGACGTTTTTCTCAATACGCGCGACGAAACGGTGCAACTGGCGCGGCGTTGCGCCGCCGATCCACGCGCTGCGTCTGCCCTGGTGAAGCACAATCAACTGGGTCCGCTCAGCATTCGCGGTTGGTTGCGGTATCTCGATCTGCACGCCAGTCTTGAGGCGCGCCGGTTGCGTTGACCGACGCTACAAAGGCTTCGAGCCAGCGCCAGACCGCCGCTAGCGCCTCGACATCCGCCGCCAGATAGACAATCGCTGGCGTCAGTGCATCGGGGGCGTCAGCAGGCGATGGGTGCGCGCGCCACTGCTGGTACGCCTCCCACGCCAGCGTCCAGTGGTCGGCGCCGGGGGACCACGTCCATCCCAGCCAGCGCGCAATGGCTTTCAATCCGCCGCCGCGCTGGTCGCTGAGACGGGGCACGGGCAGCGCAACGCGCCGGTTCAACTCGCGCTGTGCATCGATCATGAATGGCGCAAGGTCTTGGCGCGTTTGCGGATCAGCGCTCTGTTCCAGCATGAGGCGTTCGGCTTCCCCCCAGTGTGCCAGCGCGCCGCTCGCAGTACGCACGGCGCTGAGCACCCGCTGCCATCCCTCCTGCACATTCCGCACCCACACGACAGGGATGCCGCCGATCCGCACGACATCGCTGATCGACGACGGTCCGACGACGATCACAAAACGATCTCCAGGAGCGCTAGCCAGCCCGAAAGCCCATGGTTCGCGCGTCTGCGGATCGCTCTCGATATCGAGAAAAAGCCCGACGCGCGGAAGCGACGGGAGCGGGACGCTGGCTGGCAGCGGTTGCTCGGCGAGCAATGCCTGCGCCTGAAGGCGGAGACGTGCGCCTGTCGCAATGACGCGATCCGGCAGTGACGCCAGTGTTGCAGAGTCGAGCGTCACAACCTGATCCATGCGGTGAATGCCGCTCCGTCGCAGGGCGCTCCCCTGCCGCCGACTCAGTCCTGGGAGAAGCGCAATATCACGGGTTTCACGGGCTGCAGCGTCGCACGCGGTGCGCCACGGGCAGAACGGACAGTGGTCGTTATCGAACCAGATCGCCGGCGCATCCCTGGCGGCAATCGCAGCCGCGCGTCGCACCTGTGCCGTGAAAGCGGCAAGCGATGCCGCCTGACGCTTGACGAACGCCGGTCCGCTGCCGTTTGCGCCGAGCCATAGTTCGCCCGGAGGGTCGTCCTCGTCTTCGTGTGCATGCCGGACAAGCCAGCGCCAAGAATCGAGCAGGAGCCGATCCCAGCGCGCGGGGCGAGTATGCAGCACAATAGCGGTTGGCTGGTATGTCCACGTGCCGGATGGCGCCGCAGCGCGGCGTAGCAGGAGATCCGGGGCGCCGCGCAGTAGACGACCGCCGACAGGCGCTTCGAGCGCCGCGCCAATGATCGCTGCCGCGCCGCGCTGCATCGCGCGGCGTGTCTGCGCGATTCGTTCGTCCCATGGCAGCGCCGAGAAGTCTTCAGCGCCTTGAAGAGAAGCGAGAATACGGCGGCGGTGAGCAACGCGCAGCGCGATCCGCATACGTGCATCGGCGGTCAGGGCGATCTCCGGCGGTTGGCTGTTGCGCCAGTCGAGCCAGATACGCCGCTCACACCGCATCAGCCATGCCAGGTCCTCAGCGTCGAGCGACGGAAGTTCGACAATATCATCAGGCATGCTGGCAGTAATACGAGGTGGACTTCATATGCGGATTCTTTGCGCCTTTGCACTTCGTGTGCGCTTATATGTAACCCCTAACTCCTAACTCCTAGCCCCTCCATCTCCCGCAACTGCGCGATAATACCCGGCAGAACGTCGAGCACGGCATCCACATCAGCGTCAGTGTTGTCGCGTCCGAAAGTGAAACGCACGGCGCCGGGGAGCGCAGCTGCAACTTCTGGCGCTGTCTCTGATCCAGTGGCGCGCGCCAGCGCCAGCAGCACGTGCGACGGCTCCAGCGAGCCGCTGGTGCAGGCTGATCCGCTCGATGCCGCGATGCCGTACTGGTCAAGCAGCAGCAGGATACTCTCGCCTTCCACCCCCTCGAACGACAGACTGGCGTTATTTGGCAGGCGGCGCGTCGGATGCCCGTTGAGGCGCGCCCCTGGAATCCGCTCCAGAATGCCCCGCACCAACCGGTCGCGCAGACGGGCGCAGTGGGCGCTGTCGCTGGCGCGGCGCTCCTCAGCCATGCGCAACGCCGTCGCCATCCCGACGATGCCAGGCACATTCTCGGTGCCTGCCCGCCGCCGTCGTTCCTGCCCGCCGCCGGTGATCTGCGGCAGCAGCGGCGTCCCCCGACGCACATACAGGGCGCCGACGCCTTTGGGACCGTAGAACTTGTGCGCGGCGATGGTCATGAGATCGACATTCAGCGAGCGCACATCGAGCGGCAACGCACCGGGCGCCTGGACGGCATCGGTATGGAAAGGAACGCCATGCTCGCGGCAGATGGCGCCGAGTTCGGCGATGGGCTGGATTGTGCCGATTTCATTGTTGGCATACATGATCGATACCAGCACCGTATCCGGGCGCAGCGCCGCGCGCAGATCGTCGGGCTGCACCAGACCATCGCTGTCAACGGGCAGGATAGTGGCCTCAAATCCGAACGCCTGCAGGTGTTCGACCGTGTGCAGCACCGCGTGATGCTCAATAGCGCTGGTAATGATATGCGCGCCGCGCCCCGTCTGACGCTGCGCCAGCGCAACGCCGCGGATCGCCAGGTTATCGCTCTCGGAGCCGCTGCTGGTAAAAATGATTTCGCGCGGCGAGGCGCCCAGGATCGACGCCACCTGATCGCGCGCTTCGTCAAGCGCGTGCAGCGCCGCGCGTCCGGCGCGGTAGATGCTCGAAGGATTGCCAAAATGGGTGGTGAAGTAGGGCAGCATCGCTTCAAGCACCGCCGGATCAACCGGCGTTGTTGCTGCATGGTCGAGATAGATCAGTCGTTCAGTCACACACTCCTCGCTCTTTCCAGGGCGCTTCCAAACCGTGCGCTTCGAGCAGCGCATGATCATCGAGCAGCGTCGCCGCCCTGCCATCGGCGACGACGCGCCCTTCATCCATGATAATCATCCGATCAAATAGTTCCCGCACCATCGCCATATCGTGCGTTGAAACCAGCATGGTCAGCGGCAGGTCGCGCAGCAGATTGATCAAGCTGCGTCGCGCCCGTGGATCGAGACCGGCGGAAGGCTCATCGAACGCCAGAATCTCCGGTGCCATCGCCAGGACAGTTGCAATGGCGATACGCTTCTTTTCCCCCATGCTCAGATGGTACGGATGCCGCTCATGATACGCGCTCATCCCAACCATCGCCAGCGCCCGTTCAACCCGTGCGCGCACCTCGTCTGCGGCAAGCCCCATGTGCAGCGGACCGAACGCCACATCCTCAAAGACGGTCGGCGAAAACAGTTGGTCATCAGGGTTTTGAAACACAAGACCGACCCGCGCCCGCACCTGCGACAGGGTGCGTTCACTCACCGGAACGCCAGCGATTTCGATCCGTCCCCTGCCGCGCAGGAGGCCGTTCAGATGCAGCAAGAGCGTGCTCTTGCCAGCGCCGTTTGGTCCCGCCAGCGCCACCTTCTCGCCGCGCGCGATGCGCAAACTGACGCCGCGAAGCGCCACGCGTCCATCGGGGTAGGCGAAGTGCAGATCGTCGATCAACAGCAACGGCGCAGAGTTTGCGGAGAGTGGTGCGGTGATTTCAAGATCGGGAAAAAGCATAGACTCATCTGAATACAATTGTTCCCCCATATATTGTAGCGCGCTTTGCAGCATATAATGATGATCCGTGCAAATCCGTCGCATCCGCGTGAATCCGCGCTCCCTTCATGCCAGATCTCGACCTGAACCCGTGCGTCTCTTCATTGCACGTTTGCGCGGTTTGTTTGACATCCCTTTCCGCTGCGGTATAATACCAGGAGACGCAGGAGCGGAATCGGGCAACTATCGCGCATGTGCGCGACACGTGGGAGGAGATGAATCATGCCGACCCTGGGACCGTTTGAACTGATCATCATTCTGGTCATTATTCTGTTATTGTTTGGCGCTTCGCGCATCACCGGCGTCGCCAGCGCGCTCGGCGGCAGCATCAAAGCTTTCCGCAAGGCCGTGCGTGAGGACGACGAGGTTCCCGCCAATAAGGCTGAGGCGAACGAATCAACCGACAAGAAGGCTGAGACAAAGGCATAACAAGCCCGTCTCGCACCCGTGGCGCTGCGCGATAGATGCGGCCCGCGCGCAGACGAGCCGGCGCCAGCCGCAGTGTGATTGTTTCGCTCTGTGGCTGGCGTCGTTGTGTTTGGTAACAGGTCTATGACTGGCGATTTTTATGATTACGCCCGAATCTACGTGCAGGCTGGCGATGGCGGCGATGGCGCCGCGACCTTCCGCCGCGAGAAGTATGTGCCGCGCGGGGGTCCCGACGGCGGCGATGGCGGGCGTGGCGGGCATGTTTATCTGGTCGCCGATCCAGGGCTGAACACGCTGCTGCCGTTCCGCGAGCGCACGCGCTTCATCGCCGAGCGCGGCGGGAATGGGGGCAGGTCGCGCAAGCACGGGCGGAACGGACGCGACCTCTATATTCGGGTGCCGGTCGGCACTGTAGCGCGCACCGTTATCGACGGCGAAACGTACAGCGTCGATCTCGACGCGCCGGGTCTCCGGCTGCTCGCTGCGCGCGGCGGGCGCGGCGGCTTGGGCAACGTTCATTTCGCCACGTCGAGTTATCAGGTTCCGCGCATCGCCGAACTTGGCGAACCGGGCGAACGCCGCGAGATCGAACTTGAACTCAAACTGCTCGCGGATGTCGGGTTGGTCGGGTTCCCAAACGCCGGCAAATCCACGCTGCTGTCGGTGATTAGTGCAGCGCGCCCCAAAATCGCTCCGTATCCGTTCACCACCCTTCAGCCGAACCTGGGGGTTGTCGAGGTTGGCGAGTACTCGTTTGTGGCGGCGGACATTCCGGGTTTGATCGAAGGAGCGCACCGCGGCGTCGGGCTGGGATTCAGCTTTCTGCGCCATATCGAGCGCACCCGCCTGCTCATTCACATCATCGACGCCGCCGGGGTCGATGGGCGCGATCCGGTGAACGATTTTCACGCGATCAACGAAGAATTGCGTCTCTATCAACCCGAACTGGCGCAGCGGCCACAGGTGGTTGCGCTGAACAAAGCCGATCTGCCGGAGGCGCAGGCGAACCTGGCGCGACTGCGCGCCGCCATCCCGCTGCCTGATCAGGATGTCTTTGTCATTTCCGCCGTAACGCGCGAGGGCGTCGATGCGCTATTGCAGCGCGTCGCCGAACGGCTCAAAGCGATGCCTGCGCCGCACCGCGCGCCGCGTGACGAGACGTTGACCTGGCCCGTGCCAGAGGTGGATGAGCGTCTGTACACCATTGAGCGAACGGAGGACGGCTGGCGCGTGCGCGGGCGCAAGATCGAACGCTTGATTTCGATGACCAACTTCGCTCAGCCGGACGCGATCATGCGTATTCAGCGCGTGCTCGAAGCGAGCGGCATCGGGGCGGCGTTGCAGGAAGCGGGCATCAAGAATGGCGATGTGGTGTATATCGAAAAAGCGGCGTTCGACTGGGAGGATGGCGAAATAACCTATCGCATGCCTGGCGTCACATAAACCGGATCTCAATGAAGTACAATACGACTGACTGCGATCGGATGAACCGTGTTGTTCAGAAGGAGCCGACGGTGAAAAAGACAAGTGAGGCGACGACTGCCGCATCCGTCGCTCGTGCTCCTCTTCCCGTCCGTCGCCGCCGAGAGGCGTCCGCTGGCGCGCTGTTGCCCCTCTTCGACGTCTGCCTGATTCTGGCTGGCTTCGCCATCGCCTACTGGATGCGCTATGAACTCGACTGGCCCCCGCCGTTCGATCAACTGGTGCGCGAGGTGCAGGCGCAGAACTTTGTGCCGTTGAGCGCCTTTGCGCCATTTGCGCTCCTTTTGACTGCGCTGCTGCTGGTTCAATTCGCTATGCGCGGGCTGTATCGCCTGCCGCGCACGGCTGGCGTGCTTGACCATGCTGGCATTATCGTCGGCTCGACCACAACCGGCATCGCCATTCTGATCGTGGTGGTTTTCCTCTATAAGCCGTCCGAGTTCTACTCGCGCCTGATCTTTGCATTTGCCTGGGGAACGATCATCGCGCTTCTCGTCGGATCGCGCGCCGTGCTGATCGGCATCCGCCGGTGGCGCTGGGTGCGCGGCATCGACCGCGAACGGGTGCTGGTCGTCGGCAATACGGGGCTGGGGCGCGAAGTGATGGAAAGTCTGGTGGCGCAACCCGATCTGGGATATGCACTCGTCGGCTTTCTTGATGATCGCGAAACGGTCCCCAACCGACGCACCATGCATTTTCGACAGATTGGACGGATCAGTGATCTTGAAATGTGTCTGCGCGGCGGGGATATTGACCTGGTCATCCTGGCGTTGCCGTTCTGGGAGCACCATCGCCTTCCCGACCTGGTGGCCGTCTGCCGCTATGCAGGGGTTGAGTTCCGCGTCGTTCCCGATCTCTATGAGTTGAGTTTCGACCGGATCGATATTCGCAACCTGAGCGGCATTCCGTTGATTGGCTTGAAGGAAGTCTCGCTGCGTGGATGGAACCTGGCGGTCAAACGGGCGATGGATCTGGCGCTGACGTTGCTTGCTCTGCCGCTCGTGATTCCGCTGGGAGTGGCGATTGCCATCATTGTGCGCCTGGACTCGCCAGGACCGGCGATTTTCCGTCAACGCCGGATCGGGCGGGACGGACGCCCATTCATTTGTTACAAGTTTCGCACGATGGTCGTTGATGCAGAACAGCGCAAAGCCGAACTTGCCGCGCTGAACGAAGCCGATGGTCCGCTCTTCAAAATGCGGAATGACCCGCGGATGACGCGCGTCGGGCGCGTGCTGCGGCGCTACAGCCTGGACGAGCTGCCTCAATTGTGGAATATTCTGCGCGGTGAGATGAGTTGGGTCGGTCCGCGACCGGCGACGCCGGAAGAAGTGGCGCAGTACGAAGACTGGCATTATCGCCGATTGACGGTTGTCCCCGGTTTGACTGGCTTATCGCAAGTGTTGGGGCGCAGCGACATTTCGTTCGATGAGATGGTGCGCCTCGACATCTTCTATACCGAGAACTGGACTCCTGGGATGGATCTGCGCATCCTGTTGCAGACGATCCCGGTGGTTATATCCGGGCGCGGAGCGTATTGAGAGGCGAAAGGCAAGAGGGGTTGCAAGTTGAAGGTTGCAGGTTGAAGGTGGTTAAACCTGGAAGCGTGGCACCGCAACGCCCTCGGATATACGTCAGGCGATGCGCCCGCAAGACCGTGAGATATCGATGCGTCGGTGCGCCCCCCTGTGGGCGCCCACCGTGCAGAGCCGCTGGAGTGCGATGGCGCCGCTCGTCGTCTTCATCGCTGCCATCCATGAGCCTGTGCGATGTCGATACGTAGGGGCGCTTCCCTGTAGGCGCCCATAGGGCATCGGCAGCAGCTCACAGGGGTAGAGTTTTTCGAGGCGAGGGGTGTTTGCTGCGTCCTGACGCCTGTTGTTGCCCTCACCCCCAGCCCCTCTCCCGCAGCGCGGGAGAGGGGAGCGTTTTGGCGTCCTGATGCCTGAAGCGGGCGATGCAACATAAGGGTTTGCCGAAAAACGCTACACCTGTGAGATCGGCAGCAGGGGGCGACCTACGCAGGCGCTCACAGCGAAGAGCCATGGCATTGCAACGGCTCTCATGGCATTGCAACGGCTCTTCCCCAGCGCCCGCATAACGCGTTATTCACTATAATGATGATTGGAGTCACGGTTTCCTCACTGGAATACACTACCATGCCTGCGATGAATAAAGGGGACGTGTGTCTATGCGTATCCTGATCACCGGCGGCGCCGGTTTTCTTGGTTCTCATTTGTGCGATAGATTTCTGGCGGAAGGTCATACCGTCGTGGCGATGGACAATCTGATCACCGGCAGCACCGACAACATCGCCCATCTTGCCGGTCATCCACGATTCAGTTTCATCAAGCACGACGTGACGAACTACATCTTTGTTGAGGGTCCGCTCGATGCCATTTTACACTTTGCCTCACCCGCTTCGCCGGTCGATTACCTGGAGCTGCCCATTCAGACGTTGAAGGTCGGCGCGCTGGGGACGCACAAGGCGCTGGGGCTGGCAAAGGACAAAAAAGCGCGGTTTCTGCTCGCATCGACCTCGGAAGTGTACGGTGATCCGCAGGTCCATCCGCAGCCCGAAACGTACTACGGGCATGTCAACCCGATTGGTCCGCGCGGCGTGTATGATGAAGCCAAACGCTTCGCCGAAGCGATGACGATGGCGTACCATCGCTATCATGGCGTCGAGACGCGCATTGTGCGCATTTTCAATACGTATGGTCCGCGCATGCGCCTCCGCGACGGACGGGTGGTGCCCAATTTCATCCAGCAGGCGCTGCGCGGTGAGCCGCTGACCATTTATGGGGATGGAACGCAAACGCGATCATTCCAGTATGTTGATGATCTGGTGGAAGGGGTTTATCGCCTGCTCTTCTCCGATGAGGTCGAACCAGTCAATATCGGCAATCCCGGCGAGTTTACCATCAAGGCGTTCGCCGAGCTGGTCAATGAGTTGACCGGCAACAAGGCGGGCGTGGTGTACAAAGACCTGCGCACGAAGGACGATCCGCAGGTGCGCCAGCCGGACATCTCGAAGGCGCGCAGAGTCCTCGGTTGGGAGCCGCGCATCAGCCTCGAAGAGGGGTTGCGCCGCACAATCCCGTGGTTCCGCGAAGAACTGCGCAAACGCGGGGAAT
Organism: Chloroflexota bacterium; assembly: GCA_030550675.1. Lineage (GTDB taxonomy): Bacteria > Chloroflexota > Chloroflexia > Chloroflexales > Roseiflexaceae > Roseiflexus. The sequence continues at coordinate 11,945 of JAUQOW010000058.1, forward strand.
TGCCGTAAGATGATGGTTCGTAAAGACCATCGGTCGCCAGGCAGTCAAGCGCAGAGCAGATCATGAACTCGACATCAGGCAGTCGCAACCGGGAGGGAGCATCGCGCCCCATCTCGCCATCTCCTTCCTGCCGGACGATGATCCCGGTCTGGGGCGCTGCGATCGCGCTGGGGGTGTTCCTGGCGCTCACGCCGCTTGATCGCCTGGCGCTGAGTGCGGGTGCGGCGCTGGCGCTGGTTCTGGCGCTGGCGCATCCGGTCCTGGCTGCTGGAATGACGGTGCTGTCGGTGCCAGTGCAGGAACTGGTCGTCCTGCCGGGTGGTCTTTCCGTCACGCAGGCTGCGGTGCTGTTGACGCTGGGAAGCTGGGTGTTCCATACCCTGGCGCGCGCTGAGCAGCATCCGCTCCCCGCCGATCTGTCGCTTCTGTGGGGGGGATTGCTTTTCGCGCTCTTGCTCTCCGCCAGTGTGACGCCATATTCGCGCACAGAGGCGCTGCGCGAGACGTTGCGCTGGACCGTTGCGGCGGTTGTCTGGATGGCGACGGCCACTGCCATCACCCGGCGCTGGCACGTCATCTACCTGCTGGCGTGTCTGCTGATCGCTCCCGCCGTGTGCGCTGGCATCGGCATCGCGCAGTTCGCAACCGGCGACGGTCCGCCGGCTTTTCGAATCGCGCCTGATCTGCCGCATGTGCGGGCATATGGCACCATTGGTCAGCCGAACTCATTTGCGGGGTACCTGAACATGGCGTGGCCACTGGCGGCGGCGCTGGCGATAGTGATGACCGGCAGCGCCTGGCGGAGCGGCGTGCAGCGTCGCCTGACCTCCGCAGGGCGCTGGGCGCTGGCGGCGATCCTGTGGGGGACTCTCGGAGTGATCCTGGCGGCGCTGATCGCCTCGTTCTCGCGCGGCGCGTGGATCGGCGCTGCAATCGGCGTGTTGGGCATGGCGCCGAGTCTGGGCAGACGTGCGCTGCCGGTTCTCCTGGGGCTGGCGGCGACAGGCGTGGCAGTGGCGCTGCTTGCGATCGCAGGCATGCTCCCTGAAGCGCTGGTCACGCGCCTGGCGAGCATCTGGCGGAGCGTAGCGTGGTTCGATGCCGCAGCCGTGACGGTGACGCCAGAGAACTTCGCAGTGGTCGAGCGCATGGCACACCTTCAGGCAGGCTGGGAGATGTTCCGCTCCGCGCCGCTCTTCGGCGTCGGTCCGGGCAATTACTCGGCGGCGTACCCGGAGTTTGCGGTTGGCGCGTGGTATGCGAGTCGCGGGCATGCGCACAATTATTACCTGCATATGGCGGCGGAGGCAGGGATCATTGGCGTTCTGGCGTACCTGGCATTGATTGGCGGGGTGATTCGGCAGGCATTGCGTGCGCTTCAATGCGCAACCTCCCCTCTTCTGTACAGCACAGCGGTCGGCGGATGTGGTATCATCGCAGCAGTGGCAGGGCACAACCTGTTCGAGAATCTGCACGTACTCAATTTTGGCATTCAACTGGCGGTTATGTGGGCGGTCGTTGGCGCCATCGCGCGCGACGCTGAACGGACTCAACCACGATGCGCTATCTCATCACCGGCGGAGCAGGGTTCATTGGCAGTCACCTGAGCGAAGCGCTGCTGGCGCGCGGCGATCAGGTGGTGTGCGTCGATAATTTCAACGACTACTACAATCCGGCGCGTAAGCGACGCAATGTGGCGCGCGCCCTGGATCATCCAGGCTACACGCTGGTCGAGGCGGATTTTCGGGATGCGGAAACAATGGATTGCGTCTTTGCGCAGTACCGACCGCAGCGGGTGGCGCATATCGGCGCCATGGCCGGTCCGCGACCATCAATGCGCAACCCGGCGCTGTACGAAGATGTCAATGTGCGCGGGACGCTGATCGTTCTGGAAACGGCGGCGCGGTACAATGTCGAAGGTCTGGTGCTGGCGTCAACCTCATCGGTGTACGGCATGTCGCCAACACCCTGGTCCGAGGAATCGCCGACCGATCGACCGCTGTCGTACTACGCTGCGACAAAAAAGGCAGCGGAAGTGCTCGCATACACGGCGCACCGGCAGCACGGCATACCGACGCGCGTTGTGCGCTTCTTCACCGTGTATGGTCCGCGCGGTCGCCCTGACATGACGCCGCATTTATTCGTTGATGCAATGATTTCCGGGAAATCAATTACGCTTTTCAATGGGGGAATGGGGGTTTACCGCGACTGGACCTACATCGACGATATTGTGGCAGGCGTGATGGCGGCGCTCGATGCTGAGTACGCCTTTGAAATCTTCAACCTGGGACATTCGAACCCGGTGCAGTTGATCGATTTCGTCACGACGCTGGAGCGCGTGACCGGTTTGCGCGCCCAGATTGCGGCGCAGCCGCTGCCCGCAGCGGATCCGCCGATCACGTATGCGCGGATTGACAAAGCGGCGCAGATGCTTGGATTTCAGCCCTCTACGCCGCTGGAGGAAGGACTGACGCGCTTTTGGGAATGGTATCGGAGCGAGTATGGCGTCTGAGGCGAGGGGGTTGCAGAAAAGCGCGCCCTCCAGGTGTCGCTCAAACAGGCTGACGTAAAGGCGTGTCATCGCAATTGCGAGACGTTGCGCCCCTGCGTCTTCGCATCCGCTTTTTCGAGAAATGCTGTCGATGGACGTTTCACCGGAGTCACGAGAGGACGGTCCAGCAATGATCAACGAACGAGTCGGCGATGCAGGCGCCGAAGAAGCCGTCAACCTGCCTGACCCTCCCGACGTTCAGGAGGTTGAACGTCAGGGATTCTCTCTGGCAAAAGCGCTGCGCAGCCCGCGCACCCTGATCTCGTTTGCGCTGGCGATAGCCATCGTTGTGTTTGCGGTGCGCGGCTTTGATATCGACGTGCACCAGACGTGGCAATACATGCGCGGTGCGAATGGATGGCTGCTGCTGGCTGGCTTCGGCATTTTCTATCTGACATTTCCGCTGCGCGCGGTGCGCTGGCGAATGTTGCTGGAGAATGCGAATGTGCCGGTGCGCGAGGGGCGCAAAAGTTGGGCGTCGCTGCCTGCGCTGATGGAGTACATTTATCTCTCGTGGTTCGCCAACTGTGTGGTGCCCGCCAAGCTTGGCGATGCGTACCGCGGATATCTGCTCAAACAGAATGGGCGCGTGTCATTTTCGGCGACGTTTGGCACAATCTTCGCTGAACGCCTCCTCGACATGCTGGGGCTGTTCGGGTTGCTGGTGCTGTCGGCGTGGTTCACGTTCGGCGCAAGGATGCCGGAAAGCACCCAGATCGTGTTTGGCTTCGGCGCGCTGCTGGTTGTCGCCATTCTCAGCGGTCTGGCAGGCATGCGCTGGCTCAGTCCGGTCATCCGGCGCTTCATTCCAAAGCGCCTGGTCGGGTTCTATGGCAACTTCGAACACGCGGCGCTGCGCTCGTTCCGTCCCGGCATTCTGCCCAAACTGATCGCGCTGACATCCGGCGTCTGGCTGCTTGAAGGCATGCGACTCTATTTCGTGATTCAGGCGCTCAGCCACGAAGGGTTGTCGTTGCCGCTGTCGGCGATCATCTTCGTCGCGCTGGCATCGTCGCTGCTGACTGCCATCCCCTTTACGCCCGCCGGTCTCGGCGTCGTTGAAACGGTGATTACCGGCGTGCTGACCTTCTTCAAGGTCGGAACGAGCCTGGGCAGCGCCGTCACATTGCTCGACCGGGTGATCAATTTCTGGAGCATTGTCGTGATCGGGTTCGTTCTGTACCTGGTCAGTAAACGCCGGTGACGACACGGCCACGCATGCATGTCGGGATCGATTTCACGGCTGGCGCCTGGCAGGGAGCGGGCATTGGGCGCTACACCCGCGAACTGATCAGCGCCATTCTTGCCCAAAGCCCCGATATTCGCTTCACGCTGTTCTACGCTGCTGGTTTTCCGGGCGCCACGCCTCCTCCTTATCTGCGCGAGGTGCGCCGCCTCTGCGCGTCGCATCCGCATACCCGCGCCGTTCCCATTCCGCTGCCGCCCCGTCGCCTGACGCAGCTCTGGCATCGCCTGCGTATCCCGCTGCCCATCGAGTGGCTGACCGGTCCGCTCGATATTCTGCACGCACCCGATTTCGTGGCGCCGCCGACGCGCGCCCGCGTCCTCGTGACCATTCACGACCTGTCGTATATGGTGCATCCGGAGTGCGCCGTTCCTGGCGTGGCTGCATTTCTGCGCGACGCTGTGCCGCGCGCTGTGCAACGCGCTGATGTGATCGTCGCCGACTCTGAGTCGACCCGGCGCGATCTGCAACGCCTGCTGAACATCGCCCCTGAGCGGGTGAGCGTGGTCTATCCGGCGGTTGATGAACGGTTTCGCCCGCTGCCGCCGGAAGCGTGCGAGCCGGTGCGCCAGCGACTGCGCCTTCCTGCGCGCTTCATCCTGTTCGTCGGGACGATTGAGCCGCGCAAGAATCTGGTGCGCCTGCTGGAAGCCTTTGCGCGCGTTCCGGCAGCGTTGCAAAACGGCGGGGAGGACCTCTTCCTGGTCATCGCCGGGCGGCGGGGGTGGATGTATCAACCGGTATTCGAGACGATCGATCGTCTTGGATTGCGACGTCGCGTGCATTTGCTCGATTTCGTGGCGGACTCTGACCTGCCAATCGTGTATAATCTTGCACAGGTATTCGTGTATCCCTCGATCTATGAGGGGTTTGGCTTGCCGCCGCTGGAAGCGCTGGCGTGCGGGACGCCGGTCGTTACATCCGACAATTCGAGTCTCCCGGAGGTGGTGGGCAATGCCGCCCTCCTGACGCCTGCCGATGATGTTGAGGCGCTCTCCACCGGGATGATCCGCCTGTTGACTGATAACGCTTTGCGGGAGCAATTGCGGCGGGCGGGTCTGGAACAGGCGCGACGGTTTCGTTGGGAAGCGTCTGCCCGGCAGATTATTGAACATTATCACTCGTTATCAACGGGAGCATCGCATGAGGCATCAACCAGAGCTCTCCGGTGAAACGCTCGACTCCGACGAGATGGAGAGCCGCAGTCTTCTCCTTGCCAGATTACTGTCACAGATCTTCAATCCAGTCTTCGTCACTATTGCCGCCTATCTGTTGATCGGTCTTCACACGCTGGACGAAGCCGGTCTTGCATGGGTCGGCGGCATTATCGCGTTTCAAACTGTGCCGTCTGTGCTATATTACCTGGTGCGCCTGCGCCAGGGAGGGTTTAGCGATGCTGATGTGTCGGTGCGACAGGAGCGCAATGAACTGTACATCTTCGGCACCGTGTCGGTCCTGCTGACGATTGGACTGCTGCTGGCGCTGGGCGCGCCACGCCCGTTTCTGGCGCTGACGGTCGGTATGCTGGGCATCGGGATTATCTGCGGTGTGATCAATCTGATCTGGAAGATCAGCATGCACGGCGCAGCAATTGGCGCTCTGGCGACCCTCGCGCTGATCTACTCGAACATCCTGGGGGTCGTGTGCTGGATATGCGCCGCCGCCGTCGCCTGGGCGCGGGTGCGGACGCGCAACCATACGCCGGGGCAGGTGATTGCGGGTCTGGCAGTCGCTGCGACGGTCGTCGTCGTCTCGTTTCTGGCGCTGGCATAGGCTCGTCGTATGACCCTGAAGGACGCCGCGCAGCCGTTCATTCTGTCGCTCGATATTGGCACTTCTGCGGTGCGCGCGCTGATGTTTGATGCGCGGGGATGGCGCGTGGCGGGAATTGGTGCGCGCGAGCCGGTCGTATTGCGCACAGCGCCTGATGGCGCTTCGGAAATTGATGCCGACGCGCTCTTTGATGCCGTCGGGCGCTGCCTGGATACGGCGCTGGCGCAGGCTGCACCTCTCGCTCCCCACGGCGCTATCGGCGGCGTGGCGGTCACCACGCTGGCAGCGACGTTGCTGGCGCTCGATCAGAACGGCGCTCCTCTGACTCCGATCTTCACCTACGCTGACACGCGCAGCGCACCGGATGCGGCTGCGCTGCGAACACGCTTCGATGAGCGCGAAATCCATCAACGCACCGGATGCCTGCTGCGCACCAGTTACTGGCCCGCACAACTCGCCTGGATCCGTCGGACGCGCCCGGCGATCTTTCGCCAGGCAGCGTTCTGGGCGACGCTCGGCGATTATCTGGAGTTGCGCCTGTTCGGTCGGCGGCGTATCAGTTATTCCGCCGCTTCCTGGACGGGCCTGCTCGACCGCACGATGCTGTCGTGGGACCTCCGGTTGCTGGGCGATCTCGGCGTGCTCCCCGGTCAACTGGCGCCGCTAGCGGATCGCGATGCGCCTATCCAGGGTCTTCTGCCTGAACACACGGCGCGCTGGACGGAACTGGCGGAGATTCCATGGTTTCCCGCCATCGGCGACGGCGCCGCTGCCAATATTGGCAGTGGGTGCGCTGGTCCGACCCGCGCGGCGATCACGATTGGCACGACCGGCGCGCTGCGCGTGGCGCTGCCGGACGTAGAGCGCGTTCCGCCAGGGTTGTGGTGTTATCGGATTGATCGTCATCGCGTCTTGCTCGGCGGCGCCACCAGCGAAGGCGGAAATGTCGTTGCCTGGCTGCGCGAGACGTTGCGGATCAATGAGGACCCGGACACGCTGGATCGGGCGCTGACGGCGATTCCGCCTGATGGTCACGGGTTGACGATCCTGCCGTTCTGGGTTGGCGAACGCAGCCCCGGCTGGGCTGGAGACGCGCGCGCGGTCATCGCCGGTCTGTCGTTGGGGGTGACGCCGCTCGACATTCTGCGCGCCGGGATGGAAGCCGTTGCGTACCGCTTCGCGCTGATTCTGGAACAGATCGAGCGGTCGGGAGTAACGCCGTCGGTGTTCGTTGCCGGCGGCGGCGCGTTACTGGCGTCGCCCGCCTGGATGCAGATCGTGACCGACGTGCTAGGGCGACCGTTGACGGTTGCGGCAGAGTCCGAGGTAAGCGCCAGAGGCGCGGCGCTCCTGGCGCTCGACGCGCTGGGTGTGGCGGTAGACGCAGAGGTTGCGGCGGTGAATGCCGCGCGGTTTGTTCCCGATCCGACCAGCCATGCGCGCTATCGTGAAGCCATTGCGCGCCAGCAGGCGCTATACGAGAAGATCGTTCAAAAGGAATGAGCCAGCCAGTTTCCGAACCTCTTCCGCTGCGATCTGATCGCCAGCCTGTCGGAACGCCTGTTCGCTGAGCGAGAAACAGACTCGCGCTTGATCCCGCTCATTCAGAGCGGCGTAGATTTCTCCCAGACCGCGATACGCGCATCCCTGGCACATCGCGTCGTTTGCCTGCTGCGCCATCTCCAGGGAACGATGCATGATCGTCCTGGCCTGCGCTCCATCACCTGATTTCAGAAGAGTATACCCCTGCTCGTAGAGATTCGCCGCAAAACCAGCGAGATCGTCAGGAAGATGGAATGCACGGAATTCATACTCTTTCTGAAATAGCGCCTGAGCCATATCGAAATTGCCCGCCATCCGCTCGACAACCCCTTGTTGATGGAGCACAATCGCCTGCCATAGCACATCGTGCGCTTCTTGTGCAAGATGATACAAATTCGCGTACAGCTCGCGCGCCTGATCGAATTTACCCTGCATGCAGTATGTGAACGCCAGTCCATAAGCAGCGTGTTTGTATTGCTCGTACTGAGCAATGGAGCAGGATGCCAGAGCCGCTTTGTAGAGCCGCTCGGCCTCATCATATTGGCTGCTATCAAATGCCTGGAAAGCCTTGTGCAAGAGAGGATCCATCGGCTATCGCGGGGATCGTCGCTCCGGCATCGCCAGCACGACGCCTTCGAGTGCGAGTTGGGGATTGACATTATCGCGCAGACGCTGCGCCGCCAGGGAGATGCTCGCAACAAAGGCATGGAGATCAGGAATGGCGTACTGCGTAGCCGCTCTGGCAAGCTCGTCACGGCGATCAATATGAATGATCGCCTGCGGACAGCCAGCGGCGGTCAGCAGTACATCACGCCACCAACTCTGCCACAGGTCGAGCGTCTCCAGCACTGCCATCTGATCGCCAGCGCGATAGGCTTTCGCGCGCTCCTCCGCCCAACGGAGCCTGGCGACCAGCGGCTGGTCGGCGAGCGCCAGCAGTTCCGCCAGTTGATCCTGACGTGCTGCCAGTTCATCCGGTGCATCGACCATGCGCAATGCCCACCCAATCCGTCCGCCGCTCCAGGCTGCCAGGAGTTCGGCGTCGCCAGGCGCCAGGTTCCACTGCTCACGCAGCGCCGCCGCCACCTGCGCGCGCGGCAACGGTCGCAGCCGCAGCAACTGACAGCGGGAAACGATCGTCGGCAGCAGGCTCCCCGTCGTATGCGCGACCAGAATGAGCGTCGCATACGGCGGCGGTTCTTCCAGCGTCTTCAGCATTGCATTCGACGCGGCTTCGTTCAATTTCTCCGCGTCGTGCAGAATAAACACTCGCCGTCGCCCTTCGTAGGGCTTCAGCGTTATATCACGCTGCCACTCGCGCACGGTGTCAATCTTCAACTCTTTCTGCCGCGCTGCGTCGTCGGCTTTTGCGCCAGCCGCCTGCGTCGCCATGCCCGCGATGCGAACGTCGGGGTGATTGCCGTGCTCAATCCGCTGGCACGCCCGGCAGCGCAGACACGGATCGACTCCGGCGCGCTCACAGTTGAGCGCCTGCGCCAGGCGGAGCGCCAGCAGCGCCTTCCCTACTCCTTCCGGACCTCCAAACAGATACGCATGCGCAAGACGATTGCTGGCAATCGAGCGCCGCAGAAATTCGACAGCCCATTCGTGCCCGATGACACCCCAGTTGTCTGACAATTCGATCATCGCTTGATAAGCCGTATCTTTTTGCAGATATGATCGATTATATTCTGGTAGAAAGGCTGTGAACTATAAGGATAGCAATATGGCGCGCCGCACCATTCTGATTGTGGACGAAGCTGCCGATCATCGTGACATCATTGCCCGCCTGCTGCGCTTCTCCGGCTATCACGTCGTCGAAGCCGCGCCATCAAACGCGCTCGATCACGTCTGCTCCGGCATACGCCCTGATCTGATCCTCTGCTCGCTCTCGCTTCCCGGTCAACCTGCCTGGGAAACCGTGCGTCAACTGCGCACCCTGCCGGAAATCGCCGCCGTTCCCATTCTCGGCGCCACCGTTTACACCACGCTCATCAAGCGATCCCGGGCGCAGGCTATCGGATGTGTCGATTACGTGGATAAGCCGTTCGACCTGGATGCGCTGATTGAAAACATTCGCGCCCTGTTGTCCGCGCCAGCGATCGTGGCTTAGAACTGGCAGACGCTCATTCACATTTACTGACTGAGATCGCCGCGTCGCAGCACCAGAACGCTATTGATGCCGCCGAACCCGAACGAGTTCGACATAGCGATGCGAATTGCCGCCGGTCGTCCGCGCAGCGGCACATAATCGAGATCGCACTGCGGATCAGGCGTTGTCAGATTGATCGTCGGCGGAATGAACTGATGCTGCATGGCAAGGATTGTCGCTGCCGCCTCCACCACGCCAGCTGCGCTTGTCAGATGCCCGATCATCGACTTGGTGGCGCTGATGGGCACGCTGGAGGCGTACTCGCCGAAAGCCGTCTTGATCGCCAGCGTTTCGGCGACATCCCCGGTTGGCGTGCCGGTCGCGTGGGCATTGATGTAATCGACCTGCTGCGGCGTAATCTTCGCTCGTGCCAGTGCGCGCACAATCGCGCGCGCTGCGCCGTCGCCGGTTGGATGCGGCGCGGTGACGTGATGGGCATCGCATGTCGAGGCATAGCCGATAATTTCGGCATAGATGCGGGCGCCGCGGCGACGGGCGTGAGAAAGCGATTCGAGCACCAGCACGCCTGCGCCTTCGCCAAGGACGAATCCATCCCGCTCGGCGTCGAACGGACGGGAGGCGCCAGCCGGATCGTGGTTGCGCGTCGAGAGCGCGCGGATAGCGCCAAAACTGGCGAGGGTCAGGCGGCAGATCGGCGCTTCGGTGCCGCCTGCCAGCATAATCGTCGCATCGCCGCGACGGATGACCTCCGCCGCTTCGCCGATTGCCTGCGCACTTGCGGCGCATGCCGTAGCGATGGACGTGTTGTACCCCATCAATCCCAACTGAATAGCGACCTGGCATGAGGGCATGTTGGGCAGCGCGCTGGTGATATAGAATGGGCTGATCCGCGCTGCTCCGCGCTCAAAGAGGATTTTCGCGGCAGCCTCGGTGTCAGGCGGTGACGTGCTGCCGCAGGCGATCAATGCGCCGGTCTCATACCGATTGCTGGCGTCAATCGTCAGGCGCGCATCATCGAGCGCCATGCGCGCCGCAGCGATGGCGAACTGCGTGCCGCGTGAGACGCGCCGCGCTTCTTTGGCGTCCATATAATCGCGCGCATCGAAATTGCGCACCTCCGCAGCAATCGTCGTCGTGACATCGCCAGGATCGCAGAGCGTCACCGGACCGACGCCGCTCCGTCCTTCCGCAAGCCCCTGCCAGAACGTCTCCAGGTCGTTGCCCAGCGGCGTCACGACGCCCATGCCGGTGATAACGACACGGCTATCTTCATGACCCTGCTCGATCAGCGCGGGTTGCGGTTGCAGCGCCGGTTCATCTTCAAACACTTCCGCCAGCAGTTGATCGATCTTGAGCGCGAGCGTATCAGGGTCAGTCAGCGCCGCACCTCCGGCGAGCGCCGCAAGAAGGCGTTCGCGCACCTGAGCGCGGCGTGATGGCGCGTTGCGAGAGACAGGCGGCATTGCGCTCTCTCCTCTCTGTCTAACAATCGTTCGCACAAGCAACTATTATAACCGTCCCAGAGCGACCAGCGCCAGGACGACGGACCCGGCGATGATACGGTAGATGCCGAAGACGACAAAACTGTGATTGGCGACATAGCGCAGCAGCCAGCCGATGCTCAGCCATGCGACGATCAGCGATACGACCAATCCTAGAAAAAGGCGTCCTGCGTCACCCGGCGTCACCTGGTCGAGGCTGGTCAGCAGATCGACGATCGTCGCCGCTCCAAGCGTCGGGATTGCCAGGTAGAACGAAAACGTCGTCGCCGCGCGACGGTCCAGCCCGACCAGCATCCCGCCGATGATCGACGCCGCCGACCGTGAAACGCCCGGCGTCAGCGCCAGCGTCTGCGCGATGCCGATGCCAATCGCCTGGCGGAGCGACAGTCGGGTGGCGTCGTGAGTCGTGGCAGTGCGCCGGGGGAGACGTTCAACGATAATCAGCGCCACGCCGCCGGTAATCAACGCAACGCCGATGACCGTCGGCGAAAACAGCGCCGCCTTGATCCAGTCGTGCAACGCCAGACCGATAACCGCCGCAGGAATGAACGCAATGCCGATGGCAAGCCAGAAGCGCCGCGTCTGCGGATCGCGCGGCGCCTGACGCGCCTGGCGCCACAGATCGGCGGCGTAATATCCGACGACTGCAATAACCGCGCCCAGTTGAATGAAAATCTCGAACGTGCCCCCCAGACTCCCCTCGAAATCGAGCAGGC
>JAUQOW010000059.1 GCA_030550675.1 Chloroflexota bacterium
AGATCAGCGGGCACCGGCAGCGGATTGGCGTCCCACGCAGCGGCGCGCCGCTCGAAGGGAAGGTCCGCCTGCGCAACGATCACGATCACATCCACATCGCTGCCGACCCCCCAATCGCCCCTGGCGTAGGAACCAATGTACCCGACGCGCAATGCCTCTGGATGTCGTTGAGCCATCTTCTGCGCCCATTCCCGCAGTGCGCGCTCGACGGTCTGCGCGTCAGGCCATTTCACGACGGACGAACTCAATGATCTCGCGCGCATATGCAATTGCCTGTCCGCTCTGAAGGACGCCGTAGTGCTCATAGGGTGCGCCCGCCGGATGTCCGTTCGGGTAACGGGTTGGGATGTAGAAATTGTCCAGCACGCGCCCTTTGTCGATAAGGTCGGGCGGAACATTCAGCGGTAGATCGGCGAGCAGGCGCGCCACGACGTGTCCCCATGCTTCCTGTTTGTGCGCAAGATGCAGCGCCTTCACGGCTTTTTCCGCCGCCTGATGCGCAGCGAAACATGCCCATTCGTGGCGTTCAGCGCGTTGCGAGTCGATCGCCTGCTCCAGATCGCGTTCCGCCTGTTTGAACCAGTCCTGCGAGCGATCAGGCATGGCGAACGCCTCATCGTTGCACGTATTCGCGCTCGAAGACCCAGAAAACCTGTAATGGCGCTTCCGTCTCAGAGGAACGGTGCGCCCACTCCTCAAGGGTGTAAACCATCAGATCAGCCGGAACCGGCAGCGGATGGGCGTCCCACGCAGCGGATCGCTGCTCGAAGGGAAGGTCTGTCTGGGCGACGATCAGCAGCACATCGGTCTTATCGCCCACCTGCATCGGAACATCGGCGTATCCGACGCGCACCACGTCCGGGTGATCTCTCGCCAGCGCCTGCGCCCATTCCTGCAATGCGGCGTCGAACGACCGACGGCTAGCGGCGCCCGCAGCGGATGACGATCCATTCGCGCGCTGACCGCTCAACAGGCGCAACGGCAGTGGGCGAAAGGCAAAGATCACCGCGCCCTCTTCCGGCACCGGGTCATACCCGCCCTGCGCCCAGGGGTGGCACCGCAGAATCCGACGGATGCCCAGATATGCTCCCTTAAGTGCGCCGTGCCGCTCAATCGCCTGGTAGGTGTACCGTGAGCAGCTCGGCTCATAAATGCAACTCGGCGGAAGCGCCGGTGAGATAAACACCTGGTAGAAACGAATGAGTTTGAGCAGTATCCAGCGAATCACAGGAGTTTCCTCGAACGCGCAGCGCGTTCACCGTATGGTTTCCCACACGAGGTGCGCCAGTTCCGGCAGAATGAGTTTTTCCATCCCCAGGCGCACAGCGGCTGGCGAACCGGGCAGGCAGAAGATCAGCGACCGTTGAAAGACGCCAGCCGTGGCGCGCGAGAGCATCGCCGCCGGACCGATGTCCTGGTACGACAGCATACGGAAGATCTCGCCGAAGCCGGGCATGCGTTTTTCGAGCAACGCATCAATCGCCTCGAACGTGCTGTCGCGCCGGGCGATGCCGGTGCCGCCGCTGGTAATGATCACCTGACACCCGGCGGCGGCGAAGTCGCGCACATGCTCGACGATCTGCGCTGGCTCGTCTTTGACGACGATGTAGCGCACCACCGTATGCCCCGCGTTCTCGAGACCGGCGCGAATAATCGCGCCGCCTGTATCAGTTTCCGGCGTGCGCGTGTCGCTGATAGTGATAACCCCGCACTGTACCGACGAAACAACGGACCGGGCGATTTGTTCGTGTTCCTGGCGGCTCATGATTGAATCTCATCCATAACTCTCAACGTCTGCCACATTATACCATTCCAGCCCGGTTGTGCGCGGTACAGCGTCTGATAGTGAGATTAAACAAACCTGGACAATCAAGCTTGCGCCTGCGGAGCGGTTGGCGTTGGCTTCGAGGTTGGCGTGGGCTGCGACAGGCTCAGCCAACGCCGATCTCGAAGACTCCCGATATCTGGTTGCGTCATCCGAACAAGAGGAGGTCAATCCTGAACCTGGGCGGCGATGATTTGCAACAGCGTCAGCAGCACCTGCTTGACGCTCGCCCGGTCGGTGGCGACGCATGGCAGCACCGGCGTATCAGCGGGCACGCCAAGACGCCGACGGATGTATGCGGGGGGCAGCGCCGCCTGATCGTCCTGCTTATTCGCCGCCACGACGAACGGCGCATCAGTGATCTCGGCAAAGCGCGCTATCAGTCGCTGCGTTTCGGGAAAATGCGCCGGTCGGCAACTATCGACCATCACCACATATCCAAGTGCGCCAATAGCCAGATGCTCCCACATAAAATCGAAGCGTTCCTGACCCGGCGTTCCGAACAGGTACAGGCTCAGGCGGTCGTTGATGGCAATCGTGCCAAAATCAAGCGCAACGGTGGTTTCGCGCTTCAGGGCGCGCTCCTCGTCCAGCGTGACGGCGTAATCGGTCGATACCGGCTCAATATCGCTGATCGTGCGGATGAACTGGCTCTTCCCCGCTGCATACGGACCGGTAATCACGATTTTGAGTATCTGCATGGCGCACCATCTGTCACAATCCACGCACACGGCGCATCACGGCGTCGATCAAACTGCGTCTGACCGGCAGGCGGCGTTCATGGACGCCAGCCTGTCCATTGGCGTGCATTGACGCAGCCCAGGCAAGATGAGGCGCCCGGTCCTCAGTCTCGGTCACCGCCAATTCATAACGATGGAGCGGTTGTTTCGCCAGACGCGGCGCAGGCGCAATCTCGACCAATCCAATCGCCATCAACTCCAGCACCAGACGAATGACCTGATCAGACGGCATCCCAGTCGCCCTGCTGATAGCGCGAACGCTGGAATGATGCGGCACCTGGCTCAAAATGCGCCACTGCTGCATGCTCAGGCTTACGCTGCTCTCGCGCCCTGAAGCCAGCGGCGACAATTGCAGATGTGTATCGAGCGTAACGTGGTGATAGGGAAGCATCGATCGCAGATCATCGCGCCGCTTGATGCTTTCCAGCACCAGATGCTCTGCATCATGACGAATGCGCACCGGGCGATGCAGGACTGACGGATCATGCCGGAAGACGAACGTTGCATCGTCCCAGAGCAACATCTGAATGACCGCTTCATCGTGAGCAGCGATGACCCTGCGCTCTGGAAAGCGAACCACCGCCGCATCAATCAACTCGCCAGCGGCGACATAGACAATCGCGCGCAAATCAGCGCATGCCAGGCAAAGCGTCCCCGTTTTTGGACCCATCCGAAAAACCTGAAACAGGTCGCTCAACGACATATCTCTCAGCGTGCCTTCAAGCGCCATCGCTGCACCTCGTGATAATGTAGCGCGTCGTAGCGCACAGATCTCTGCACCCGTCAGCGTCTGGATGCACTGCGTTCGTCACGGGCGCAACAGCGCTCCTGCCAACCGCACCCACAAGCGCCTGGATGCATCGGGTTGCCCGTTCTGGTCAGGACGGACGATACAGTCCTGGGGTCTCTATGATTCGCCCGAAAGCAACCGGCGAGCGAGCCGCTCATTGCCGACCATTTCAGCCAGAGCCTGAATCTGACGATCTTCGTAAGCCTGGTTGAACACGGCGACATCAAGCGCCAGCACCTTGCGAACCGCCGTTGTCGCCGCATCAGGTTGCGCATGCGTGCGCGCCACCGCTTCCGCGTGCGCCATAGCGACATCGAGCATTGCGAGCGGGTACCGCACCGGCAGTCCAATGCGCACATGCGTATCGCCGATCTTCATGCGGCGTCGGGCGTAGGCTTCATCGTACACGCCGCAAAACAGTTCAACGAACCAGTTCTGCAACATCTCGTGCATATGGTTCATATTGACATCGCTGAAATACTCAGCCGTCTGCGGATGCGCCAGCAATCGTCGGTAGAAATCCTCGCGCATCGCGGGCGCCTGGCGCTGCGCTTCGCTCTGCAAAGCTTTCAACATCGCCGCTTCATCGGCGCTCAGACCCATCAACTGCACCAGTTCGCTCAGCGTCGCTTCATGCTTGATCTTCCAACTCGACCGTTCTACAGCCATGACAGTCCTCCTCATACTGGCTGAATCATCGCATTTCCGAGAAAATGATTGATGGTTGCGCCCTGCCGGGAGAGCGCCGTAAGCGCCTGACAACCGGTCGGGGATGACCAGATGCAGACCGAGATCGAGGTATGCTCTAATGAATGTGTGGACCGAAGATTGGAAACCGAACTCAGACGATCTGACCAATTGCTCTGGCGGCGTCGCGCGCTTCGAGGCGCACCAGCCCCAGGTTGGCGTCCTGCCGCAGATTGACGGCGAGCAGGCTCTGCTCGCCTGCTGGCAGCACCATGAACAACCCTTTGTTCGCCTTGATAATAATCTCCTCCGCCGAACCGATCTTCAACTCGCCGCCGACGCGCCGCGTGACGCCCATAATGGTCGCAGCCACCGCCGCCACGCGCTCAGTGCTAACGTCAGCCGACATGCGCGACGCAAACGCTATGCCGTCGAGACCCACCGCAGCAGCGCCAACTACGTCTGCACCCGCATTTGTCATCAACTGGTCAATGACTGCAATGATTTGTTCCTGCCGGGAAGCCATAGCAATGAGGTCCTTTCTTATGTCAAAATGACACGCATGCGGATTATAATCGTAAAACATAAGTGAAAACGATCACGAATTGATAACAATATATATGCATTTTTGCAACAAATATGAACAGAGGACGGACATCAGCGATCCGGCGCGCCAGCGGGCGCTATCCGCTTATCGCCCCGCCCCTGCCGCAGAATGACAATTACCCAGACGATCACAACGACACTGATGACCGCATTGGCGGTTCCGGCTGCAACCGGCGAGGCGCTGACGAAGTCGAACAGCCCATGCCACAGGGCGACCATCAGGATGCTGTTCCCGCTTCCGCGATAGATCCACGATAGCAGGATCGATCCCATGACAATGCTGATCAGATACCCCGCAAAACCGCCGATGCCCAGCGCGATGAAATTGTCTTTGTAGAAGAAGTACGGCAGGTGCCACGCTCCCCACAGCACTCCAATGATCACAGCCGCGCGAACCCATCCCCCCGATTGCAGCCGATGGAGCGCAAAACCGCGCCATCCAATCTCTTCGCCGAACCCGTAGGTCGCAATCCACACCCCCAGCGCCACCAACGCGCCAATATTGCCGAGATAGTCCGCCTCGCCAAACAACGCCATATCCGGCAACGTCCCCTGCTCGAACGCATAGACTGCGGCTGCGACGAGGGCGAGCGCCAGCGGCGTTCCGACTGCGACCAGCCACCAGCGCATACCGACATCCGCGCGAACGACGCGCTGCCACAGTTCCGCAAGACCAGCGCGCCCATTGAGCGCGGCGGCGACGACCATCGCCGCAACCGTCGGACCGAAGGCGCTCCCATAGTGCAACCACATTGGCGCCCTAACGAAACCGTGATACCTGGCGATAAGCACCCCGCCGATCAGCCACGAAAAAGCATAGGCGATCAGAAAGTAGGCAACGACGGGATGGGTGTGAATCAGCCCCCGTCTTGACGGAGGACGCTGCGCCAGAGCAGGCATGATGGTTTCTCCTTCTCCGTGTGCGCCAGACCACATTGGTTAGACTACCGCGCGCCTCTGATAGTTGCTGTGCGATGGGTCTAGAATTGTCGTAATAGGACACGGATTTATACGGGTGCGACGGATTTGCACGGGTCCCTTATTTCGGCATACGCCGCTGCCTGTGCCCTGAGCCTGTCGAAGGGCGCAGGCGACACGCCCCTTTAACTACTCGCAATTGCGCTTTTTGGCGTCTGGAGCGACGCCCGGCGCGCGTCAGCCCCCAAGGGGCTTCCACCTCCTTAGCGAGGGCTTCAGCCCGCAGCGCGACAGATGAGGGTGCAGGCATGAATTGTCAGGCGGCAAGTAAGCGCATCACTTCCGCGCCCTGGCTGGCGACTGAAGTCGCGCCGGGCAGGCGTTCCGCTGGGCGTCCACCTGCGCGGTTCGACACGCTCACCGCGCGTGGACGCCGCCGTTCCCGTCCACGCAGGCGGACGGTCGGCCGCAGGCCCATCAGGGGCGATTTTAATCGCTGGCAACGGGAGCGTCGTTGCCTGACAAATCATGCCTGCGCCCAACCCACAGCAGCGCCGTTCTTGCCCCTGATCCCGATTTTCGCTATAATGACAATCTGTTGAGAGACAGTCATCGAAGCGTGTTGAGCGTGAGAGCGCCAGACCACGAGAGCGACCAATGACCGACGTTATCACATTGCATTTGCCAGAGGAACCGCGTAACGGGCAATCGCGCGACGCAACGCCGCGCGAGCGCCGCTATTATGTCTGGACGGTCGGCTGCCAGATGAATGTATCGGACTCTGAGCGCCTGGAAGCAGCGCTGCAAGGGGTCGGGTATGCGCCTGCCGAACGTCCTGAGGATGCGAGTTTCATCGTGCTCAACTCGTGCAGCGTGCGCGCGTCCGCCGAAGAGCGCATCCTCGGCAAACTGAGCGAGGTGCAGCGCATCAAGCGCAAGCACCCCGACACGAAGATCGTCCTCTGGGGATGCATGGTTGGCCCTGGCAATCAGTCGATCTTCCAGGATCGCCTGCCCATGGTGGATCATTTTGTGTCGCCGTCGGCGGTCGATGAAGTGCTGGCGCTGGCGCCCAATCCGATCTATCAACTCGATGAGCCAGCGTTGCCGGTGGCGCGCTGGGATCATCCGCCGGTCTCGGTGCACGTGCCGATCCAGTACGGCTGCAACATGTCGTGCTCGTTCTGCGTCATCCCGCTGCGGCGCGGGCGCGAACGCAGCCGCCCGCTTGAAGAGATTGTCGAAGAGTGCCGCCGGATCGTGGCGCGTGGCGCAAAAGAGATCACGTTGCTCGGACAGATCGTCGACTCGTGGGGGCACGACCTCCCCGGTCGTCCCGACCTGGCGGACCTGCTGCGCGCCGTTCATGAAATCCCTGGTTTGCTGCGGCTGCGCTTCCTGACCTCCCATCCGGCGTGGATGACAGACCGCCTGATCGCAGCAGTGGCGGAATTGCCGCGCTGCATGCCGGACATCAACTTGCCGGTGCAGGCGGGCGACGATGCGCTGCTCAAGATTATGCGGCGCGGCTACACGGTCCAGCGCTACCGCGACCTGATCGCAAAGATCCGCGATGCCATCCCGGACGTATCGCTGACGACCGATGTGATCGTCGGGCATCCGGGCGAAACGCGCGAACGGTTCGAGGGCACAAAGCGATTGCTTGAAGAGATCCGGTTCGATAAGGTCCATATTGCGGCATTCTCGGCGCGTCCCGGCACACGCGCCGCTGAAATGGAACGCGATCCGGCGCTGGCGGTGCCTGAGGGCGAGAAGCAACTGCGCCGCATCGAACTTGAACGTCTGCAAGAACGGATCGCTACTGAGCGTAACGCCCGCTTCCTGCACCAGACAGTCGAAGTGCTGGTTGAAGGCGAGCACAAAGGCAAGTGGCGCGGGCGCACGCCAGGCAACAAACTGGTCTTCTTCAGCGACCCGCACGATTGGACGGGTCAACTGGTAAAGGTGCGCATCACTCGCACCAGTCCATGGTCGTTGCAGGGCGTGCTGGCGCAGCCCGTAGAGGCGCCGCCGGAGCTGAACGGCGTTCCCGACGAACTGGAACATGTTCCTGCGGTCCAGGGAGCAGTCGCCTGATGAATACGCTCAACGCGCCAGCGTCGCGTCTGCCGTTGCCTGCCTCGCCGCGCGCGACGATCGGCGCCCTGGTTGCTGACCTGCTGATTGCGCTCGGCGCGGCGCTCGCGCTTAGCGCGGCGGTGGTCGGCGCGATGCTGGTCCTGCGCGCTGCGCAGGCAGGGATTGACCCCAGCGCTCTCGGTCAGTTGAGCGCTCGCGAGATCACCCGACTGATCGGCGCTGATGGCATGCTGGCGCTGCTGGTATTGCAAAACCTGGTGTTCATCGGCGTCGCCGTTGTGCGAGTGCGGGTGTTGCGCCGCGAGCCGCTGGCAGTGCTAGGGTTCAGCGCCCCTCAGCCGTTGCGCCTGGTCGCCCTTGGCGTCGGGTTAGGGCTGCTGGCGCTTTTTCTGAACGGCATCGTCGGCGTTCTGTTCATTAGTTTCGGCGTTCGCCAGAATCAGGCGGCGCTTTATCCGCTGTTTCCAGGAGATTATGCGGGTCAGGCGCTCTTCTTCCTCGGAGCGGCGGTGCTGGCGCCGATCGGCGAGGAGGTGTTGTTTCGCGGCTATCTCTTCGGTTCGCTGCGGCGACTCGCAAAAGAATCACGCGCTGGCATCGCCGTCGCATACGGGGTCAGCGCCCTGGTGTTCGCGCTGTCGCATTCGCTGGCTGCTACTGAAGGACTCATTGGGCTGCTTGTGCCGTCGTTCCTGATCGGTCTGGTGTTTGCATGGGGGTTTGATCGCACCGGCAGCCTGATTCCAGCGATTATTGCGCACGCGATCAATAATGGCGTCGCATTTCTTGCCCTGCTGACGTGCATCAATAATCCGGGCATGTGCCCTCAAATGTAACAAGGAGATGGCATTGACAAAACAGGATGAAAAAGTTCGCCTGCAACGCCGTCTGCAGAACCAGGCGGTCGAACTGGCAGCGCACAGCCGCTGGGAAGAAGCGGTGCAGGTCAATGAGAAACTGATCAGCCTGGCGGAAACCACCGAAACCTACAACCGCCTCGGCAAGGCGTACTTTGAGTTAGGGCGACTCACGGACGCGCGCGACGCCTATCGCAATGCGTTGCGCCTGACGCCCAACAATCGCATTGCGCGCCGAAATCTGGAACGCATCGAAGAACTGCTGACGAAATCGGCAACCCTTCCCGTCCCGCTCAAAGCCAGGCGCCAGCTCGTCGATCTGCGCATGTTCATCACGGAAGTCGGCAAGACGGCGCTGACGACCCTGATTGACGTTCAGCGCGGACCAGCGCTCGCGGCAATTGTCACCGGCGAGAAAGTGGAACTGCGCCCTGAAGGGCGCGGCGTGGCGGTGTACGACACGTCCGGCGTCCTGATTGGGCGCATTGAGCCAAAACTGGCGCGCCGCCTGAACGAACTGATGACTGGCGGCAACCGATACATCGCCGCAGTAGCACGCATCGACGGTCGTCAGGTGCGTATCATCATTCGAGAGACCTACCAGGCGCCATCGCAACGCGGACGTGTGTCGTTCCCCGGCAATCTGAGCGAGAGCGCCCTCCGCGGCGCCTTCATCAGCGGTGCGCAGTTTGACGAATTTGGCGAGGAGTTGCTCGAAGACGAGGAAGGCGTCGAAGTGCGCGAGGATGTGGAAGAAGAGGTCTTTGGCAGTGAAGATGAAGAACTCGGACTCGAAGAGATCGAGCCGGACCTCGGCGATGACGAGGATTTGATCGAGGAATAGACGGCATTCCTATCGGCATGTAGCGCTGCCGTACTATTGCCATTCAGCCGGTCTGTCATCTATACTGAAACCGGACGCGCCTGACGCGCCCGGTTTTCTGTTTGTCGCCAGCGTTTGGCGTGCCTCTCGCCCGCCGCCTGATGGAGAGGGAGCGTTATGGAAGCACGGATTGACGAAAAAGGCAAATTCTTCACCCCGCGGATCACCAAGGATGCTGTAACCGCCTTTGTGCGCACACCAGGAAAAGTGATCGTCGGATCGGTCTATGTGCGACCTGGCAATCGCCTGACGGATGAACTCAACAGCGATCCCTCCGCCTTCCTCCCCATCACGGACGCGCGCGTCTACCGCGCAGACGACGAAAGTTTCCTGCTTCAGACCTCGTTCCTGCTCGCTGCATACCGCGACATTCTCCTGATCAGCGAACTCGATGCGCTGGCAACGGTCCGCGACGTCCCCTGGTCCGATCCGTCCGCTGAACCCGCGCCGCTGATCCGAGAAGATGAAGACATGGGAGTGCACGTGAACGCGCGCGGCAAATACTTCACGGTGCGCACACCGAAGGACGCGATCTTGTGCGCGGTGGGCGGCGGCAACCTTGCAGTGCTCGGCTACCTGTACGTTCGCCCTGATCGGCGGCTGAAAGATGAACTGAATGACGAACAGGCGCGCTACCTGCCGATGACCGACGCCCGCGTCTTTCGCGTGAGCGATAATACCCTCCTCTACCACGCCAGTTTCCTGCTCATCGGACGGCAGGCGATCGATCTGGTCGCGCCTGTCGATATGATGAACAGCGCCAGCGATGTTCCCTGGCTGCCGGTTCGTTCGACGGAGGAGTCGGCATGAGCTTTCTTTCGCAGCAATTCGCAGACAGGCAACGTCCGGCGGCGTCTTCAACCGGCGCCGCAGGCGGCGTCGCCATCCCGCCTGAACCGGCTTCAATCGAAGAGACCGGTCTCAGCATGGGGTTTTTGAACGATCTGGTGCTGAAAGTCATCTATTTTCACGGCAATATCACCGGGCAACAGATCGCCGAAGTGACGAAATTGCCGTTCTTCGGCGTGCTCGATAAAGTGCTCGAGTTTCTCAAGCTCGAAGAGTACGTCGATATCGTCGGCGCACAGGGCGGCTTCAACGAGCGATCATTCCAGTACGTCATCGCCACCAAAGGACGCCTGAAAGTCCACGAAGTGCTGGATCGCTCCCAGTACGCCGGACCGGCGCCCGTCCCCCTCGACCAGTACATCGCCATGGTGCATCGCCAGTCAGTTGGCGACATGGTGGTGGACGCGAAAACGGTGCGTCAGGCGTTTGCACACCTGGTCGTCAGCGAGCGCATGCTCGACCGTATTGGTCCCGCTGCAAATTCGGCGCGTTCGCTTTTCCTGTATGGTCCTCCCGGCAATGGCAAAACGACAATTGCTGAAGGGATCGCCAACATGCTCGGCGGTCATGTCCTGATCCCGTATGCGGTTGAGGTTGACGGGCAAATTATCAAGGTCTTCGACCCGCTCAACCATCAGGTAGTGGAGCAACCCGCCGCCGCAACCGCGCGTGAACCGGCAGTTTCGTTCGAGGGCCGCCCAATCGTTGAATCGCCGCTGCCCGACCGCCGCTGGCTGGTCTGCAAACGACCGCGGGTGATGGTCGGCGGCGAATTGATCCTCGAACAACTTGAACTGATCTTTGACCCGATCGCCAAGGTCTATGAGGCGCCCTATCAGATGAAAGCCAACGGCGGCCTGTTCTTGATTGACGACTTTGGTCGACAGAAATGCCGCCCGCAGGACCTGCTCAACCGCTGGATCGTGCCGCTGGAGAAGAAAGTCGATTTTCTCGCCCTTCAGACCGGCAAGAAGATTCAGGTGCCTTTCGATGTGCTGATCGTTTTCTCGACCAACCTCTCGCCGCAGGACCTGGTGGACGACGCCTTCCTGCGGCGCATCCGGCACAAGATTGAAGTGCCCAACCCGACGCCCGAGGAATTTCGCGCCATCTTTCAGCGCGTCGCCAAAGCAAAAAATATTCCGTACAGCGACGAAGGGCTGCGCTACCTGATCCTTGAACGCTACAAACGCGACGGGCGCGACCTGCGCTCCTGTCACCCGCGCGACTTGTGCGACCAGATTCTCGATGAAGCCAAATATCGCGGCATACCGCCGTCCATGTCGCGCGAACTGCTTGATCGCGCATACGATGCGTACTTTGTGAAACTCTCATAGCGTTGGAGCAGAACCATGTCGTTACTGAAGCGAATTGGCGGGTCGCAACCGCAATCAACGTCCGAGACCGCTGCGCCGGTCAGCGCCCCCGCGCCCTCTGGCGCAGCCGACCATACGCCAGTCTCGCGGACAGGGCAATCGACCGTCACCGCTGGCGGCGAGATGTCGCAGCAGCGGATGCTGGAGTTGTCCCTGTGGATCGTCGACCGTATTCTGAGTTCGCTTGGCAATCAGCAGGAACTCAAGCGCTCCCCCGAAATGGAGCGCCAACTGCAGGAAAAGTTCACTCTTGCCTACAAGCAGAGCGGCGTCAATCTGACCGATGAACAAACCAGGCAACTCTACGATATGGTGATGGACGAGTTGTTCGGTTTCGGTCCGATCGAGCCGCTGCTCCGCGACGACAGCATCACCGAGGTGATGGTGAACGGACCGCGCGCCGTGTATGTTGAGCAAAAAGGCAAAATTACGCTGACGCAGGTGCGGTTTGCTAACGACGAGCATGTGTTGAAGGTGATCGACCGCATCATTCGCCCGCTGGGGCGACGCATCGACCGCAAATGGCCCATGGTCGACGCGCGTCTCCCCGACGGCTCGCGCGTCAATGCGATCATCCCGCCGTGCGCCATTGATGGTCCGTCGATTACGATCCGCAAGTTCGCCAAGAAGAAACTGACCGTCGAAGACCTGATCCGTTTCGGTTCAATGACGCCTGAAATGGCGGAGTTCCTGCGCGCATGCGTCGTCAGCCGCCTGAACATCATTGTCTCTGGCGGCACCGGTTCCGGTAAAACGACGCTGCTCAATGTGCTGTCGAACTTCATTCCGGCTGACGAGCGGATTGTGACCATCGAAGACAGCGCGGAATTGAAACTGGCGCAGGAGCACGTCGTGCGTCTCGAGTCGAAGCCGCCGGAGATCGACGGCACCGGTCGCGTAACCATCAATGATCTGGTGATCAACGCGCTGCGTATGCGTCCTGAACGGATCGTCATCGGCGAGTGCCGCGGCGGCGAAACCATGGCGATGCTCCAGGCGATGAACACCGGTCACGACGGGTCGCTTTCGACGCTTCACGCCAACTCGCCGCGCGACGCCATTGCGCGTATGGAGACGATGGCGATGATGGCGGGGATGGATATGCCGCTGCGGGTGATCCGCGAACAGATTGCGTCCGCTATCGACCTGATCGTGCAGCAGACGCGGCTGGAGGACGGCAGCCGCAAGATTGCCTACATCACTGAAGTGCAGGGGATGGAAGGCGATGTTGTGGTGTTGCAGGACATCTTCGTGCTTCACATTCTTGGCAAAACGCCTGAGGGGAAGATCATCAGCGAACTGCGACCCACCGGCACGCGACCGCGCTTCACGCCGCGCCTCGAAGCGCACGGCTTCAAACTGCCGCCATCGATCTTCGGCGCAACGGTTCCGGGTCAGAAACGCCCGTGGTAATAGGCAGTCCGTCCGTTGAACGTTCAACGTTGAACGTTGAACGTTCAACGGGTTACTGTTCGTTTATTCGTCGCCCCATTCGTTGACTATTCGCGCATTCGTCGCGTCCAATTCGCTCATTCACCGCTGCACTACGCTGATGCCAGAGCGCTGGCGTCACCGCACTGTCATCGGCAGATAGACGGCATACCGTCCATCAGGCGATGTTGGCGGAAGAGACGCTGGCGGCGGCATCACGACCGGCGGCGGTCCCGGCGGCGGGATGGGACCTGGACTCCACGCCGGGGCGCGCCCGTCCGCCGCTAACTGGCGCAGATTCGAGCCATCCATGTTGACCAGCCATAGACTGCACGGGCAGAGCAAACGGTCAAGCACCTCAGGACCGCCGGTGCTTGTTACGTATTCGGGATCGAAACGCGACGCCCGCTCAAAGACGATGACTCGTCCGTCAGGTGACATGTCAAGCGCGCCGATCAATCCATCGTCAAGCCTGAAGATTTCACTGATCCTTCCCTGCTGGAGGTCATACCGATAGATGGCGCTCCTTGAAGAACTGATACTGCTATAGTAGTAGTACGAAAAGATGAAGCCGGAGCCATCCGGCAGCCATGCCACGCCAGGAATGTAATGAGCAATCGCGCCATATTCTCCAGAGCATTTAGCTGGTACATGGCGCATCTGAGTCAGGTCATCCGAAGGTCCGATATAAAGGTGATCGCTCAGTCCGCCGTTCTCCAATACCAACAAATCGTTGGCGCGGGCAGGCGGACCATACGCAACCATGGCGATATTCTTTATCAGCCCACTGTGGGCAAACAAACGGTTGCCATCGACCAGCGGCGGCGGCAGCGCTGCCGTCTCGCAGATATCGTTTTGATATACGAACGTGCGTTCTGAACTTCTGAGAAACGCCACCCGCGTTCCATCGGCGCGCCAGGATGGATACGATGCGTACAGACATTCTGTTGCAGAAGAAGCAGAGCCAGGACGTATTTCGCCTGCGCTCACTGTCTGCCCGGGGATGACGTCAGCAAAATTGGTGAAGGTCCAATTACAGGGAGCATACAAAATGTCCGTAGCCTGCATAACAACCACGCGCACTCTCTGTCGCACTCCCGGTCCGAAATCGACGACGTTGGTGAAGGTAAGAGTCCACGTTTCATACCACTGTCCGAGCCACTCCTTCGACGCTGCCGCGCCTTCGGCGTAGGCGCTTAATTCACCGCCGCCGAGCAGAAGAACGTGGACGCGCACCGTGACAGCGCCGGTTGGCGCGTTGGGCCGGGATTGGCGCATCGGGACCAGGACCGCGCGTGAGACGGCGGATATACGTTCCGTGCGGGTCCATTGCATAAATGTCGCGCAACAGGAACGAGCGTCGCCAGTCGTGACCGCTGTCGAACGCCAGTTCCCCAGCGTCGGGGCGCCAGTCGATCAACTCGACGCCATACCGACGCGGCGTCCCCTCCGGTGCGCTCCAGATTACCCGCTCATCCGAGCCATCAGGCGCAATGAGTCGAATGGTGCGATTCTCCCGGCTGGGGCTGACAAACGCGATCCGCGTGTCGTTGAGCGACGCCGTGGATGCCGGTTGGTCAGCTTCGGCAGGCGCAGTTGGGACCGGAGCCTCATCATTCACCGGAGAAAGCGTGACCTTCGGAGACGCCTGCGGTTCGTCTTCAGGACGTGTGATCCCATCCTCGTCGTGCGCAGCCGCTGGCGCGACAAGGACGGGCGCCAGCGCCGCGAGGAGCAGCGCCAGCATGACGAGGAAGCGGCGAGCGACGCCGGCGCGCTAGCGGAAGCGCTTCGCGTTCATATTCACCTCCCAATACGATGCACAGTTGATATGCGCAGTCATAGCGTACCGCAGCAGAGAGCAAATCATTTCGCGTCTTGCGCGAATTTTTTTGCAGGTCGCGCGCAGTATGTATGCCTGAGCGGGTGTCAGGGAGCGCTGCGGGCTAAAGCCCTCGCTGAGCGCGCGCAAGCCCCGCAGGGGCTGCAATGGACTAAGCCAGGGCTTTAGCCCGCAGCCTAAAGAACGCGCGACCGGACTGATGCGGATTACGCACACAGTCCGGTCTTCCTGGGCGCTGCGGGCTAAAGCCCTCGCTGAGCGCGCGCAAGCCCCGCAGGGGCTTTTATAAGAGAATGTGCCGAAAACCTCTGACGTGCAGGCGACGGCAGCGCCAGCAGCGTGATTATGGCGCCCGCCCCCGGCTGCGCGCCAGCGCCAGCGCAGACACCTCGCGCGCGCCGCCAGCGCGCAACGCCGCTGCGCAGGCATTCACCGTCGCCCCGGTGGTTAGCACATCATCGACCAGCACAATGCGCGCTGGCGGCGCCGGACCTTTCCACATAAACGCATCCGCCACATTCTCAATGCGCCCCGCCACATCCAACAGCGCCTGTTGCTTTGTCGCCCGGAGCCGAACCAGGGGTCCGACAATCAGCGGCGCGCCAGTCGCTGCTGCGACTTCGCGCGCCAGCAGTTCCGCCTGATTAAAGCCGCGCTCTTTCAGGCGCTCTGGATGGAGCGGTACAGGAATAAGCGCGTCGCACGGGAGCGGATTCGCGCGCAGGTGCGCTGCCATGAGCGCGCCAAGCGGACGCGCCACGCGCCGCTTGCGGTGGTATTTGAGTTGATGCAGCGCGTGGCGCAGCGGACCTTCAAACACATACGCGATGCGCACACCGGTCAACTGATCGGCGATACGCGGCAGGTCTCCATCGTACACGACGAGTCTGTGACGGCACTCATCGCAGAGCAATGCCCCCAGCCGACCGCAACCGGCGCAGCGATCGGGCAGCAGCAGGCTCAGAAGGGGGTCAAGCAGTCTTGCAAGCAACATGGCATCTCCAGCGCAGCATATCCTGATGCCAGGATACGACTCTGCGCCGGATCACGCCATCACCCGCAGGTCTATCATTGCGCCGGACATTCCGGCGGCAGCGCAGCGATCCAGAGGTCATAGCGAAGGTCCGAATCTGTACCGTCACGTGGATTTTACGGCAAGGCTGACGCAAAGACGCGAAGACGCAATGGACGTTGTATTGATCAGGAGGCTTCGCGCCGTTGCGTCTCTGCGGTATCTCATCCAGGCTGACGCAAAGACGCGAAGACGCAATGGACGTTGTATTGATCAGAAGGCTTCGCGCCGTTGCGTCTCTGCGGTATCTCATCCAGGCTAACGCAAAGACGCGAAGACGCAATGGGCGTTGTATTGATCAGGAGGCTTCGCGCCGTTGCGGGCTTTGCGTCATCATTATCCAGGCAGGCTCAAGGGAAGGCAGGCGCCAGCGACTACGACTCCATCTTCTTGCGCCAGTAGCGCGCCAGACCATGCCAGCTCATCTCGACCGCGCCCGCCTGCGCGTACTGCTGGCGCGCCGCTTCGTCCACATCTCCCAGCTCTGCGTTCGCCAGCGCCACAAGGCGGGCTTCCGCAGCCGATTCGTCTTCGCCGCGTTCGAGACTGACGCGCACCGTCTCAGCCCACCGCTGGACATGCTCCCACATATCAGCGATATGCCGCTCAGGATCGTGCGCCGGACCGAAATGGGTCAGCAGCAGCATCCGCGGCTTGAGGCTCAATAACGTATCCAGCGTGCGTCGCCACGCCTCCAGATCGACATCCGGCGGCGGCGTCGCCGGACGGACATAGGTATATCCAGGCATCCGCAGACCGGTGGCATCGCCCACAAAAGCCGCGCCTGTCGACTCATCGAGGTAAATCAGGTGATGCGAGGCGTGACCAGGAGCATCGAAGACCCGCAGCGTGCGCCCGGCGATGCGCAACGTTTCGCCGCCGCCAAAGGTCACAATATTATCTACCGGCACCGGCAGAAATTCGCCCCACAGATAATCCATCTGACCTCCATAAATGCGCGCAGCGCTGCGCAGCAACTTATCGGGCGCAATCATATGGGGGGCGCCGCGATGATGGACATACACCTTCAAATGTGGAAAATAGCGCACCAGCGATCCCGTTGCGCCTGCGTGATCCAGGTGGATATGCGACAGCACGATGCCGTGCAGATCGCTGAACGACAGACCTATCTGTTTCAAACCGGCTTCGAGATTGGGCAACACGCTGGCGGGACCCGGATCGACGATAACCGGGTCATCTCCCAGCATGACATACGTGCCGACGACGTGCGGATAACCAAGGTGCAGATCATCAACCAGCGCAATACTCTCCGGCAAGCCGTAACGGGGATCAGTCATGCCAGCACATCTCCAATAGTTTCAGGAAAGCGAGTCAGGCTTTTATGATAATGACAACGGTTACGCTTGTCGAACGCCTGCCAGGAGCGGGGATCAGGCGGGCTTAAGGGAAGATCAACCCAAACCCGGGCAATCACGTTTTCACCTGCGGAGCGGTTGGCGCTGGCTTCGACAGGCTCAGCCAGCGCCATCACAAGATAGTCCGACATTATGTTGATCTTCCTCTTGGAAACGGCAGCGCAATGACGCCTGCGATGCGCATGCGAACATCAGAAGTCAGAAATAAAGGCGGGTATGAGAACCCGCCCGCGCCCAGATCGCCGCTGATGCGTTCTGATGCGTCTAGTCCTCGCTGCGCTGCATAATCACATCGAGCAATTCAAGCAACACATTTTTGACGCTCTCACGATCAGTCGCCATGCAGGGCAGCACCTTGATATGGGAAGGAAGGCGCAGCGCCAGGCGCAACTCCTCCGGCGACCAGGCGTTCGGACGATCCTGCTTATTGGCTGCCACCACGTAGGGGGTCTCGCGGTACGACATGAAGAAGTCGATGATGCGATTCGTCTCACGAAATGTTTCAGGGCGCGTGCTATCGACGAGGATGACCAGTCCCAGCATCCCTTCCGAGAGGATCTCCCACATAAAATCGAAGCGCTTCTGCCCGGGCGTGCCGAACAGATGCAGCACCAGGTCATCGCCGATTGCAATGCGCCCGAAGTCCATTGCAACCGTAGTTTCCTTCTTGATCAGTCGGGTATCGTCAGTTGCAGGACGTTCAGTCGAGACCACTTCGATCTCGCTGATCGTCCTGATGAATTCAGTTTTACCGGCGTTGACTGCGCCGCTGATGACCATTTTTACCGTCTGCACACCGGTCCTCCGTGCTGACTGCGCCGTTACATACCACGAATGCGGTTAATAATGCGGGTTACCAGACTCTTTTTGACACGTGGCGCCTCGGCCAGGGGTCGGCCCGTGGCCAGCATCGGCACCGGCGCCGGCTTGCGAATGACATCGACCAGCCCGGCGGTGAGAAAGCCATAGACGATGCGACAGACATCAAACTCGCTCATCCCGGTCTTCCGCGCAATCTCCGCCAGGGTGTCTTTGCCGTTGATCCGTGCAAACACACGCCACTCGTCAGCAGCAAGGTTAATCCCTTTGGTACGCTCGACAGGCTGCTCGATAAACTTGACGACCATATCCGTGCTGGGAATGCGATCCTTGATCCGACCCCACTCATCAATCCGCCGCACGCCCTCCATAATCAGGTGCTCAACCGCCAGAGGCGTCGGCATAATTGGCGCGGTCGGATCAGGGCGCTGACCCTGCTCAAAGCGAAATTCGCCCTCATTCCAGCTGAACAGCGCATACACCGATTCTTCGATGTGCTGTTGTAGAATGCGCTGCAATTCATCGCGTCCGATCAGATTCAGATTGATGAGCACCTGCGAAAGGTGGACGCCATTCTGGTTCTGATGCTCCTGCGCTGCCTGAGCCGCCTGCACCGGGGTCAATTTTCCTTTGCGGACGAGCAGATCAGTGACCGGCACATTATCGTCCTTGCGGGTTGCCGTGATCAGCTTTCCCTTCTCGAAATAGAGCGATGCCATTTCATCAGCGCGGCTCAGATGCAAGCACCCCGTCTTATAGCCCCGATCAACGAGGTACAGGAAGTCCGAAAGCCCAAAATCACGGATGTTACCGACCAGCGGCATGGGTTTCCTCCACTCGCGCAGTGCGAGGGTTTATGCGAGCGCAGCATCAGCGGGCGGGTGCGCCACACCGTGCGCCAGTGACGCATCGAACGCCTTGGGAACGACGCCATCGGCGGCAAGCACCGGAATCAAAGCGGCGATTGCCACGGCGATCATTGTATCATCAGGTTCACGGGTCGTCAGGCGCTGCAACGCCAGTGATGGCGCAACCAGGCGCCGAACCCAGCCGCGATGGAAGTTCGCCGCCGACAGGCGCAGCAATTCATAAGACACCGCTGCAATAACCGGCACTAAAATAATGCGTGAGAGCAACCGTTCGCCAAGAGGCAGACCGCTGAAGAGCGCGAAGAATGGAATGCTCAGCACGACGACTGCCAGCAGGAAGCTTGTGCCGCAACGGGGATGCAGGAGAGAGAACGAGCGCACCGATTCAACCGTCAACGGCGCACCGGCTTCGTAGGCGTTGATCGTCTTATGTTCGGCGCCGTGGTATCCGAACGTGCGCTGAATATCCGGCATCCGCCCGATCAGCGCCAGATAACCGATAAAGATGCTGAGTTGAATAAACCCTTCCGCAGCATCGCGCATCAGCGGCGTCGCTCCCAGACGTTCCAGCAGGCTGGCGATCAGCAGCGGCGTGACGAAGAATAAACCAAACGCAAACGCCAGCGCGATAATCAGCGTCAACGTCACAGCGCCCTTCGATTGCTGCTGTTCTTCTTCACCCAGCGCAGCGCTGGCTGAGAAGTTGAGCGCGCGGATGCCAAGGCTCAACGTATCCCACAACATCAGGACGCCGCGCAGGAACGGCAACGTTTCCCACATCCGACGACGCTCGACGTTCAATGCCTCGTGGCGAAAGACAATCTCGCCCGATGGAGTTCGCACAGCGACAGTCGCCTGGCGCAAGCCGCGCATCATCACGCCTTCAAGAACGGCCTGACCGCCATACGAAAATGTTCGTCCACTCATGCCTTCGCCCAGCCCGCAATACTGGTTGCTTCCCCGACTCTACCGCGCGACCGCCTGCCGCCGACCGTCTATTAATGTTATGATACCACGCAGCGTAGTGAACGACAATAGCGCGCCAGTACCGCCGATCAGTGGGTATATCCTCGCAGATGCGCTAGGACGTCGGATCATTGTCGCGCCTGGCGAGATACGCAGCAGCGGCGCGCACTCCTGCCATGAGACCGGAGACGCGAATAACCGGCGCAATGGCGCGATCCGCCAGGAATGACGCGGTACCGCTGACTGTGCTGGTGGTATCGCGCAAGTTTGCCGCCACGCCGCGCCCCTGTTCCAGCACCTGATCAAGTTTGACCGACACTTCTTCCAGTTTGGGGATCAGCGACGTCCGTGAAACGCGGGTCAGGGTGCGCACCGCGTAGACCAGCACCAGCAGCAGGGCGATCGAGATGATCGCCGAGATCATTTGAAACACCGCCAGAACGACAATCGCAATGTCGCGTGAAGCGACGCGAAAATCAGGGGACAGGTACGCGCCGACAATGAACCCGACAACGATCAGCAGTACAATGGTCAGTCCGATGCCGATCCATTTCCCCACAGCGCATCTCCTTGCTTCCAGACGCGGCAGCCATTCGGATGCCGCATGGCGGCGCTGATTATATCACAGGCGCAATCGTGAGGCAACGATCAGCAGCACCCAGGCGCCGAGCGTGGTTTCAAGCACCGGGACGCCCGCCGGCGTGATCAGGCGCAATGGCAGCCGCGCGTCGAGCGCCAGCGTGATGAGCGCACCCCCGGCGGCTGCCAGCCAGAATACCGGTATCTGGATCCAGCGCCGCCCCCAGAGCAGGTGCGCCAGAGCAGCGCTGGCGGTGACAATCAACAGGATGAGCAGAAGCGCTGGCGGCATTGCCGAAACATTTCCGTTCAGTCGCGCGCTATTCGTCCGCCCCCTAGCACGACCTCGCCGTCGTAGAAGACGATGGCCTGCCCAGGTGTGACGGCGCGCTGCGGGCGTTCGAAGCGCACCTCGACCGTTCCGGGTTCAATTGGCGTCACCCGCGCCGGCACCGCATCGGCATGCGCCCGAATCTGCGCCAGGCAATCGAACGGCGCAGCGGGCCACTCGCCGCTGACGAAGGTGACCCGTTCGGCGCGCAACGATGCGCGCCGGAGCGCCGACTCAGGACCGACGATCACCGCGTTGCGCGCCACATCGAGCGCTATGACATACATCGGCTGACCGGTTGCAATGCCAAGGCCGCGCCGCTGCCCGATAGTGTAGAGCGGCAATCCCTGATGCCTGCCCACCTCGCGTCCTTCGAGATCGAGGATGGGTCCGGGGCGCAGCGCATCGGGACGCTCTTCACGTAACAGGTTGCGGTAGTCGCCGCCAGGAACGAAGCAGATGTCCTGGCTCTCCGGTCGGTTGGCGCTCGCCAGGCCCCGCGCGGCAGCCATAGCACGAACCTCCGCCTTCGCATACTCGCCGATCGGGAACATCAACCGCGCCAGGTCGTCCTGACCGAGCATGTAGAGCATGTACGACTGATCTTTCTCCTGATCGACGGCGCGCAACAGTCGGTAGACGACGCGCCGCGCACCGTTTGCCGATGCGGATGCAGGTTTGTTTGCACCTGTTTCATCAACGCGGATCCGGGCATAATGCCCGGTGGCGACGTAGTCGAACCCGAGCATGCGTGCGCGCGCGAGCAACGCCCGAAACTTGATCTCGCGGTTGCACTCCAGGCACGGGTTGGGTGTGAAGCCGCTGGCGTACTCGCGCAAAAAATATTCAATGACATAGCGCCGGAACTCGCGCTGATAATTGAAAACATAGTAGGGTATGCCGAGCTGCGCACACACTCGCCGCGCGCTCTCAGTCATCTCCTGGGAGCAGCAGAGACTCTCCGCCAGGCGGTCGTCGTCGCCCTCCCATAGATGCAGGGTGACGCCGGTGACGTCGTGCCCGGCTTCGTGGAGCAGCGCCGCCGCCAGGGAACTGTCGACGCCGCCGCTCATTGCAACCATAATCTTCGCCATTGGAACAATGTGTCATTTCCAGACGCTCAACAAACAGGAAGATTCTTTCTGTTCAGCGAGCGCATATATCTCTCACAACCGTTGTTCGCTCAATAAAAAGCGGCGTATCGCCGCATCTCCTCTGTAGTATAGCACATTGCTCGCTCTTCAGGCGGTCGTGTTGATGATCGTTTCCAACACCTGCGCAGCGCCAGCCGCCAGCAGCGCCTCACGCACGGGCGCCAGCATTTCGGAGTCAACCAGCGCAATCATCACACCGCCCCATCCGCCGCCAGAGAGTTTAGCGCCCGCCGCCCCCGCTCTGCGCGCCGCTGCGATCAACCGTTCAAGTTCCGGCGATGACACGCCGATCTGTTCAAGCAGATCCTGGTTGCGATTGAGCAATGGTCCTAATGCCGCCACATCGCCCTCCGC
Organism: Chloroflexota bacterium; assembly: GCA_030550675.1. GTDB lineage: Bacteria > Chloroflexota > Chloroflexia > Chloroflexales > Roseiflexaceae > Roseiflexus. Next base: position 22,426 of record JAUQOW010000059.1, read on the forward strand.
CAGCGCGCGGCGCGCCTGATGCACAATCTCTGCCACCTGATTGAACAGCGCTTCGTAGCGCGCCGGGTCTTCCTGCCAGCGTCGCCGCACCTCGCCAACCGGAAGGCGCGTGGCGCTGCGCACGCCAGTATCGCCAATGAGCAGCGTAAATGGCGCGGCGATCAGCAGCGGCTCGATCAGGTGCGGCGGCTCGCTGCGCCGCTGGAACCAGATGGCCCGCTCATACGCAATCACCGTGTTGTCGATGCCGCTGGGGGCGCCGTGGTAACGCCGCTCACTCTCGTAGACCAGCGCTGAAACTTCTGCGGCGCTCAGGTCGCGCCCGAATGCAGCCGCCAGCGCCCGCACGATCGCCGTTGCAATCGCGGCGCCGCTCCCCAGCCCGCTGGCGATAGGGATGTCCGATGTGATCGTGATCTGGATGTCTGACGTTTCTGCAATTCCCAGTCGCTGAAGCGTCGTCAGCGTCAACTCGGAGAGCGGATCGTTAGGAGCGGCGGAGAGCAACCAGCGTCGTCCCAGGTCAGGGGCGTCGAAGCGCACGCCCATTCCCGCAGCGCCAGGAGTGACGCTGGCACGCGCGCGGATGCCGCTGAGCGGGAGCGCAATCGCTGGCCGACCGTAGACGACGGCGTGCTCGCCGCACAGGATGATTTTGCCAGGAGCGGATGCGTGGGCTTGCATAGAACTGAGAACTGAGAGCCAGGAACCGGTTAGGGGTTCGATTGCTTGCGTTGACTTCTCCTTTTCCTGTCTCCTCTTTACCTGTCACGACATATACATTTTTGCGCCTCTGTGGCTGTCTGCGCCGGGCGCCCACAGGGGGGCGCCCCTACCACCAACGCCCCATCCAATGGAGGGGCAGGACCCTGTGCCTGCCCGTGGCGGGCGCCCACAGGGGGGCGCCCCTAC
>JAUQOW010000258.1 GCA_030550675.1 Chloroflexota bacterium
TATGTGTTCCTCGACGCGACCGCTGAACCAGTTAACCGCAGCCGACGCTTCAAAGCGCCCAATCCGTGGACCGGGCAGGACGGCTGGCTGATCCATGCTGCTGAACTGCAACCGGGCGACCGGGTCTTTTTCACCCCGTCAACCTTCGACTTCGAGTTTCTCGATACGACGGCGCGCCGCTTCGATGTGCATTACGATGATCAGGGTCGCCGAACGCGCCGCACACGCCCGTTCTATCTGGACGATCTTGAGCGAATGGAAGCGTTGTGGGGCATGATGAAGCGCCTGTCGCGCACCCAGCGCTATCAGGTCGTCCGCACCATTGAGGAGACGCGCGAACTCTGGTTTGGCGCGGATCACGAATGGCGCTCGCCGTCCGATCCAACCTTCAGGCAGTTCGCCGCCGATACGCTGGCGGGCGCGGGATGGCCGAAGGATCAGCCGTGGAAAACGATTCCTGATCAGCAGCGCGAGCGCCTGATCAATGCCGCTGCGCGCGGCGAGCTGGCTGACTGGTTTGAACTGCATGAGCAAATCCTCAAGGAGGAGAAATGACCGCCTGGAAGCGTCAGCGTTATCTCTTCATCACCCTCGATCCAGTGCATGTCGGGACCGGCGGCTACCGCCTGGGGCGGGTGGATAACAGCATCACCCGCGAACCAGGGACGCGCGCGCCCAAAATCCCCGGCACGAGTCTCCACGGCGCCGCGCGCACCTATGCTGCATACCTCTATGAAACCCCCGAAGCCGCCGGGCACAACCACGATCAGATCGAGGAGCCAGACAAAAATCCAGTCTGCTACACCTTCGGCTATCTCAGCAGGGGCAGAACACACTCCGGCGTGGTCAGCATCTTCGACGCGCACATCGTCCTCTTCCCGGTCTATTCGATGGTCGGTCCAGTATGGGTCAGCACGGTAGAGCGGCTGGCGGAAGCCGGGCTTATCGTCAAACAAGACGGGCAGGAACAGAAACAGACGCCGCCTGACCTCCAAACGAACGCTGCCCTGTGCACGTGGCAGCGCGACAAGCCGCTCAACCTCGGCTGGCTGATGGTTAACGTCGGCGGGCAGGCGACCGCGGAGGCGCCGGAAGAGTGGCAGGGCGACCGCTGGAATGCGGTGAAGGATCACATTGCTCTTGTTCACGAGGCGCTCTTCAGCCATATTGTCAACAGCAATCTCGAAGTGCGCACCTCGGTGAGCATCGATCCGCAGACCGGCGCGGCTCAGGAAGGTTTGCTGTTCACCTACGAAGCCATCCCCCGCGCAACGTTCCTCACCGTCGATGCGGTGCTGGATGATTACCGGGCAAATGGTCAGAATTGGCTATTGGGAACAGTACGCAAGACCGGCAAGGGTCACAACCTCCCAGGCGGTTCCTGGTCCGGTCCGCTCGATGTGGTGCGAGCCGGTTTCGGGTTGATCGAATGGCTCGGCATCGGCGGCATGGGCACGCGCGGCTTCGGGCGGATGGCGATCGTGGGTGAGCCGCGTGAGGAGACGTATGGCGGCAAGGATGCTCAGCAAGACTTGCGCAAAGGCTCGTAATGGAACACGGATGTGGACGGATTGGGACGGATTTTCACGGATCAGTTGAGAACGCCTTAATTGCCCGGTGAGGTAAAAATGGCAAGTCAAAATGTAACTAATCTGGATTATCTGGCGGCAACTCGCGCTCAGGAGATCATCAAGCGCACTTCAGCAAAAGCCAGCGCCAGAGATGTTGATAACACCGTTACCAAAGCGCTCGGCGTGTTGCAAGAGAATGGCGTGTATGCATGTTTCCTCTACCTCCTGGCGAAAGAAAAAGACCTCGGCAAGATCGTGGTTGAAGAAATGCTTGACGTGTTGCAAGACTTGGGATGGAACAAGCCGTCAAGCCTGACGCCAGACATTGTATTGAGACACATAAGTGAGAACGTCACCCGCGATCTTGAGCGCCTGTTGCTGGCGAAAGAGGTGCTGGAGCAGACGCTGATCTATGCCCGTTACGGCGCGAAGGCGCGTGATGCGAGCGAGTCTTGAGGAGTTTAAAAAAAGCTGACGCGAAGACAACAAGCAGCGGCGATAGATTAATTGCGATTCTTTGCGCCTTCGCGCCTTTGCGTCAAAAACTCCGGGAAATACGGCAATGAGCTGGCAGGCATACGAGGTTATCTTCCGCCTGCGCACGCCGCTCCATGTCGGCTGGCGCAAGGTGAGCAACCTGCAAATGACGCGACACTACCTCACCGGGCGCAATGTCTGGGGCGCGCTCACCATGCGCCTGACCCGCGATATGGCGGCGGGACCGGCGATCGACTCTGGGGCGTACCAGCAGATTGGCGATCAGGTTCACGAACAGATTGCGTCGACCTGCTTCTACGTGGCGCTCCAGGAAGGCGACCGCTATGCCGTCGTCTGGCCCTGGGAAGACGAAAGCGCCTTCCGCCGTCGCTTTCTCTCCAGCTACGCCAGCGCAGCGTTGACCTACCCGCAGCAAGCGGCGGATGAGGGATTGCTGCACGAGGTGGAATTCATCACACCCACGACCAGGGATGACGGAAAACCGGTATTCCTCAAGGGCTACCTCTTCGAGCAGAAGGGGTGCAATCTGGCATGGCGTCCGACGCTTGAACGATTGCAGATTGGCGGCGAGCGCAGCTACGGCTGGGGCGATCTTGCGGTGATCGGCGTCACGCCGGTCAACGACGGCAGACTGTTCGGTTGCGCGACATTCGACGGAAGCGGCGCCCGTCCTGTCATTCATGTGCAGCCAGGGGAACGCCTGCTGGCGCACACCCTCGCCGATGGCGCGGCTGCCTCCGGCGCTGTCGAGCCGCTCGTCGGACGGGAGTGGCGGTTGTATGCCGGGCAGGAGGTGGCGTACAGCGGCGTCGCCTTCGCACCCGGTGCAGTCGTGGAACGGGAACAGAGCTTCACAGTGGAACGGCACGGGATCTGGGTGCGTCAGAGGTAGGTCAACTAGAGACAAAACTTCTCAATAAGCGCGCACAAAGGCGCGAAGGCGCAAAGGTTGTGAAGAATTATTGGCGGCTTTGCGCCTTTGCGTCCAAATATTCCAGTTTACTCGTTACACACCTTAACTCCTCCTCACTTAACCCGGCGAGGAAGTCGCGCAGGCGCAGGCGCCAGAAGGCGAAGCCGCCGCCGACGCGCCGCATCAGCAAGCGGTCGCTGGCATTGTTGAGCAGCGCTGCATAATTCCAGGGAGCGACGCATGTATGCCAGAGCGCGATGCGCAGGGCAACGTGGCGGATGCAGGCTACGCCGCCGTTGATGAGAGCGGCGATTACGAAGAATACTGGCATCAAAAATACAGCCTTCTCGGTTTCGAGAGCGAGCCTGGTGTTAGCGCCCTCAAAAGCTTGATTAACCAATACGCCTAAGGCAAAGAGCAGCGGTGCGCCTGTTGCTCCTATAATGCCTGACCGTAAAGCATTTTGCGCTGATCGGTGAATGCCTTCATTGGGTCGCTGCCGATCGCTGTCGCTCATCTGATTGCCATTAAGCCCAAACACCAGCATTGCGGCTAATCCATATGCCAGGCCAAATATTACATCTATTGGCTTACCATCTACCGAAAGCATCCCAACCACTCCAAATATCAGTCCAAATATCAGTATGGACGCCAAAGCTCGTTTCCAAGACCAGGAGGTCATCTCGACGATGATAATGCCTTCTCCCACGGATTGCGCGAATCTCAGGATCCCGCCCACAAATCCAAGTGTCAACCCGAAGACCAATCCGCCAGCCAGTCCATACGCCAACCCAGATTCCAACCCAAACGCTAGCCCAAATGTGAGTGCTCCTGACAGCCCGACGACCAGAAACCTTCGCCATGCAAAAAGGGCATAAGGGGATGGATGAAGCGCTCTCGCTTCGTCCAGTCCAAAAGCCATTCCGATTGACAAACCTATGATCAACCCACCTGCTACCCCACCTACTACCCCGCCTGCCCATCCAAAAGCCAATGCACCAGCCGCTACGCCTGCCAACCCGCCTGCTAACCCAAGTATCACTCCGACCGCCAGCCCGGAGAGCGCTCGATACATTCGATTTGCGCGATCATCAGGCAGCCAGTCGGGTTGCAGCCGTTCGATATAAAACACGCTGAGGCTGCGCCTGTGCATGGCGCGGGCGAGCCAGGCGAGATGGCGCAGGATGCGCTCGTCAGTCGCCGTCCGCCGCCCCTGCCGGGTCCGTTCCAGCATGCGTTTGACGTAAGCGGACCAGAGGCGCCGCTGCGCGTCGCCAGCGCTCGCCGCCAGCAGCGCCTGCTGTGTGCGATCAGCAAAGGCGGCAGCGGCGACGCTCAGCATCAGCGGGGTGGTGAGCAGTTCACGCAGTTCAGGCATCGTTTTCCGCGCCTGTGCCAGCCCTGCGAACGCAGCGCCGCCTGCCTCCAAGAAATCGCTGATCTGTTCCTCAGTCAGCGGCTCGATCACCGCGGCGGTCGTCAGCGCCAGCCGCTCCTTCAGCTCGCCATACCCGGCGGTGCGGCTGCACACGGCAATCGGCAGCGTGCCGTGCTTCGTGCGGAATGTGTTGATGGCGCGCACGCACTCATCGCGTAGTCCGCCACCGATCTCGTCGAGACCGTCGAGCAACGGGATGAGCGCGTCGTGCTCGACCCATGTGCGCGCGAGATCGATGCCGATGCCATAGACCCGGCTCGCTTCGCGAGCGAACCACTCCTCCAGGCTGCCTTTGTGCTGCGCCCAGGTATCAAGGGGCAGGACGATAGGCACGGGCAGATTCTTCTGCTGCCTGGCTTCTTCTGCCAGCGCCTCAGCCAGTTCGAGCAACAGTGTGGTCTTGCCTGCGCCGGGTGCGCCAAGGATCAGCAGAGCATCGCCCGCTTCACGAAATACTGTGTCGATAGACTTGTCGGGAGGTATCGGGCAGGAAGAGTGCGGCTGCTCGAGGCGAAGACCTGGTCTCGGCAGTACGGACTGTGGCTGACTGGTGAGGCTGAGGCAGATCCGTTGATGGCGTTCGGGAAGCCGGTTATCAAGCTGCCTTTTGATCTCCGCCTGAATGTTCCGGAGCAACAGCGCGCGCTGGCGCGCCAGATTGGGTCCCTCGCGTTGCGCCGCGACGGTCAGTGCCACGGTGAGGAGCAGGAAGATGCCCGTGGGGAACCATGCCAACCAGAGGTGGGGTTGCCACTCCTCGGGGATCGAGTTCAGTGGCGATATTGGCGGCAATACCCCCCAGAAAGGAAACGATAGTCAGAAGCAAAGTGATCTGCCTGGCATTCAGCGCTCGCCAGCGCATCTCACTTCCTCCTCACCGGCGTCCGCAGCGATGCCGTGCCCATGATTTCTAATAGGAAGCTCATTTCGACATTGAACAATCTTGCCGATGTTGACCGTCTTGTGATTGGCGTTGGCCTCGACAGGCTCAGCCAACGCCAGCCCCTGCACGTCCTTGATTGTCCAGGTTCAGGTTGATCGCTCTATAAAAGCGCCGGTTGACGCAACGCATGATAGCACACGGATGCGCACGGATGGATTCCCTTCCCACGCAAAGATCCACGCACATCCGTCGTATTCGCGTGTAGAATAATACACAAGTTTGCGCGGATCAAGCTGGATGCGCATAGTTGTATGTTAGCCCGCAACGTCAGGATTCTGCCTGACAATCCCCCCTATTCCCCGTCTTCAGCGCTGTTCGCGCCGCTATGCCATCGCCCTCGTAGCGGCTGAGGACGTTCGCCTTACCACGGTCTGCAACATTAACACATCACCAACACTCCGCTTACGCTCCTCTAACACTTTCCCGCTATAGAATCTCATGTCATTCCCCGACACAAACCGATACGCAATCCGGTAAGGAGGCGCACGTATGCATGTCCAACCGTTAGGCGATCGGGTGGTGGTCAAACCCAAACCCAAGGAAGAGAAGACGAAGGGCGGCGTTATCCTGCCCGATACTGCCACGAAAGAACGCCCCATGCAGGGCGAAGTCATCGCTGTGGGACCGGGACGGCGCACCGATGACGGCAAGCTGATTCCGGTCGCTGTCGAGGTCGGTCAGCAGGTGCTGTTTGCCAAATACTCCGGCACTGAGTTCAAAATCGACGATGAAGAGTATCTGATTCTGCAGGAGCGCGACATTCTTGGCATCATCCAGGAGGCGTAATCTATGGCGAAACAGATTATCTTCAATGAGCAGGCGCGCGCAGCGCTCAAGCACGGTGTTGATACCATGGCGCTCGCCGTCAAAACTACCCTTG
>JAUQOW010000259.1 GCA_030550675.1 Chloroflexota bacterium
CGCCTACGCGGACGGTAATGGCGGCGTCCGCGCGCGGTGAGCGCGCCGAACCGCGCGCGGTGAGCGCGCCGAACCGCGCAGGTGGACGCCCGGCGGAACGCCTGCCCGGCGCGACTTCAGTCGCCAGCCAAGTCGCAGCAGGGATGCGCTTGCTTGCCGCCTGACAATTCATGCCTGGATCCGCTATCTGCCGCAGGCAGCGCGTGTGAAACGCATTTGAGACCCTGATGGAGAAGCGTTCATGATGCGGGTGCTGGTGACACGGACATGGTGCTCGCCCTCATGCTCGAACAGGCTGCGTTCTACGCGGATGCCTGAGCGCTCTGGCAGGCAGGTGAGCGGGGCTGTTATGAGCGTGCGAAATACCTTCAACCTTCACACTTTACTACCTTCACTCCCTGAGATCCTTGAGGTCAGGCGGGGTCTTCGTAGCAGGCAGGAACCACGCTGCTGGCGACGTTCTCCAGCGGCGACGGTTGCCCGGCAGAACCCTTGCGGGACAGGGACGTTCAACGTGCAACATTCAACGTGCAAGAGCGCACCGATGGTGCGCTCTTGCCTTCAACCTTCGCACCTTCAACGCTCAGATGGCCTTCAACCCCTTCACCAGATGCTCCAGATCGGCGGGGCGCTCGTCGGCGTACTCGAACCCGGGGAAGCCGCCCCAGCGGAAACAGGTGCGCAGGTAGTTGACGAAGGTTGTTTGATGCGGCTCATCGCGTACCGGCGCGTCAGCCGCCGGGTTCGGCAGAATGATCCGGTAGACGACCACCGACCGATGAGGGGCGCTGACGATGTCGGTCTTATGGTAGTAATCCGGCGCCAGCGGCGCGTTGAAAGGTCCCATCGCTTCTCTGCCGAATTCGCGACACGCCTCGCGCCAGATGCTGTATTCCTCCAGCGCCATATCGATCGGATCGACCACCAGCGGGTCGGTGTAGGCGGTCTCGTCCCAGTGTGGATGGTATCCAATAAAGTTGACCGATCCAACAATTTCGTACCAGGCGCGCAGGGCGAGCGGCATCGGTCCAACGCGGCGCTCGAGTTCTTCGATGCAGCGATGGACGTCGGGGCGCGGCGGCATGACCGCTTCATCCGGGTAGGCGAAGCGGTAGCCAATACGCTCGAGACGCGCCCTCAGAATCTCGATATTGTCTCTGGCGCGCCGCATCGTCTCGCGTGCAACCGCCAGCGCGTCGGAGAAGAGCGGCTCGTCGCGAATGCGCTCGCCAACTGCCATCATCTCGTTCCAGACCTGTTCGTGTTGGCCCTTGCGGTATCGTTCGAGCCAGGTTGCCATGGTTGCCACCTCCTTCGAGGCGGACTGCAACTGCGCTACGGGTATCAAGAAGGCGTTGTCAGCGGTGTGAGAGGGAGAGGGACGGTAACCGAAACGATGGGGACTCGCCGGGTACGCCATTGTACGGGAGAACCTCCTGCGCCGTTGCAGTCCTCCCTGTGCTGCTTGTTTAAGCATGATACCCGACCCGGACGATAACTTTCGGGAAGATCTGATCTCCGAATGTGATGGTTTCTTGCCGGAAAAGGTGTGGTCTCAACGCGCCTGACCCGTTGCGCGGTATCGCTGGAAGTCGCGGCGCTGCAGCCGCACGATGAGCGCGTAGCACAGCAACGGAAGCAGCAGATAGATCAGCAGCGGCGCGCGTGTGGCGCGCGGGAGCATGCCCCACGCTTCGCCTGCATAAACCGCGCCATTGTGGATAAGCACGAGAATGCTCCAGATAATGATGACACGCGGGAGAACGTAACCGCTAATGTAGATCAGGACTCTGCCGGGATGTCGCGCAAACACGCCATTTCTGCGTAGATCGAAGTAGTGCGCCTGGAAGGTGCGCCAGTCTGCGCCTGGCTCAGGCGGAAAGTTGTCGCACGGTCGGGTCAGGCTCAGGTAGTTCAGCCATATCACGCCGCTGAGGATGACAACGGTGACCAGGATCAGTCCCATCCACCCAAAGCCGAAGATGCTCACCAGCGGATTCGCTTCCCGGCTCAGATCGGGCGTGATGGCATAGGTGGTCAGCCCGTCCAGAACTCGGGTGAGAATGAGAAGACTGGCAAGCGTGATGAATTCACGCCGCCAGTCTGGATGATCAGAGGTTCTTTTCACGTCACGGCTTCTGCTCCCGCAATCGCTGTTTGACCGCTGCGTCGAGGTCTGCGATCGTCAGCCCATACACCCTCGATAGCGCCTCCGGCGTCGCTTCCCGGCTGAGTTTGCCGAACCGCGAGCCGAAACCGACGGAAAACAGCGGCATCTGGTCGATCACTTTTTCCGGCGGCACACGGCTGAAATACCGGTAGAATTCCCGGAACGAATCCGCACCATAGGTGTCAATCAGGTAGCGCACTGTCTCGCCTGAGAAGAGGTATTCATATCCGACTCTCCCGCCGAAGAAGTCGTAGGCGCCAAGGCTCTCTTCGCCGGTGAGTCGCTCCAGGCTCAAATAATCGAGCCTGCCGTCTTCGACCAGGCGATGCCGGAGTTCTGGCGGGAGTTGCCCGGCGTAGTACATTGCGGCGCCTTCAACAAGCCAGATGGGCGTGAATGGCCGGGTCTCGCGCGCCAGCGCCAGGTGGACCAGTTCATGCCGGATGGTCGCCAGCCGTCCAAAGGTTCCGCCATCGTCAGGTTGATCCGTGAAAGCCTCGCCGTTGATGTAAAATACCCGTCCCAGGGTCTGTATCTGCTCGCCAGCCAGTTCGTAGAACGAGAGCGCGGCGCCAAGGGTGCGCGACCCCATCCCGGTTTGCGCCGTGAAATCTTTCTGCGTCGTCGTAAAGTATGCAATAAATCGCTCCTCCGGTTCAAGCCCGGCAGCCTGGATGTCGCGGTATGCCTGTTCGCATTCCTGCGCCACTTTCGCCAGGATGTCGCCAGCGTCAGGTCGAGCGAGGATCAGGAAGCGCGGCGTTTCCTGCACCATCACGTCGCCGGTCCACCAGAACGGCTGCGGTTTTTGCATCTCGTACTTGCTGATGACCCAACCGCCATCCTGACGCTCGAAGGTGGCGCGCATCCGATGCTGGAGCGGATTGTCCTCCGGTATGCCGCGCAACCGATACCGGATGACGACATCGATGTCACGAAGAACACCCTTTTCCACGTCGGGATGCCACACATTCGTTGCTGGCGATACGCTCGCCTGATAATCGCTCAACGGCATGTTCCGGCTTCGCTCGAAAACTGGCTGCTGTTCCTGGCGCAGATCCTCAGCGAACGTTGCCAGATATGCGGTCATGTCGCCGCTCATGACGGCTTTCGCTTGCCGTTCCAGTACGTTCTCCAGTTCGCGCAGCGCGACCTGCTCCACCGTCGGCGTCGCGGTTGGCGGCGGCGCTCCGCCGGCCGCTGAGGTGACTGCGGCTTCTGCCAGCCCGGACGCATCGAAGCGCAGCGTGGCGGCGGCGTAGTCAAGGAAGATGAAGCGCACCTCTTCGATGCGTTCCGGTCGCGGGAACGCAATCTGCCCGGTGTGCGCCTGCCCTGGCAGCCATCCTTTTGGCGGCGCGATGGTCTCCGTCAGATTGTCGCTGACACGGATCGGCTCATACGCTGCATACTCGGCATCGAGCAGGCGCGCATCGCCGCCCTTTACTCCTTTGAGATCATATCCCTGGCGAAGGGTGTTCACGAAGGCGATCTGAAAGATTACCTCATTCTGCGTGATCGTGGCGGAGTCCAGGCGCAGACGGATCGGCACGAGCGCGCTGCGTCGACTGTAGAGCTCGACTCCGAGCGGGTATGTTCCCTCAGGGATCGACAGCGCTGCCGATGGCGCCGGTTGATTGAGTTCGAACTTAATCGGATCGTAGGTGGGGAAGCGCACTTCATAGGGCGCCGGTCCTGTCGGCATCGGAAACGCGACATCGCCGACATTCGCCTGACCGGGGATGAAATTGTCTGGAGGTTCGATATTTTTCAGATTGTCGCTGAATTCAACCGGCTCATACTCATTGCCCGCAGCATCGACCAGGAGCATGTCGCGGGCGCTGAGACCGCCCGCAATATAAAAACTCGCGTCGCTGACGTTGTGAAACCCGACGCGCAGGATCAGGCGGTCATCAGTCAGCTTCGCGCGGTAGATCACCAGATTAACGCTCTCGAAGGCGCTATGCGTGCTTGTGGTGCGCCGGTTGATGAGATACGTTCCTTTCGCTGCAACTGGCGCGGCTGTTGGCTGCGCCCGCGTGGGAATGGGCGTCGACGATGCGGCAGATTCAGGCGTTGGGGTCGATTTTCGGATCGAACCGACATGCGGTGTGGCTGTCTGAACATTAGAGGACGGGAGACCGGCGCAGGCGGTCATCACAAACAGCAGAACGACAATAACCAGAGGAAACCGTTTCAGATTCATGCACAATCCTCCTCGAGCGTGCGCCATCCGCATGCGGAGAAGTCGAGGTCGGCAGGTGCAATGTGGGGAGGGCGCATGGCGATCTTCTGGCGATTGGCTGCAATGCATTGAGACTTTATCACATCTGAAGAAGCGGGATCAAGATCTCAATGGTTACATTGTGTTCACTACGAGAAATGATTCCTGATTCAGTTCTCGCAACACAAAGGGGGCAAACACCCTCACTATTGGGCGCAGGCGTGGAAGAACTATCTGCCCGCCTCTGCCAAAAGTCATAACCAACTCTGGCTGTTCGATAGATGATTGGCGCCTTGCTTCGTGCTATGGTAAAAGCGGCAAAAAAGTCGCGCGGTGAAAGGAGAATGCGATGGAACCGCGGGTTTCAAAGAATGCAATGATCATCGGCATTCTGCTCGTTCTCTTTGGTGTGCTGAGCCTGCTGCAGAACTCTGGCATGCTGGGGTTTTTGAGCGCGCTGATGTGGGCTGTGGCATTTGGAGCAGGCGGCGCCGTTTTCCTCTACTTCTTCCTAAAGAGCGATGCCAACTGGTGGGCGTCCATTCCGGCAGGCGCGCTGCTGGGGATTGCGATGACGATAGGCGCTGAGGAGCTGCTTCCCTGGCTGCCGGACGGGTTCGCTGGCGCCATTTTTCTCGGCATGCTGAGCCTGAGCTTCCTGGCGATCGTCCTGCTGAACCGCTCGCGCTGGTGGGCGATTATTCCAGGAGGCGCGCTGCTCAGCCTTGCAGCAACCGCAGCATCCTCCGAGGCGCTGCCCGATCAGGCGGTCGGCGGCGTGCTGTTCCTCGGGCTGGCAGCGACATTCGCAATTCTGGCATTACTGCGCACCGCGCCTGGCATGCGCTGGATGTTCGTTCCGGCGGCGGTGTTTGGCGCAATGGGCTTGCTGCTGATGACATCGGCGGCGCACCTGGCTGGCTTCCTGTGGCCGCTGGTATTGATCGGCATCGGCATCGCCCTCCTGTTCGGCAGCCGCCACCGGGAGATCTATCGGTAGCGGGACTCTGAGGCGCACTTAATCACAGAGAGCGTTTCAGATGCGCGGGTGACATCGGCTGAGCCTGTCGAAGCCGATGCCACCCGCACGATGACTCGCACGCGTGTGGATTTTTGGGCGAGCCCTTGTGTTGCATCACCCGTTTTGAGCGTTGGGATGCGCAATCTCTCCCTCCTGCACGTAGGATGAAGGGAGCAGTTCATAGGGGTAGAGTTTTTCCGGCAAACACTCATGGCGATATCGTCCGTGTCAGGCATCAGGAAGCACTGACCCCCCTTCTCCCACAGCGTGGGAGAAGGGGGCGGGAGGATGCTCACAAGGAGAGTTTTCAGGCGCACCCTCGTGTTGCATCGCCCGCTTCAGGCATCAGGACGCCACAATGCTCCCCTCTCCCTCAGCGCGGGAGAGGGGCTGGGGGTGAGGGAAAGACGGGCATCATAATGCGCAATCTCCCCTCTCCCGCAGCGCAGGCGCGCCGGATTTCTTGCTAATTCTCATCAGCCCGCACCTCAGAGAACATGCGACGCAGCAATGCGAGCATGCCAGACTCATTCACGGCTTGATCGCGCGCAGTCGCGCGGTCAATTCTTTCTGCATGGCAGCCGTCGTGCGCTGCGTCGTGAGCATGTCGCGCGCAAAGACCGGCGCCGGTCGCCCAAGGACGCGGTAGAACGCTGTCACCATCGGCTCAATCTGCGCAACGCTCGTTGTCCAGATGGCGTGGAAACGGCGGGATTTGCAGAACGGCGCACACTGTTCCTCGTCGTGCGCAACTAGCGCGGCAGCGATCGCCGGTCCCCAGGCGATCACGACCCATTCGTGCACCAGGGGCCACTCCGCCTT
>JAUQOW010000260.1 GCA_030550675.1 Chloroflexota bacterium
GCGCCAGAATACGGAGAAAGCACTTGTATTTTATAATTTTCGGATCGAATTGTCAAGAAAAAGTTTAAGGTCCGTCATCGATGACGATACTGAACAGGCGAACGACGCGTGCCGGTGCATCAGGCTGAGCCGGTCGCTGAATCAGCCAGACGGTGTAGATCGATGTATCACGACCGGACGGATCGAGCGGGCACGCCGTTGCATACGAACAAACCGGAACCGTCGAGAGGCGACCAAGCGCACACATTGGACCGAGATTGAGTGCGAACGGCGGCGGAGCAACGGCGCCGCGCCGGATAGCGCCGCCGATGCCCCACCCGCACGCCGCAATCAGTGCGAGTGCGACGAACAAACCGGCGATCAGCGTGCATCGCTTCATACATGCTGCAATGGCGCGCCCGATCTCACTGGCGCTCGTCATGCTTTCCGTTGACAAGCGCAGCGACGGTCTGCTCGCGACGCATAACGTCGAGCAGACTGACGACAGTTTGATGCACTTTGTAGCGCACCATGCACGCCAGTGCGTCGGGGTCGCGCCGGTGACAGGCATCGAGAATCGCCTGGATCTCGAACAGGGAAGCGCGCGCCCGCTCTGGAAAGGCGTACAACTGAAACCGCCGGTAGCGCGCGCTCAGATCCCAGAGCTGCGCAATCAACTGCACCAGATGCCGCCGTCCCGTCGCCCGATAAATAGTGAAGTGAAACTCGCGATGGAGATCGAGAAATGTATCGAAATCATCAATCGTTGCGGTCTGTTCCATCTCGATCCTCAATTGATCGAGGGTCGCCAGGTCAGCGGCGCTCAAGCGCGGCGCCGCCAGCCGCGCCGCCAATTCTTCGAGCGCCTCGCGCACCTGATAAATGTCGAGCAATTCATCGACCGACAACGACTCGACGAAAACGCCGCGATGCGGCACGATCCGCACCAGACCGCTCGATTGCAGGCGCGCCAGCGCCTCGCGCAACGGCACCAGGCTGACGCCGAAACGCCGCGCCAGTTCGTTCTGATCGAGGCGCGACCCCGGCGCAAGTTCGCCGCTCAGAATCATGTCGCGCAGGCGCGCCATGACCTGCTCGGTCATCGTGCGTTGGGGGATGTCGTTCATAAATGTTGCCCATGATAAACTGGATGTAAATATCTTATATTATTTTTGCCCATCCTGTCAAGGTTGCCAGCGACTGAAATCGCTCCTGACGGACCCGCAGTTGACCGTTCGCCTACGCGGACAGGAACAACGGCGTCCACGCGCGGTGAGCGCGCTGAACTGCACAGGTGAACGCCCGTCCGGCGCGACTTCAGTCGCCAGAATCGCTTGCGGGCTAAACCCTCGCTGAGGGCATGAAAGCCCCTCCGGGGATCGTCTGCACAACGGGCGCCGCTCCAGATGCTACAGAAAAGCGCGATTGCGAACGAGGTTGCGCCATCTCCCTGTGCAGCGAGCGGCGCATAACCCGTAGCAGCCCCGCAGGGGCTTGCCTGACCTGAGCAAGGGCTGACAGAGCAGGACGCGCCGCTCCACAACTTGACACCACGCATACGCCGTCGTACACTACGAACGTTATATATATTTTATTGCAACAGGCACGTCATATGGCAATCACCATCACCCGCGCCGAAGTGCGCGACATTCGCTTCCCCACCTCCCGCACCCTTGACGGCTCAGACGCAATGAACCCTGACCCTGACTATTCGGCGGCATATGTCATCCTCTACACGAATGTTCCCGGTCTGACGGGGCATGGGCTGACGTTTACCATCGGGCGCGGCAACGAATTATGTGTTGCGGCATGTCAGGCGCTCCTGCCCATGGCGCTGAACCGTTCTCTCGAATCGATCACTGCCGATATGGGCGCTTTCTGGCGCACGATCACCGGCGATAGCCAGTTGCGCTGGATCGGACCGGAAAAGGGGGTCATTCACCTGGCGACTGCCGCCGTTGTCAACGCCGTGTGGGACCTGTGGGCGAAGGTCGAGCGGAAGCCGCTCTGGAAACTGCTGGTCGATATGTCGCCGGAGGAACTGGTGCGCTGTATTGATTTCCGCTACATCTCCGATGCGCTGACGCCGGACGAGGCGCGCGAGATGCTGCGCCGCCAGCAAGCGACGCGCGCCGACCGCGAGGCGGAAATGCTTGCGCATGGGTTCCCCGCTTATACGACGTCCGCAGGCTGGATCGGCTACTCCGACGATAAGGTGCGCCGCCTGTGCCAGGAAGCGATTGATGCGGGCTTTCAGCATATCAAGATGAAGGTCGGGCGCAATCTGGACGCCGACCGTCGCCGCGCCCGCCTGATCCGCGATGTTATCGGACCAGACCGCAAATTAATGGCGGACGCCAACCAGGTGTGGGATGTGCCGCAGGCAATCGCCTGGGTGCGCGAACTTGCCGAATTCGATCTCTGGTGGATCGAAGAGCCGACCAGCCCGGACGACATTTTGGGGCACGCAGCGATTGCCCGTGCAGTGGCGCCAGTCGGCGTCGCCACTGGCGAGCACGTGCAGAACCGTATCATCTTCAAGCAACTGTTGCAGGCAAACGCCATCAGTTTTTGCCAGATTGACGCATGTCGTCTCGGCGGGGTCAATGAAGCGCTGGCAGTCATCCTTATGGCAGCAAAGTTCGGCGTGCCGGTCTGCCCGCATGCCGGCGGCGTCGGGCTGTGCGAGTATGTGCAGCATCTGTCGCTGTGGGATTATATTTGCGTCTCCGCATCACTGGAGAACCGCGTGATCGAATATGTCGATCATTTGCACGAACACTTTCTTGATCCGGTCATTATCCGCAACGCGCGTTACATGCCGCCGCAGGCGCCCGGCTACAGCATCGAGATGAAGCCCGAATCACTGGCGATGTATGAATACCCGAACGGCGCAGCCTGGCGCGATCTTGGTTGAAGGCGCGAAGGTTTAAGGTGGTAAGGTAAAGCCAGGCTTCGCCCTTACCCTCGACTTTCTGAGCCGGTTCTCAGTTCTTTGTTCTCAGTTCTTCAGCGCAAAGGAGCGACTATGACCTACGAACCCGCCCTCGAATCGGTGCGCACGCACGTCGTCCCCGACTGGTTTCACGACGCCAAACTGGGTATTTTCATTCACTGGGGGCTCTACTCTGTTCCGGGATGGGCGCCGACGACCGGACCGCTCCACGAGGTCGTGGCAAAGGAAGGATGGCAGGGATGGTTCAGGCGCAATCCATACGCTGAGTGGTACATGAACTCAATGCGTATTCCTGGCAGCCCGACAGCCGAGTACCACGCACAGCGCTTCGGCGCCGATTTCCCGTATGAGCGCTTTGCCGAGACGTTCAACCGCGAAACAGCGTCGTGGGACCCCGCCGTTTGGGCGGATCTGTTCAAGCGCGCCGGAGCGCAGTACGTTGTCCTCACCACCAAACACCACGATGGGTTCCTGCTCTGGCCCAGCGCGCGTCCTAATCCGTTCCGCGAAGGATACCACGCAGCCCGCGATCTGGTCGGCGATCTGACCGGCGCTGTGCGCGCCGCCGGACTGCGGATGGGACTCTATTACTCCGGCGGACTCGACTGGACGTTTAACGACCGGGTGATCGCCGACATTATCGACCTGTTTATGGGCGTGCCGCAGCGCCAGGATTATGTCGAGTACGCCAACGCTCACTGGAAGGAATTGATCGACCGCTACCAGCCTAGCGTCTTGTGGAACGACATCGGGTACCCGGCAGCGGCGAACCTGGCGGAGCTGTTCAGCTACTACTACAACACCGTTCCCGAAGGGGTGATCAATGACCGCTTCACCCAGGCGCCGGTCGGCGACGGTCCGCCTGACCCCGCGGCGATCATGCAGGCGCTGGCGCAAGGCATGCTGCCCGCCCCGCCGCACTTCGACTTCCGCACCCCGGAGTATGCGGTCTTCCCCGACATCAAAGCCGAGAAGTGGGAGTCGTGCCGGGGTCTGGGGTATTCGTTCGGGTATAACCGGAACGAAACGGTTGATGACATGCTCTCGCCTGCCGAGCTGATTCGCTCATTTGTAGACATCGTTAGCAAGAATGGCAATCTGTTGATTAACGTCGGACCTACGAGCGACGGCACGATTCCGCCGGAGCAGGCAGAGCGGCTCGAGGCGCTCGGTGCGTGGCTGGCGGTCAACGGCGAGGCAATCTACGGCTCACGTCCCTGGACGCGTGCTGAGGGCGCGACCGACAGCGGCATCGGAGTGCGCTTCACCCGCAAAGGCGACGACCTGTACGCGACACTGCTCGATGCGCCGCAGCAGCCTGATGTAACCCTGCTGGGTCTGACTATTCCCGCCGGATCGACTGTGACCCTGCTTGGCCACGGTGCGCTCACAGCCGTGCAGCACGACAACGGGCTGACTGTGACTCTGCCATCGCCGCTTGCCGATTCGTCGGCGCATGTTATCAAGATCGTCGGTGGAGCGGCGTAATATTGTGCGAACGTTGAAAGCGGGCAGGTTGAGGGGCGGGGAATTGACGGCAGAGCCGGAGTGACGGACGCCAGGGATGAGGAACAGTTGGCGTTGGCTTCGACAGGCTCAGCCAACGCCAATCACAAGATTGTCACATATCCGGCCGATCTTTCTATCAGTTCTTGGTTCTTGGCTCTCGGTTCTCAGTTCTCGCCACCCCTAACTCAAGAGTTCAACCTCAAACGTCACCTCAATCTCCGGGTGCAATGAAGAGCGGACCGAGCAATACTTGTTGAGCGCCAGATCAACCGCGCGTTGCACCTTTTCGAGCGTTGTGTCCGCAGCGGTCACCTGATAGCGCAGGTGGATCCGGCGGTAGCGCCACGGCGGATCGGCATCCTGCTCGCCATCGACAGCAATCGTCAGGCGGTTTAGCGTCGCCCGCTGCTTCTTCAAAATTTCGACCAGATCGACCGCTGAACACGATGCCAGTGCGATCAGCATAGTCTCCGAAGGCTTGACCCCCACGCCGCCGCCAGGGGAAAGGACGATGCTGTGGTTGGTGCTGTCGACTCCCAAAAATGTTTGATCGTGAATCCAGGTGAGTTCAATGTGCGCCATAATGTTCCTCGTTGGGGGCAGGTCTCAGACCTGCCCCTACCCTGCCTCTACCCCGCCCCACTGCCGCCATCACACCTGGACAACTGCATGGGGCGCCCTGCTTTGAGATGCCTGTAGCGCATCTAACGTTACATTGACTGGTACACTGCCGCCTCGAACGCCTCGAACAACGGCAGCGACTTCGTATCAGCGAACGGCGTGATCTGCGTCAGGTAGACTCCGCCGATGCCGCGCTCGAGGTCGATCCAGAAGTACGAGTTCGCCAGACCTGCCCATTGCAGACTGCCTGCCGAGCGACCGGTCGGCGCTGGCTCAAGGTTCACCTGCCAGGTCAACCCCCACCCCTTGGGCAACCCTGGAAAGAATTCAGCGTCGTTAGAAAACTGCGGCATGACGCTCTTCATCATCGTCACCCGCAGATCGCCGATCGCATTCTGGCACATCAGATCAACCGTTTCGGCCTTGAGCACCCGCACGCCGTCGAGTTCGCCGCGATTGAGCACCATTCGGATAAAGCGGGCGTAGTCGCTGGCTGTGCCGTACAGACCGCCGCCGCCAAGGTCGAATTCTGGGTCCTGCGGCAATTCAAACTCCATTGGCGTCAGTGTCCCATCTTCACCGCGCGCGTGGACCGTCGCCAGGCGTGTGCGCATATCAGGACGAATTTTGAAGGCGGTATCGTTCATTCCGAGCGGACCCAGCAGATACTCCTGCATGTACTGGCTCAATCGTTTGCCGCTGACCGCCTCGACCGCCAGACCGGCGAAATCAATGTTGATGCCGTACTCCCAGCGCTCGCCGGGATCGAAGAGGAGCGGCGTGGTGAGCGCTGCCAGCTTCCCGCTGGCGATGCCGGGCACGCCCATCACCTCCTGATAGCGCAGAATGTCTGCGCTCCAGAACTCATAGGAGAACCCCGCGGTGTGCGTGAGCAACTGACGCAGCGTGATCGGGCGCGTCGGCGGGCGCAGTTTTGGCTTCCCCTCGGCGTCCCAACCCTCCAGCACCTTTGCTTCCGCCAGCATCGGAACCCACTGACTGGCAGGAGCGTCGAGATCGAGCTTCCCCTGTTCGACCATCTGCATCGTGCAGGCGCCGGTGATCGACTTGGTCATCGAGGCGATCCAGCAGACCGTATCGACCGTCATCGGCTCGCCGGTCGCCAGGTTGCGCTTCCCAAAAGCGCCTTCATACAATACCTCATTGCGATC
>JAUQOW010000261.1 GCA_030550675.1 Chloroflexota bacterium
TGCCTCAAATACAGCGCCCGCCAGACCGACGGATGTTGTCGTCGCCAGTCCAAACAGGATCATGCCGGCATTATAAACCACCAGATACCCGATGATGCGTCTTGGGCAATCCTGAACCAGCGCCAGCGATGCTCCAGCCAGCGCAGCAAGCGCTCCCAGCCACGTCAGCAACTGCAAGCCGCGCTCATTTTCCGCCGCCAGCGCTGGAAAGAACTGGAATACGCTGATCAAAAACAGCAGACCGGTGGTATTCAGCACCACGATGATCAGCGCCGATGCCAGCGGCGAGGCGTCTTCCACCAGATCGGGCAGCCAGGAATGGAACGGCACAAGCGCGATGCGCGCGCCGAACGCCACAATCATCAGCGCCAGCACAAGGCGCGGCGCCGTTTGATCCAGCGCAATGCCGGGACGGTAGACGTTGATAAGGACAAAACCCATGTATGCCAGCGCTCCAGCGAATGCCATCAGCACCAGGTACTTGAGCGCCGAGGCGATCACCCTGGGCGCCACCAGAGTCGGCGCGCCGGTCGGGAGATCCACAATTGCGAGCACGGAAAGCAATCCGGCGCTGACCAGCAGCAGCGCAACCACAAAGGGTTCTTGCAGCAGCACAACGATCGCTGATGCAACGCCAATGATAACAAGTGCGATCGAGATGAAATGCTCACCGCGCGGCAGGCGTTGCGTTGCCAGAACCATCAACGCTGTCACTGCCGGGAAGCCCGCCAGGAACAGTCGTCCAAGCGGATCGAGATTGAGTGTGAGACCCAGCAACCGCACCGGCTGATCAACTGGCATAAACGCCACCAGCGCGATCTGGACCGCCAATGCCGCGACCGATAATCCGATAACCAGTTGCGCCTCCTTTCGGAGTAAAAAACAACTGGCGCCGAGAGCGACAGGAAAGGCTATGAGAAGCAGGTAGGACATGATCGTGCAGAACGCGCCGCTGCCTGCAGCAGCGCAGCCGTAAACCGGTCTTACCGTTTGTAGAGCGCCCCGAGGTCCAGCGTCTTGAGACGACCATACATCAGGCCGCTCAGATAGGCGATCGACAGCGACAGCACAATCGTCGTGAGGCTCAACAACGCCAGCGGAAATACCTGAACCGTGCTGGCGACAGCCGTATAGACCAGATCGATGCTGCTGACGACCAGAAGCAATCCCAGACCAATCTTCAACGTATCACTGGCAATGACAATCGTGAAGAGGCCCGTCAGACCCAGCCAGTACCAGGCGAAATCAATCGTCTGACTGCCAACGGGATAGAGGCGCGGCAGCGCGAGGCTTGCGAGCGCCGCCAGCACCAGCGCCCAAAACGGCACCACATATTCCGAAATGCGGAACGGCTCGCTGGCGCGCTGCCGTTGGGCGCGTCGCGCAGCCCGGCGCAATTCCGCCAGCGAAAATTCATCAAGGTCTTCCAGATTATACTCCCGCGAAAACGTAATTGCAGTGATGCCCAGAATGGCGCTGGCGGCAAAACCGGTAATCACTTTGACCACAATCGTCGTGCTGATCACGAGACCGCCAATAGTCAAATCGGGCGCAATAAATTGCTGCTGCGCCAGAAACCACGCAACACTCAGATAATTGATGAACAGCGCCGGCACGGTCAATCGCCAGTCGCGCAGCAGGAGCACAACCCCGCTGGAGACGGTCAGACTGACGATAGCCCAGTTGATACTGGTATCCAGCATTGGCTACACTGCCGCAAACACGAGGATGACGACAATCAGCGCAAGGAGGACCGCAGCCAGGTAATAGCGACGTCCGAGCAATGCCAGCCATTGCCTGATCCGCTGCGCCACCCCTGCAAGCCCGGAGTGAAGCGTCCCCGGAAACGTTGGCGTTGCCAGCCATGCCAGACCGTAGAGCGCCGAACCGATTGTATCAGGAGTCAGCACGGATGCAAGGCGTTCGTCCGCTGGCGGCGCGCGGCGCTCACGGACGCGGCGCAGAGCGACCGACGCTGCGATCAACAGCAATGCTGCGCCAGCGGACGCGATAGCGCCAGCGAGATCTGGAAAGCGCAGCGCGCTGTCTGTCAGTGCGATCTGCATAAGGCGCCATGCAGCCTCTGGAACGATGCCCATCACAACCAGCAGCAGCGCGATGCCGGGCGGCAACAGCTCTCCCGGATGCGCCCTTCGCGGCGCCGTTGCAGATGCGGACGCATGCCAGAAACGCACCAGCGGCGCAACCATTGCCAGCGCCAGCAGGCTGCTTCCCGCCAGCAACGGTGCTATCGCCCAGGGCGCCGATTGCTGCACTGCATCGAATAACCAGAACCGCGACCAGAATCCCCACGTTCCAGGAATGCCGACGACAGACGCCGCCGCCAGAATCATCCCGAAGGATGTCAGATGCAGCGCGCTTTCAGGATGACGGGTCAGCGCGGTCACATCGTCGCTGCCGCTCCGTTGCTCAAGCGCTGCGACGCCCAACGCCAGCGCCAGCGTCGCGATCAGCGCATTCACCGCCAGCGCAGGGGCGAGCGCTTCGAAAACGTCGCCACCACATCCGGCGCTCACGACAATCAGCGCAACCTGGGCGCTTAACTGCGCTGCCACCATCTGCCGCAGCGAGTTCGTCCATACCGCGCGCGCCGCAGCGCTGACGAACGCCAGCACGCCCGCGATGGTCAGAACAGAAACAGACGCCTGATCCAGAGCCGCCAGGTGTTCCGGCAGGAATCGCACCAATGCCGCCACGCCAACGAGCGGCAGACCGAGGGGCGCCAGAACGCTCAGGGCGGCAGGCGCCAGATGCGCTGCGGCAAGCGACGTGTGTGCTGGCGGAAGACCGCATAACACCCAGACGGACGCCAGCACCCATGCAACAATCAAGGACGGCGACGCTCCCGACGGGTTGGCGCGGGCGATCAGGATCATCGCCAGCAGAATCAGCGTCGCAACACCGCCGCTCACCGTCAGTGTGAGCGGCGCATCCGATCCCGGCAGCGCGCCGCTCATGCGCAGCGCAGCAAACCAGGCGATGCTTACGATCATCGGCGCAAACGCCAGCACAGGCGGCGTCGGGCTGCACGCACCAACCGCCGCTCCGACCAGCGCAAGCAGCAATGCGGCGAACAACCCCCCAAAACCGCGCAGATCGGAAGGGAGCGCCAGCGCCGCTCCCAGCAAGCCCAGCGCACCGCCGCCACAGGTCATCAACGCCATCGACCATCCCCACTGGTCGACTATCAGCGCCATACGCCACGACACCGCGTTCCATTCAAGCCAGGCGCCCTCCACAATAACCTGTGGCAGCGCCTGGCTCAGACGCCCGGCTATCAACAGGATTGCACTGAGGAGGAGCGTGACAGCGGCGCCTAAACCGATCAGGCGCGAGGCGACAAAACGATCCAGCGCCAGACAGACAACGACGCCTGCCAGCGGCAGAATGAAAGCCAGCGACATCATACGTTATCGTTCGGCGCAGGCGACGCAGACGGCAATCGATGCCAGAATCGCCATGACATCGTCCAGTTGCGCCCGACTCAGCAGGGTGCGCGCCAGCAATCGATCACACTGACGCGGCGTATCGATCTCGACACGGGTCAAACGCACCCCATCACTTTCAACCATGTAACGAATCGCGCCCCTGGGTCCTTCGACCATCGCAGATGCCTGACCGCGCGGCAGATCCCCCGGCAATTCCACCGTCGGGTCTTCCTTCGGGAGGCGCTGAAGCGCAGTTTCAACGAGTTTGACGCTTTCATAGGCTTCCAGCAAAAGCATCAGCAACCGGGCATGCACATCGCCGCCCTCCTGGACGATGGTTCGGAAATCCAGCATCGCGTATGCCGCATACGGCTGATCCGCCCGGACATCACGACGAATGCCGGACGCACGCGCCATCGGACCGCGCACGCCGAACTGCTCCGCCGCCGTGCGCGGCAGCGCGCCAACCTCAACGGTGCGCGTCAGCAGAAGCCGCTGATCGATCAGGCGATCAATGAAGCGGTACAGATCGGCGCCGATCCCTGGCAGCGCAGCCAGGAGATTGTTCTGGTCGCTCAATGGGAGATCGCGCAGCAATCCGCCCGGCGCACAGATCGGCGGCGGAATGCGCCCGCCGGTGACCTGCGCCAGCATATCGCGGCACTGGCGGGAGAAGGTTTCGAGATGCGCGCCGCGCTGATCCATCCCGATGGCGCGCAACACAGCGCCAGCAGCGCGCAGATGCGCGGAGGCTCGTTCAAGTTCCGCGGCTGCGACCCGGATCAGCGCGGCGCGCGTTCCGACATCACGCTTGCCTAGGCGTTCCAGCGCCTGGCAGAACGCCAATGAGTGGGCAAAAGAGCATTCACCGCAGATCCGGGCGACCAGGTGCAGCGCATCGGGCAAGGGCAGCCGCACCAGACGTTCCGCGCAACCGCGCTCATTGAACCCGCTCTGATATTCGACATCGATCACACGATCATTGGCGATGCGCAGAACGAAGCGCTGCGGACCAAGCCATGCAGGGTGGAAGGGACCCAATGCCAGAGAGTACGACACGCCAGATCTCTCTTCTTTGTATGCATCGGGCGCGCATTATACCATGCATGCGCCGACGGCGCAGGGGCGCTGCGCCGCTGGCGTATCGTTCTCTCGTTCGAGAAGGCGTTCGCTTACGACGCTGAAGCTTCAATGCCCGGCATCGCTGGCGTTATCTCTAGAAACACAGGCGTCAGTCGTCGCAGTTTCCAGAGACCGGCAAACATCCAGTACATGACGCCGTACTTCTTCGCCAGCGCTCGATGTCCGACTTCCTGCTCGGACGGATCGAGGATCCGCGCATACGCTTCGACCGTTGCACCAAGCGGTTTCCCGCGTGCATCGCTTGGCGTCAGTTGCACCCGCGGGTTGGCGCGGATGCGCTTCGCCTTGCCCGATGTGGCAAGCGTCACGACGTAGATCCGGTCGCCTTCCTGCGCAAACCAGACGGGCGTCGGCACTGGCTGTCCACTTTTGCGGAATGTCGTTAGATTCATATACTGATGACCGGCAAGCGGCGCGAATGGCGAGGTCGTCATTTCCTGAACTCCTCTCGCTGGCAAGGGCTGCGACTCATGCGAGTCTTACGTCGCAACCGCACCACCGGTTTGCCGACGATCAGAGATCGAGTCGCACTTTTGCGCCAAAGTTCTTCTTCTCTTTGCTGGGGAAATACGACAGACATGCCGCATCCAGCAGATCCGCCGTCAGCAGCGGCGTTTCCATATTGTAGCGCGCAATCGAGATAAGTTGGTCGAGAATGTCGCGCGGCTGGCACATGCGGAACGGACGTCCCTCGGCGCGGAACCATTTTGCGACCAGATAATCGATGCTGCGGTCATCGTAGGGAACCTTGCGCGCCTTGCACATAATCTTCCAGATCTCGCGCCATTGCTCCTCAGTCGGGTCAATGATCTCGATCTTGAACTTGATGCGTCGCAACAGAGCGTCGTCGCCGAGGTCCTTGGGGTCGAGGTTGGTGCTGAACATGATCAACTGATCAAAGGGGATCTGAATCTTCTGCCCCGTAACCGTATTCAGATAGTCGTAGCGTTTTTCGAGCGGCACAATCCAGCGGTTGAGCAGGTCGAACACGCGCACCTGCTGCCGCCCGAAGTCGTCAATGAGAAAGATGCCGCAGTTCGCTTTCATCTGGAATGGCGCTTCATAGATCTTTGAGGTCTCGTTGTAAATCAGGTTCAACTGCTCAAGGGTCAACTCGCCGCCGACGATCACCACCGGACGGCTGATGCGCACCCAGCGCCGGTCGTATTCAATCTCCTCATCCCACGGACGACGCGGCGGTTCGTGGATGACGGCGTCGTAGAACTTGATAATCGCGCCGTCGGCATACACGGTATAGGGAATAAAAATGTCATCGCCCATCAGATGCGTGATACGTTCGGCAATCGTGGTCTTGCCGTTGCCGGGATAGCCGAAGAGCATCACCGACGAGCCGGAGTTGACCGCCGGACCGACCATGTTGAGGATGGATTCGTCGATGACCAGCCCTTCAAAAGCGTCGCGGATATTACGCCGGGTCACCTTCACATTCCGCACCGTTTGCGCCTTGACCGAGGCGATCCAGTCGTCCAGGACCACGGGGCACGGTCCAACGTACTGCGTTTTGTCCATCGCCGCGCGCGCCGCTTCGTGCCCGCGGATTGTCAGCACATACTCGTAGTTGATATCGCCATACCCGCGCTGACCGATGATGTCGATCTGCTCAACATTGCGCAGGT
>JAUQOW010000262.1 GCA_030550675.1 Chloroflexota bacterium
GGCATACGTTCACCCGGCAGCATGTGCGCGACATCGTGACTGCACTGGACCGCGCCGGCGTGCCGGTGATCGAGGTGACCCATGGCGACGGGCTGGCAGGTTCGTCGTTGCAGTACGGCTTCTCGCTCACGCCTGAACTCGACCTGATCGCAGAGGCGCGCGCAGCGGCGGAACGGGCGCGGATTGCAGCGCTGCTCCTTCCTGGCATCGGAACGCGCCGCGAGTTGAAGGCGGCTGTTGAACGCGGTGTGCAGGTGCTGCGGATCGCTACCCAGTGCACCGAAGCGGACATCAGCGAGGAGCATTTCAAGATGGCGAAGGACATGGGTCTCGAAACCGTCGGCTTCCTCATGATGTCCCATATGCGGTCGCCTGAATTTCTGGCGGAGCAGGCTGCCTTGATGGAGTCGTATGGCGCTGACTGCGTCTACGTGGTTGACTCGGCAGGTGCGATGCTGCCGCACGATGCGGCGGCGCGGGTGCGGGCGCTCAAAGCCGCGCTGCGGGTGCAGGTCGGTTTCCACGCGCACAACAACCTGGGGCTGGGGATCGGCAATACACTGGCGGCGCTCGAAGCGGGCGCCGACCAGATCGATGGATGTCTCCGCGGGTTGGGCGCCGGTGCGGGCAACGCCGCCACCGAGTTGCTGGCGGCGGTGCTCGACCGGCTGGGAGTCAATCCGGGACTGGACGTGCTGGCGCTCATGGACGCCGCCGAGTATGTGGTGGCGCCGATCATGCCTTTCCAGCCCTTTCCCGACCGCGACGCCATTACCATCGGGTACGCCGGAGTCTACTCGACATTTCTGCTGCATGCCAAACGGGTAGGTGAGCAACTGGGAGTCGATCCGCGCGCCATTCTGATTGAACTGGGTCGACGCCAGACGGTCGCCGGGCAGGAGGACTGGATTCTGGATGTGGCGCTCGAACTGGTGCGCAAGCGAGGTGGATGATGGCATACGGATCGGCACGGATCGAGACGGATGCTTACGGATAATAAGAAACAAATCCGTACCAATCCGTCGCATCCGCGCAAATCCGTGTCCTATTCACGCCTGATAGAGCACACGGATCGGCACGGATCGAGACGGATGCTTACGGATAATAAGAAACAAATCCGTACCAATCCGTCGCATCCGCGCAAATCCGTGTCCTATTCACGCCTGATAGAGCACACGGATCGGCACGGATCGAGACGGATGCTTACGGATAGAAACAAATCCGCGCCAATCCGTCGCATCCGCGCAAATCCGTGTCCTGTTCACGCCTGATAGAGCACACGGATCGGCACGGATCGAGACGGATGTACACGGATGTAATGATTATGAACAAATCCGTGCCAATCCGTCGCATCCGTGTGAATCCGCGTCCTATTCTATGCCTAATGGCGCACACGGATCGGCACGGATCGAGACGGATGCTTACGGATAATAAGAAACAAATCCGTACCAATCCGTCGCATCCGCGCAAATCCGTGTCCTATTCACGCCTGATGGAGTACACGGATCGGCACGGATCGAGACGGATGTACACGGATGAATGATTATGAACAAATCCGCGCTAATCCGTCGCATCGGTGCAAATCCGTGTCCCATTCAGCAGTCGGAGATGATGATCATGACCTCACAGCCAGATACGGCAACCGCAGCACCTTTACCGTTCGACTCGCGCCAGTTCCGCACAACGATGGGCAAGTTCGCCACCGGCGTCACTGTGGTGACCACCTATCACGAGGGGCAGTCGCATGGCATGACCGCAAACTCGTTTCTCTCGGTGTCGCTCGACCCGCCGCTGGTGCTGGTATCGGTCGCCGCCCGCGCTCGCCTGCACGCGCTGCTGGCGCCGGGATGTCGCTATGGCGTGAGCGTGCTGGCGGACAACCAGGAGGCGCTCAGTCGTCATTTTGCCGGTCGTCCGATCGAGGGGTTGCACATTCCGTTCGTCTGGCAGCACGGCGTGCCGCTGATCGACAACGCGCTGGCGCACGTCGTTGCGCGGGTGGTCGATGCCCATCCGGCAGGCGACCACACGCTGTACATCGGGCAGGTCGAATACCTTGCCAGCCGCGACGGTCCGCCGCTGCTCTTCTTTGCTGGCAAGTACGGTCGGATGGAGACGGTCAGCGACGCTGGCGCCGAAGGTCCATTCTGGTATCTCTGGTAGAAAGAGCGTGCCATGCTGGTATTGCGGGTTACGATGGTCGAAGGGCGAACGGACGAGCAGCGCGCCGCACTGATGCGCCGCCTGTCGGAATGCGCCGCGCGCCACTTTGACCTGCCGCTGGAAGAGGTTCGTCTGGTGATCTACGAAATCCCCAAGACCCACTGGGGCGTCGGGGGACGGTCACTGGCAGAG
This sequence comes from Chloroflexota bacterium, assembly GCA_030550675.1. Taxonomy (GTDB): domain Bacteria; phylum Chloroflexota; class Chloroflexia; order Chloroflexales; family Roseiflexaceae; genus Roseiflexus. Next base: position 2,356 of record JAUQOW010000262.1, read on the forward strand.
CGTGAGGGAACAAGCCATGGAACTGAGCGCTGATGCGCTGGCGCTCCTGGAAGAAATCCGTCAGGCGCGCGCAGGTCGTCGCGCGATTGCCAGTCGCGGCAGTGTGCGCCAGGTGACGCTGGCGGAAGCGTATGCCATTCAGACAGCGCTGGGCGAAGGGCAGCCGATCAAAGGGTACAAACTGGGGCTGCTCAGTCCGGCGAAGCAGCAGCAGATGGGCATCACCGAGCCGGTCTACGGTCGCATCTTCCCTGACATGATGCTGGAAAGCCCGGTGCGACTCAGTCGATTCATTCAGCCGCGCGTTGAACCGGAACTCGCTGCGATCCTGTGTGCGCCGGTGGCGCCGGGCGCAACCCCTGGCGTCGCGGCGGCGGCAATTGGCGGATGGTTTCTCGGCGTCGATGTGCTGGACAGCGTCTGGGACGGGTACCGCTTCAGCGCCGCCGAAGTCGTCGCCGACAACAGTTCCGGCGGCGGATTCTTGCTCGGCGCGCGCATGATCGATCACCCGCCTGACGGCATGCTGCGTCTCTTCCTCAACGGCGCGCTGCGCGCCGAGGGAGACCTGCGCACCCTCGGCGATCTGTACGAGCGCCTGATCTGGCTGGCAACCATGACCGGCGGCTTGCGTGCGGGTCAGGTCATCTTCTTCGGCTCACCGGCGGCGGCGACGCCAGCCGAACCGGGAACGCTGGAAGTGATCGGACCGAACGGAGACTGCCTGATTGTGCGATTGGAGCGTGAATAATGCAGATCCCTTCATTTCATGTGCAACACTACATCGATGGCGCATTTGTTGAAGGAACGCGCCGCTTCGAGATTTTCTACCCCGCGACAAATGAGGTCATCGGTACCGCGCCGGAAGGTCGTGCAGACGAGGTTGATGCGGCGGTGCAGGCGGCAACGCGCGCATTCGCCGCGTGGGGGCGCGCTGGCGCCGCCGAACGGCGGCGGGTGCTGAAGGCGTTCGCCGATGCAATTCGCGCGCACGCTGAAGAACTTGAGCAGATTGAAACCTGGGATGTCGGCAGACCGATCCGCGAAAACCGCGCCGGATACGTGCAGCGTCTCGCCGCCAACATCGAGTTCTTCGCCGATTTTGCCGTCACCCATGGCAGCGAAGCCTACCCGATGGACAGCGGCTACATCAACTACGTGCTGCGCCAGCCGGTTGGCGTGGCGGCGCTGATCACCCCCTGGAACGTCCCGATGCTCCAGGCGACATGGAAGATCGGTCCGGCGCTCGCCTTCGGCAACACCGTCGTGCTCAAACCTGCCGAACTGACGCCGATCGGCGCGTGGAAGCTGGCGCAGATCGCCCACAGCGTCGGTCTGCCGCCGGGAGTGCTCAACGTCGTTCATGGGTTTGGTCCTGATTCGGCGGGCGCGCTGCTGACGCAGCATCCCGGCGTGCAGTTGATTTCGTTCACTGGCGAGAGCACGACCGGCAAAATCATTATGGGCGCGGCGTCGCACACCCTCAAGCGCCTGTCGTTCGAGCTGGGCGGCAAGGGCGCGAATATCATCTTTGCCGACGCCGATCTGGATCGCGCTGTGGCGATCAGTCTGCGCGCATCCTTCTTCAATCAGGGCGAGTTCTGCCTTGCCGGTCCGCGGTTGCTGGTTGAGCGCCCGATCTACGACGAGTTCCTGCAGCGGTTCATCGTTGCCGCGCAACAGTTGCGCCTCGGCGACCCAATGGACCCGGAGACGACTTTGGGCGCATTGATTGCGCCGGAGCATTTGCAGCGCGTGCGCAGTTACATCGACATTGCGCGCGGCACGCAGGCGGAAATCGTCCTCGGCGGCGATCAGCCTGACCTGCCCGCGCCATTTGATCGCGGCAACTTCCTCAACCCGACGATCATTGTCGGCGTGCAGCCGCAAGACCGCGTCTGCCAGGAAGAAATCTTCGGTCCGGTCGTCACGGTTGCGCCGTTCGACGGCGAGGACGAAGCGATCGCGATTGCCAACGGCGTCGCCTATGGTCTCTCGGCGGTCGTGCAGACGCGCAACCTGGGGCGCGCGGTGCGGGTCGCCAGCGCCATCAACGCAGGCACCGTCTGGGTCAACGACTTCTTCGTGCGCGATCTGCGCGTGCCGTTCGGCGGCATGAAGCAAAGCGGCATCGGGCGCGAGGGCGGGCACTACAGCCTTGAGTTTTTCACGGAGGCGAAGACGGTATGCCTGAGCAACCAGTAGGCGAGGTAGACATCGACGCAGTGGCGCAGCAACTTGATGATGCCTGGGAACAGCGTCAGCCGCTGGCGCCGTTGAGCGACCGCATGGCGCTGACCGCAGAGCAGGCGTATGCCATTCAGTCGCGCTGGACGGAGATGCGCCTGGCGCGCGGCGAGCGGGTCATCGGGCGCAAGATCGGGCTAACGAGCCGCGCCATCCAGCAACAACTCGGAGTCAACGAACCGGACTACGGCAGCCTGTGGGCATCGCGCTATTTCCCGCTGACCGGCGGGCGCGTCGATGTGCCGACAGACCTGTTCGTGCAGGCGCGCGCCGAGGGGGAACTTGCCTTCCTCATCGGGCGACCGCTGCGCGAACCGGGGGTGACACTGCACGACGTGCTGGCAGCCACTGAAGCGATCGCCGCCGCCATCGAAATCGTTGACAGCCGCATCGCCGACTGGCGCATCAAACTGGTTGATACGGTCGCCGACAACGCATCATACGGCGGGTTCACGCTGGGACCCTGGAGTCGCGCCCTGCGCTATGTCGATCTGCGCACCGTGGGCATGCTACTGCACCACAACGGCGAACCCGTTGTTCAGGGGATCGGCGCGGCGGCGCTAGGGCATCCGGCGCGCGCCGTCGCCTGGTTGGCGAACAAACTGATCGCCTTCGGCATCAGCCTCGAACCCGGCGACATCGTTTTGTCCGGTTCACTCGGTCCCGCCATCCCCATGCGCCCCGGCGACCTGTTCACGCTCGAAATCCACGGGCAGCCGCCGTTGAGCATGCGGTGTGTGTAAAGCGTTTCTCGCGGCGTTGGCTGAGCCTGTCGAAGCCAACGCCTGCTGCTGCCGGACAATGCTCAGAGGCGAGCACTGCGAGAAGGTCTGGAGGAGAGGATGTACCATGCCACTGCTCGAAGTCCTGTACGCTGCCGAAGAACCATTACCGCTGGAACGCCGGCGCGCCTTTGCGCGCGAAGCCGTCGCCATTTTTCAGGAGGTGCTGGGTACGCCGCCGGGGAGGTTGCGCCTGGTCATCCACCGCCTGCACCCGGACGAGAGCCTGGGGTTGCTGGCGGACGATGAGGCGGAGGCAGACACGTTGGGGCGCAGCAGCGGCGCCGCGCCCATGGGCGACGCCGACACGTAGGGGTACAGCGGCGCCGCGCCCATGGGCGACGCCAACACGTAGGGGCAAGGCGGCGCCTTGCCCCAATGATCGTGGTGATCGTCATATCGCAGGAACCCATTGCCGCCGCGTCCTCCACGCCGCCCGGCGTACCCTGGTGACGGTCTCATTGTCCCGCCACGCCAGACCCATCGATGTCGCCGGTGTCGTCGATGTCACGGCGTCGGGGCGCTTCCCTATGCCATCGGCGACGGACACGCCGGGCGCCCACCGGGGGGCGCCCCTACGACAATGCTGGGGATGCTGAACCCTTCTCATACGATCGGTGTTGCGCGGTGATCCTGCGCGCTTCTGTGACTGTCACCTCTTCGGGGCGCTGCCCTGCGCCAGTGGCGACGGACACGCCGGGCGCCCACGGGGGGGGCGCCCCTACGACGACACCGGGGGTGCTGGCGCTTCGCGCGCAAGCGGACTCGCCATCGGCGACGGACACGCCGGGCGCCCACCGGGGGGCGCCCCTACGACAATGCTGGGGATGCTGAA
>JAUQOW010000263.1 GCA_030550675.1 Chloroflexota bacterium
GCGCCAGCAACCCGCATCCCCACGGTCAGATCTGGGCCACTGAGCGCCTGCCATTGACGATTATGCGCGAGGACGCCGCACAACGCGACTACCTGGCGGCGACTGGACGTTCGTTGCTGGGGGATTATCTGGCGCTCGAACTCGAACGCGAAGAGCGTCTGGTCTGCGCCAATGATCATTTCGTCGCACTGGTTCCATTCTGGGCAGTCTGGCCCTTTGAGACGATGATCATCAGCCGCCGCTGCGTCGGCGCCATCAGCGACCTGACGGCGGACGAGCGCGTGGGGCTGGCGGATATTCTCAAGCGCCTGACCACCCGTTATGATAACCTTTTCCAGGTGTCATTCCCTTACTCGCTCGGCTTTCATCAGCGCCCCACCGATGGCGCGCCCCACCCGGCGTGGCATCTCCACGCGCATGCCTACCCGCCGCTCCTGCGCTCCGCAACCGTGCGGAAATTCATGGTCGGATTCGAGCTGCTTGCCGAAGCGCAGCGCGATATTACGCCCGAACAGGCGGCTGAGCGCCTGCGCGCGCTGCCGGAACGTCACTACCGTTCTTCCGAAAAACACGAAGCGATGCAGTCATAAGAACCGCATCGCTTCGTGTTGTCAGGACCCACAGGCAATATCTTAACCGGGCCAGGGGATCCAATGATCCCCCTGGAAACCTTTTCGGTTTCCTACGCCTGCCCAATGGCTGGCGCCCCGGTTCGCTTACAGTATAACGCATTGCACCAAAAAGAGAGTTGCGCTTCGATCACCTCGATGTTATCAATCGATAACACAAGGTTAACTGGAAGTTAATCAAGCGCTAACTCACTATTTCGCCGCCTTTGCATGAGATTATTCGCAGGCTCTACCGATATTCCGGCAACCAGTCGCCGTGGGCGGCGATCAGGTCATCCACCAGCGCCCAGATCTGATCCAGGTCGAGTTCAGCAGCGGTATGCGGGTCGAGCATCGCCGCGTGGTAGATGTGCTCGCGTTTGCCAGTCAGCGCCGCCTCGACGGTCAACGCCTGCACGTTGATATTGGTTTGCATAAGCGCCGCCAGATGCGGCGGCAATGCGCCCACCCTCGTCGGCTGGACGCCATTTTTGTCGACCAGACACGGCACTTCGACGCAGCATCCCTGAGGCAGATTGTCGATCAACCCATAGTTGGGAACATTCCCGTAGATCACGCGCGGCTGACCGGTTTCCAGGCTGTGGATGATCAGCGAGCCATACTCGTGGCTGCGCTCGACTTTCCCCGACTCAAGGTCTTCGGCAGCCTTGATAACATATTCGATGAACTCATCCGTGAGGTACGGGTTGGTTCTGGAACGTTCGCGCATGGCAGCGCGCAGATCGGAACTCGTGGTTTCCGGATGGTCGAGTTTGTACTGCACGAATTCCCAGCCTGCGAGCTGCACTTCGCAGCGGCGAATATACTCATCCAGCGGAATATTGAACCGCTCGATCAGATCGGGACGGTCACGCTTAATGAACCACGGCACATATTCACTGAAGTGCTCACTCGACTCGGTCACGAAATAGCCAAGACGACGGAACACTTCGTAGCGCACCCGGTTCCACGCCGGTACGCGCCCTTCGTCGTAGACTTTGCGAATGAGCGGGTAGAGGTCTTCGCCGTTGCGCTCGAAGCGCAGGTAGAACGCCATGTGATTGATGCCAGCGCAGACATAGTTGATTTCATCAACCGGCACGCCGATGTCGCGCGCCAGTTGTTCGGCGGTGCCCTGCACGCTGTGACACAATCCGACCGTCTTGATCCTGCTGGCGCGGCTGATCGCCCAACAGTTGATCGCCATCGGGTTGACGTACTGCAAGAACGTCACGTCGGGGCACACCTCTTCCATATCGCGGCACATCGAGAGCAGCACTGGAATGGTGCGCAATCCGCGCATAATCCCGCCGACTCCCAGCGTGTCGGCGATCGTCTGGCGCAATCCGTACTTCTTCGGCACTTCGAAGTCGGTCACGGTGCACGGCTTATAACCGCCGACCTGGATCATACAGATCGCATAATCGGCGCCATCGAGCGCACGGCGGCGGTCGGTCATCGCCTCGATGGTCGGGCGCGCATTAAGCGCCGCAGCGACTTTATGCGCCACGACTTCGGACGTGCGCAAACGTTCCGGGTCGATGTCGAACAGCGTGAGGGTTGCATCGGCGAGTTCGGGAAAGCTCAGGATGTCGCCCATCAGGTTTTTGGCGAACACTGTGCTGCCAGCGCCGATGAACACGATTTTTGGCGGCATTGGGAAACCTCGCTTTTCCTGTGCGGAGCGATTTCGCTTCGTGTGCGCGGCTATTATGCCATATTCCGCGCTGTGTCCGGATGGTTTCTCACGAACGCTGACGCAAAGGCGTAAAGGTATCGTATTGAGTGCGAAGCCTGGCGCTTTTGCATCTTCGCATCACCTTTATCGAGAAATGCTGCACGCAGTCAGCGACGTATTCGGCAGATTATCGAATTACAACCCAAAGGCGAGCAACCGTCAACTGTCATTGATATGCCAGCCCTGCGTATAATTGCGCTAACGTCGCCTGCCGCCGCGACCCGCTTGCTACCCCTGTCCGTTTCTTCAACCACGGCGCCCTGGCTGGCTCCGGCAGGCTCTCTGTTCGTTGCGAAGGAGGGTGTGGCATGGAAACGCAACCGGTTGACCTTCAGCCTGTTGATGCTGTCGAGATCACTATTCTGGTCGATAACGTCATGGATGCGCTTCTCCCCAGTACGCCCAACGTCCAGCGCGCGCCGTTGCGCTGGGAGAGTTTCGAGCAGGCGCCGCTCCTGGCGGAGCACGGCTTCTCGGCGCTGGTCACAGTCGAGCAGCAGGGTCAGCGCACGTCGATCCTGTACGATACCGGCATGGGGCGCGATACGCTGGTCCACAACATGGATGTGCTGGGGATCAATCCCGCCGATCTGCGCGCGATTGTGCTTTCTCATGGTCACACCGACCACCATGGCGGTCTCTCCGGTCTGCTGGCGCGTCTTGGTCCCCGGCGGCTGCCGCTCATCCTGCACCCCGACGCCTGGCGCGACCGCAAGGCGCTGTTTCCCGGCGGGAACGAACTCCACCTGCCGGCGCCAAACCGCGCCGATCTTGAGCGTGAGGGAGTCACTCTGGTAGAGCGCCGCGATCCGTCGCTTCTGATCGACAACCAGGTGCTGGTGACCGGACAGGTTGAGCGTGTGACGCCGTTTGAGAAAGGGATGCCCGGACATTTCGCCCGCACCGCCGATGGCGCCTGGGAACCGGACCCATGGCTGTGGGACGACCAGGCGCTGGTGGTGCATGTGCGCAATCAGGGGCTGGTTGTGCTCTCGGCGTGCAGCCACTCCGGGATTGTGAATATTCTTCACTATGCCCGCAAACTGACCGGCATTCAAGACATCTATGGCGTCATCGGCGGTCTCCACCTTTCAGGGCGGGTATTCGAGCCGATCATCCCCGACACCGTTGCGGCGCTGGTCGAAATGGCGCCGAAGATGGTGCTGCCGGGGCACTGCACCGGGTGGAAGGCGCAACACGCGATTGCGCGCGCGCTGCCGGACGCCTACGTGCAAACCTGCGCCGGGACGCGCGTGCGCATAGGATCGTAGCGCGCGGATCGAATGCACGTCTGGAATAAGGTTGATACAAAGACGCAAAGGCGCGACGTTTTGCAATCACTGCGGCAGCCTTTGCGTCTTTGCGCTTCGGCGTTGGCAATGCCCTTGCCCCAAGACCCTTGAGGTCCGCCAGAGTCTCCTGAAGCGGTCAGGAACCAGTGCGCCGGAGACGTTCCATCGCAGATCAGGGTCTGCGGCGAAGACCTCGAAGGTCGGGGACGTCTTCCGTCCGCTTGCGGTCAACGGGGGCGCCGTCGGGCGGGGCGCCGCCACGCCCCTACACCCATCCCGCGCGGGCGCGCCGTCGGGCAGGGCGCCGCCACGTCCCGCCTTCCACCTTCCACCTTCCCACCTTCCCACCTTCCAACATCCGCCCACATTTAACGTGCAACGTGCAACATGAAACATTCAACGTTCAACGCTCGATCATGGTACTATACAAAGGATGTCACAATCGGAGCCGCCACAGGATCTATGAAACTCGCCGTTCTTGCCGACATTCACGGGAACTTTCCCGCGCTCGAAGCCGTTGCCGCCGATATCGACGCCTGGCATCCCGACGCAGTTGTGGTTGGGGGTGATATCGTCAATCGCGGTCCGTCGTCGCTGGCGTGCCTGCGCTTTGTTCAGGAGCGCGCCGCTGATAGTGGCTGGCGCCTGATCCGCGGCAATCACGAAGATTATGTCATTTCCGTCGTTCATGATCCGACCGACCGCCCCGGCATTGAGGGCGTTATCCGGCGTAATGTGCGCTGGACGGCGGATCAGCTTGGCGCGGCGGCGGCGGACCTCGAAAAGATGCCGGAGATTGTGCGTTTGCACGATCCGGTTGGCGGCGAGGCGCGCATTGTGCATGCCTCGATGCGCCATAACCGCGACAATGTGCTGGCGACGACTCCTGACGACGAACTGCGCGAGCAGATTGCACCGCCATGCCCGCTGATCGTCGTCGGGCATACGCATCGCCCGCTTATCCGGCGGATCGACTCGACGCTGGTGGTGAATGTCGGTTCGGTAGGGCTGCCGTTCGATGGTGATACGCGCGCGTGCTATGGACGCATGGAGTGGCGCAGCGGCGCCTGGCGCGCTGAGATCGTGCGCGTGCCCTACGACCGTGAACGCGCCGACTATGATTTCATTGCAACAGGATACCTTGAGACAAGCGGACCGGTGGCGCGGTTGGTGTACGATGAGTTTCGCACCGGCTGGCCCCGCATCTACACCTGGGTGGCGCGCTACCGCGAACCGGTGCTCGCGGGCGCCATCTCTATCGAGGAGTCGATTGACGAGTTGCTGGCGATCTGCAACGGCGGTCCCCCGCCCGACTGGCTGAAACCGGCGGCGCCGTTCTCCTAACCAGTCTGACACTCCTGGAGCGGTTGGACATCAACGCCCCATGAGCGGAGTTCCTGCGCCACTGCATCGACCAGGGCGTCAAGTCGGGCTTCGCATTCAGGGGTCAACTCCAGTCCCGGTTCCGAGGTCGCTGGCGCCATTCCCCACAGCACCAATCGCTGCGGCGATGACCCTTCTGCGCCGTATAGGGCGATCAATTCGTGCAGGCGAACATCCTGCGGCAGAAGATGCATGGCTTCAGCGCGCGCGATCTCTTCCCCTTCGAGGCGCACGAGCGCGCCTGATCGCCCGCCGCTGTGAACCGCATCGATGATCAGCACGTCTTCAACGCCGTCGAGGAACGAGAGCAACGACAATCCAAGCGCACCGGCGTTGATCACTTCGACCTCTTCGGGCAGCGCGTATCGCTCCAGCAGACGCTGTAAAGCGTGCACGCCCAATCCTTCATCGCGCAGGACCACATTTCCCAGACCCATTACAAGAATTGGCGCCATTGCTCCGCTCCTCTCGCTCATCATTGAGTGCGAGACCCACTCCCCGCATGCTACAAAATGCCTGTTTCTCTTGTTAACCTGCATCATACCATAATACACATACTCATACAGTAAAGAGTCGTCCGCGAAGGTTCCGAGTCGCGCACTATTGAAAGGCTGGTATCATACGCGACGGGGAATAGAGGATCAGTTGCGCATGATTTGCCACGCGCAGAGCGATGGAAGGAGAGACGGAATGACTCAGTCCACAGGCATCGGCGTGCTGACCAGCGGGGGCGATGCGCCGGGAATGAATGCCGCGCTGCGCGCAGTAGTGCGCACGGCGCTGAGTCGGGGCGTGCCGGTGTATGCGATTTATGAAGGATACCGCGGTATGGTGGAGGGCGGCAACCGTATCCGTCCGCTCAGTTGGGATGACGTCGGCGGCATCATGCATCGCGGCGGAACAATTATCGGTACGGCGCGCAGCCGTGAGTTTCGCACCCGCGAAGGACGCCTGCAGGCTGCTGCCAACCTGATCGAGCGCGGGATCAACCGCCTGGTGGTGATCGGCGGCGACGGCAGCTTAACCGGCGCCGACACATTTCGCCGTGAGTGGCCCGGTCTGCTGGCGGAACTGGTCGAAACCGGCAGGTTATCGCGCGAGACCGCGGCGCAATACCCGTTCCTGGCGCTGGTCGGGCTGGTTGGCTCGATCGACAACGATTTCTACGGCACCGATATGAC
>JAUQOW010000264.1 GCA_030550675.1 Chloroflexota bacterium
CCCCGACCGCAGGCAATAATGCAGGGGGCAACCCCCTGTGGTTGCCCCTACGCCGGGCGCTCGTCAGGGGCGCCCCTCCGGTGAATGCCCCCGCCGGTGGAGGGGCAGGTCCCCGTGCCTGCCCTCCGGCGGGGCGCCCCCGACCGCAGGCAATAATGCAGGGGGCAACCCCCTGTGGTTGCCCCTACGCCGGGCGCTCGTCAGGGGCGCCCCTCCGGTGAATGCCCCCGCCGGTGGAGGGGCAGGTCCCCGTGCCTGCCCTCCATCGGGCGCCGCCGACCGCAGGCAATAACGTGTAGGGACAACCTCGGGGGGGCGCCCCTACGCCGGGCGCTCGCCAGAGACACCCCCACGGCGAATGCCCCTGTCGGTGGAGGGGCAGGTCCCTGTGCCTGCCCTCCATCGGGCGCCGCCGACCGCAGGCAATAACGTGTAGGGACAACCTCGGGGGGGGCGCCCCTACGCCGGGCGCTCGCCAGAGACACCCCCACGGCGAATGCCCCCGTCGGTGGAGGGGCAGGACCCCGTGCCTGCCCTCCATCGGGCGCCGCCGACCGCAGGCAATAATGCGGGGGGCAACCCCCTGTGGTTGCCCCTACGCCGGACGCCTGCCGGGGACGCCCCTCCTGATTCACCAACCAAAAAACGGTCGCTCACTGGCGACCGTGAAAGAGGGAGTATGGCGGCGGCGCTGTCTGGCGAAGGAGCGTTCTTGAAGTCTTTCGATTGTGGTTGACCGCCGCGATATCTATTTTCACTATGATAGACGTGCGGCGCCTCAAAAAAGATGCAATCGGAAGATAAGAGATCCATTAGAAATCGCGGCTGTGCGTGGCGCGGCGTGACATTTGCTATAATGCACCAGGGATACGCATCGTCTCAGTAGAGAGAAGAGGTCCTCGATGACCGCGCAACCGCATCGGCGCGCTGTGCTCTTTGTCACATGCATTGTTGATCAGATTTATCCCAACATCGGGTTTGCCGCAGCAGAACTGCTCGAACGTCAGGGGGTCGAGGTGGTCGTGCCGCGTGGACTGACGTGCTGCGGTCAGATGGCGTTCAATGCCGGGTTCCGTGATGACGCTTACGCAGTTGCGGGACGCACCATCGAAATCCTGCGCAACCAGGGAGACGTGGTGCTGCCGTCCGGTTCGTGCGGCGCGATGATCCGCCATCTGTATCATGAACTGTTCCACGGCACACGCCACGCAGCCGCAGCGAAAGAGCTGGCGCAACGCACTTACGAACTGAGCGAGTACCTGGTCGATGTTCTCGGCGTCACCGATGTCGGCGCGCGCTATGATGGAGCGATTGCAATTCACGACGCCTGTCACGGTCTGCGATATATGGGACTGGGTCGGCAAGCGCGCATCCTGCTCGAACACGTCGCTGGCGCACGCATTGTGCCGTTGCCGGGCAGCGACGAGTGTTGCGGTTTTGGCGGTCTGTTTGCGATCAAGCAGCATCAGATCTCGGAGGCGATGTTGCAACGGAAACTGGCGCATATCGCAGAGTGCGGCTGCGACCTGGTGGTGACTGGCGACGCCAGTTGCATGACGCAAATTGCGGGTGGTCTCAGCCGGTCGAAATCGCGGGTTCGGGCGTGCCATCTCGCTGAGGTGCTGGCGAACAAGATCAGGGGTTAAGGGTTAAGGGTTAGAGACGGGAAGGACATAGTGCTATGGCGACACACACGGTTGCGTTTGTTGAGCGGGTGGATGGGGCATTGCACGATGCGATGCTGCAAACGGCGCTTGAGCGGGCGACGACGCGCTTCATTGGCAATCGCGCGAAGGCGGTCGCCGACGTCGATAACTTTGAGGCGCTGCGCAATCAGGCGCGCGCTATTCGCGCCGGGGCGCTGGCGCGCCTTGATGAACTGCTGGCGCGCCTCGCCGATAATGTCGAACGGCGCGGCGGGCATGTCTGCTGGGCGGAGGACGGCGCAGCAGCGCGCCAGTATATCATCGATCTGGCGCAGCGACGCGGCGTGCGCACCATCGTCAAATCAAAGTCGATGGCATCCGAGGAGATCCATCTGAACGAGGCGCTCGAACACGCCGGGCTGGAAGTCATCGAAACCGACCTCGGCGAGTATATCATTCAACTCGCCGGTGAGACTCCGTCGCACATTATTGCACCTGCTATTCACAAGACCCGCGAGCAGGTGCGCGATCTGTTTGTCAAGCACCTGGGCATGGAACCGACGGACGATATTCCGACGATGACCCGCACGGCGCGCACGGTGCTGCGGCAACGCTTCCTCCAGGCGGATATGGGGATCAGCGGGGTGAATTTCGGTGTGGCGAACGAAGGTGCGATTGTGATTGTCGAGAACGAAGGCAATGCCCGCCTGACGGTGACTGCGCCGCGTATTCACGTCGCCATTATGGGGATCGAGCGCATCTGCGAAAGCCTTGACGACCTCGGCGTGCTGTTGCAGGTGCTGGCGCGCTCAGCGACCGGGCAGCGCCTCTCGGTCTACACCTCGATTATCAGCGGTCCCCGTCGCTCCCATGAGCCGGACGGACCGGAAGAGTTCCACCTGGTGCTGCTCGACAATCGCCGCTCAGAGATCATTGGCGGGAAATACGCAGAGTCGCTTATGTGCATTCGTTGCGGCGCCTGCCTGAATGCCTGTCCGGTCTATCAATCTATTGGCGGTCATGCGTATGGCGGGGTCTATTCTGGTCCAATCGGCGCCATTCTGACGCCGCTGCTGCAACCGGACCTGCCGGACGCGCACAAACTGCCGCATGCTTCGAGCCTGTGCGGTGCGTGCGAATCGGCATGCCCGGTCAAAATCGCTATTCCCGATCTGCTGTTGCGGTTGCGCGCCGACGCCGTAAAAAACGGGAAGTATGAAACGTATGAGCCGCCAGCGATGTTCGGCTGGCGCCAGGCAATGACTAACCCGACGCTCTATCGATTGGGAGGCAAACTTGCCTCGATAGGCACGCGCATACTGGCGCGGAACGGTCAGGTGGGCTGGCTGCCGCCGCCGCTCGACGGCTGGACGAAGCAGCGCGATTTTCCGCCGTTCGCGCCCAAGACGTTTACTGAACTGTGGGAAGAGCGGAAGAAACAGGAGTGAGGTTTGGAACGCTATATCTGCATTCACGGTCATTTTTATCAGCCGCCGCGCGAAAATCCGTGGCTCGAAACCATCGCACCACAGCACTCCGCCCATCCCTATCACGACTGGAATGAGCGCATCGCCGCCGAATGCTACACGCCCAACACGGCGTCACGCATTCTGGACGGCGATGGTCGCATTATTCACATCGTCAATAACTACGCACGCATCAGTTTCAACTTCGGTCCTACGCTGCTCGCCTGGCTCGAACGGCACGTCCCGGCAACGTACCACGCCATCATCGAAGCCGACCGGCAGAGCCGCATGCTCTTTTCAGGGCACGGGTCGGCGATCGCCCAGGCGTACAACCATATCATCATGCCGCTTGCCAACAAACGCGACAAGCGCACGCAGGTCATCTGGGGCATCCGCGATTTCGAGCGGCGCTTTGGGCGGATGCCGGAGGGGATGTGGCTGCCGGAAACCGCCGTGGATACCGAGACGCTGGAAACGCTGGCGGAGTGCGGCATTCACTTCACCATTCTGTCGCCCTATCAGGCGCGCGCCGTGCGCAAGATTGGCGCGACATCCTGGCAGGACGTCAGCGGCGGCAAGATCGACCCGACAATGCCCTATCTGCAGCGGTTGCCATCGGGACGCTCGATCGTCATCTTCTTCTATGATGGTCCGATCTCGCGCGCGGTCGCATTCGAGGGGCTGCTCTATAACGGCGGCAACTTTGCCCACCGTCTGCTTGGCGGTTTCAATGGACGTCCAGGACCGCAACTGGTGCATATCGCTACTGACGGCGAAACCTACGGACACCACCATCCGCGCGGCGACATGGCGCTTGCGTATGCGCTCTATTACCTGGAACGCGAGCGACTGGCGCGTCTGACGAACTATTCCGAATTCCTTGCCATTCATCCGCCAACGCACGAGGTGCAGATTGCGGAATGCACATCGTGGAGCTGCTTCCACGGCATCGAACGCTGGCGCAGCGACTGCGGGTGCAGCAACGGCGGACGCGAAGGGTGGAAACAAACCTGGCGCGCGCCTTTGCGCGCTGCGCTCGACTGGCTGCGCGATAAACTGGCGGCGCGGTTCGAGACCGCCGCCGAGCGCCTGTTGCTCGATCCATGGGCGGCACGGGATGACTATATTCGGGTAGTGCTCGACCGCTCGCCTGAGTCGATCAACACCTTCCTCGCCGAGCATGCTACGCGCGAGTTGAGCGCTGAAGAGCAGGTCGAAGTGTTGCACCTGCTCGAAATTCAGCGCCAGGCGATGCTGATGTACACCAGTTGCGGCTGGTTCTTCGCCGAGATTTCGGGGCTGGAAACCGTTCAGGTGTTGCAGTACGCGGCGCGCGCCATTCAACTGGCGCGTACGCTCGACGGCGAGGACCTGGAGCCGGAGTTCCTGCGAAGGCTGGCAGAAGCGCCGAGCAATCTCCCGCAGTTCGTCAACGGTCGCGGCGTCTATGAGCAACTGGTGCTGCCGCACGTCGTTGATCTGCGTCAGGTCGCGGCGCACTACGCCGCCACGTCGCTCTTCAACGTGCAGAGCGAACCCGGCAAAGTCTACTGCTACACCGTCGAGCAGCGACGGCATCGCGTGATGGAAGCCGGTCACGCAAAACTGGCGCTGGGCGTGGCGCGGGTGACTTCAACTATTACGCTTGAGTCGGCGGAACTGCGCTACGGCGTGCTGCACCTCGGCGACCAGAACCTGATCGGCGGGGTGCGCACCGAAGATGGCGCAGCAAGCTACGCCGACCTGCTCCACACCATTTCCCCCGCCTTCGAACGCGCCGATCTCGCGGGGGTCGTTCAGGCGCTGACCAATCATTTCGGACGACTCGATTACTCGCTCAAATCGGTCTTTTACGATGAGCAGCGCGCAATTGTTCAGGCGATCCTGACACCCGCGCTCGAAGAGACCGCCGCCGCCTATCAGCGTCTGTACGACCGGCACACGCCGCTCATTTCGTTCCTCACCAACCAGGGCATTCCGTTGCCGCCGGAAGTCGCCAGGGCTGCCGAGTATGCGATGAGCATGGCAGTCTATCGGGCGCTGACCACGGAGCCGCCGGACTTCGACCGGGCGCGGTCGTTGATCGACGCGGCGCGTCGGGCAGGCGTGTCGCTGGCGCGCGAGCCGTTGATCAGCGAACTGCGCCGTGCTGTCGAACAGGTCACCGCGCGGCTCCTGACCGACCCCGAGTCATCAGCGCTTCTCGACCGCCTGCTGAGCCTGGCGCGGCTGGTGCGCGCGCTGCCGTTCGAGATCGATCTGTGGCGCGCCCAGAACGACATCTTCGCCCTTCGCACCACTCACTACGCAGCGCTGGCGGCGCGCGCCATCGCTGGCGACCAGCGCGCGCGCCTCTGGACAGAGCGCTTCGCTGCGGTTGCAACACTGCTCGGCGTCAGTATGAGCGGGCATGGCAGGTGAGATGGGTTCCAGCATAAATAGAACACGGATTTACGCGGATACGACGGATTCGCACGGATCCGCCCGTCAACGAAGGTGACCAATCCATGGATATCCGTCTCAATCTGTGCGAGTCCGTGCGCTTCCAGACGCTGCACGAACGTGCAGTAAGCGCACCAAGCCGCCAGAGCGATGAACGTCTTGACCATTCGTGACCGTACCCGGATAAGACTCAGGCGGACATGCTACAATTGTCGGCGAAAGGACACGAAAGGCAGGCGTCTATGACTGTATTCGACCTCCTCGACACCCTCCCCGTCGTCACCGTTGCCACTCCTCTCGGCGGACCGCCCCAGGGGCGCTGGACATATGCCGATTATGCGGCGCTGCCGGAGGACGGGAACCGCTACGAGATCATCTCAGGAGTGCTCTACATGACGCCAGCGCCAGAAACAGAACATCAGATAACCAGCAACCTTATTGCAACTTTTCTGACCATCCATATCCAGCTTGCCGGTCTGGGCAAGGTTTTGACCGCGCCGACCGATGTCGAACTGGCGCCTGATACGGTCGTTCAACCTGACATTGTTGTGATCCTGAACGCCAATCTCGGCATCATCACCCGCAGTCGCATCATTGGCGCCCCCGACCTG
>JAUQOW010000265.1 GCA_030550675.1 Chloroflexota bacterium
CAATCGAACTCGCTGACGGATTGGCGCGCAACGGCTGACCAGTGGACGCCACACCGATATAGTTACCAATAACTTCGTTGTTCGAGGTGTTCGGCGTCCCATCGGAGCGGATCTGCACCGCCACCGGCGTCGATCCCAGCCCATAGGCGATGATATTGGCGTCCCCCGGATTCGCGCCGCCAATCCGGTTCCCTGGCGATGTACTGGACGTTGTGCCACGGCTGATCCAGATGCTCGCCTGCCCATTGGCGAAGGTATCGTCAGAAACCGGCGGCGAAGCGGTGTTGACCCCGATGCGATTGCCCACGACGACCGCGCCATCGCTTGCCAGGCGAATGCCATTCCCCCAGTTATTCGAGATCACATTGTCGCGGATGGTCGTCTGGCGCGCGTTGTTCTCGACAAAAATACCATGCCCCAGGTTGCCCAGTGAGTCGGTTCCGCTACGCCCGAACGAAGCGCCATTCGCGTTCAGGCCAATGTAGTTGCCCTGAATAGTGGTGTTGAACACTGCGCGGCTGCGCAATTGAATACCGTGACCATTCGGATTCGTCACCCCATTGCCCGCGATGATATTCCGCGCCGCCGGGGTTGCGCCGCCGATCAGCGTGTTATGCGCGCCCGCGATATAGATGCCGACGCCGTTGGGCACGCGGGTCGTTGAGGTTCCCCCTTTCGTCGTGCCAATCACGTTGCCGCTGATGACTGTACCGCGCGGGCTATCCGTCCCGTCGACGGTGATGCCGTACATGTAGATGCCATAGGCGCTGGATCCGGCGTCGTGCCCCGCAATGACATTGGCATCAATAATGGTATCGTCCAGGTACTGATAGAGTTGAATGCCATACCGCTGATTGCCGGTATCGCCGCTGATCTTCGCAGTGCCCGCCAGATTCGTCCCGATCAGGTTGCCGCGGATCACATTACCGCGCCCGTTGTCGTAGCTCAGCGACGCGGTCAGATAGACATTCGCCGCCGTGCCAGCCGTTCGACCATTGCCGGAGATCAGGTTGCCGAGCGCATTATCGCCCGCCGTATCAATATCGGGACCGGCGCCCGGCGTCGGGTTGCCGATAACATTGTTCCCGGCATTCCGAATCTGCACACCGGCAACATGGTTCCTCGCCACGCTGCCGCCATCCGGCGACGTGCCCAGGTAGCATCCGTGAATGCGGTTGTTTGTCGCAGCCGAACCACTAATCAAAATGCCGTTGCCGTTCGTTTCCGACAGAATATCAGAGACCGCAAAGTTCTGGATCGTCAGACGACGAATGGTGTTCCCCGACGAGGTGATCGTCAGCCCATTCGCGCCGCCGGTGATCAGCGAGCCGTCGATCACAATGCGCGGGTGCGTCCAGGAGGGGTTTCCCGTCGGCTGCGTTCTGCCGTCGATGGTCACATTCCCGGCGGTGATCGCCGGCAGCGCGCTCGCCGGACGGATGCGCCAGAAGCCAGCCGTATTGTAGTCCGGCGACGACGTTGGAATATTGAACGCAATCGTATGCGGTCCCGCCAGCGCATTGGCTTCCTGGATCGCCGCGCGCAGCGTACACACGCCCCCGCTCGTCTGACAGACGCCGTTGCCAGGGCTGGCGTCGTCATCATCAGCGGTGCTGTTGACGGTAAAGGTCGCCGCCAGCGCCGACGGCGCCGGCGCAATCATGAAGCACGCCAGCAAGGCAAGAACGAAGATCAGACGATATGCGCGCGCCAAAGGACACCTCAGTTTCTACAGATTGCTCACTGCGCCTGACCCCGACGTCCGGCGCTGGCTTCGACAGGCTCAGCCCGCGCCAGGCGCACTATGGTCGTGGCGTGACTCACACCGTCACGACCTTACCGGACGACGAGCGGCAGGTAGACCCGGCGAATGGGGCTGACCACCCGCACGCGGTCCTGCGCGAATGCGCCGCCGATGACGTTGCCATTCAGGTCTCTGAGTTCGATGAAGACATTCTCAACATTGCCGTTGGCAAGCTGCGGATTGACTGTCACCTCAACCCGGATAATCGCCGTAGCGCCCTGGTTCAGGGTGAAGCGTCCTTCGCTGTTGATCGACACGCCGCTCGTGAGCGAGGTGAAGCGCACCTGGCTGCCCAGCGCCGGCACGCCGCGAATCTGGAACGTGTCAGTTCCGTTGCCGAGGTTCGTAATCTCATGCAGGAAGGTGACCGTTTCGCTTGGCGCGCCTTCCTTTTCGGCGCTGGCTGGCGTGATCTGCGCCCGCGACACCTGCCCGACGATGGTGCGCGCTTTTGCAGTTCTGGCTTGTGACGGATCCACTGGACTGGTCGGCGTGACATTCACCGTCACATCGGCAAAGGTGCCAGAAATCGGGTTGGCGCTCTCCGGCGGCACCGTCACGGTCAGCGAGAAGGCGCGCGTTTCGCCTGGCGGGATCGTCAGGCTCGTCGTCGGCAGCGAACGCTGCCAGTTCACCGCGAACACCGGATCGTCGAACGTTGCGGTGATGCTGGTCGTCGCCGAGATATTGCCAGTGTTGCGCACCTGGAACGAATAGGGAACCGTCACGCCCGGATTGCCGCGTCCTTCAACGGATGCTGGCGTCAGTTCCAGGTAGATGCGAGGATTGACCGTTGTGGTGTTCACCAGCGACGCGGTGGCGGTGTAGGTATTGCCGCCGCTGATCGTCGTCCCATCGGCGCGCACGGTCATCAGATCGGTTCCCGGCGCCGCCTGCGGGATGCCGCCGGTCGGCACGCGCACCGAAACCGTAATCGCCCGCGACTCGCCCGGCGCCAATCCGAACGAACCGGGCGGCTGAATCGCAATCGGCGGCGACAGGTTCTCCCACCCGCGCGAGGTGGTCACCGAGATGCGCACATCGGTCAATTCGATGTTGCCGGTGTTGGTGACAGCGTGGGTATAGGTGATCACCTGACCCGGATCCGCCGCCTGCGCCTGCGGCGCGCCGATGCTGAGCGCTGGCTGCGGCGTGAAGATCGCAAAGCGCGAGGTGTTGCTCAGCGGGTCGGTCGCCGTGAGCGTCAACTGGCGCGGAATGCCGCCGACCGTGACGGTGAACGCGCCGGTGGCGTCAACCACTGTTTCCCCAAGAAGCTCTTCACCCTGACCGTCCAGTGTCGTCTGATTGGGGCGGAAAACCTGCACCAGACAGCGCGCGCCGCCGATTTCCGGGCACCCGCCAGGAGCGTTCATCGTATCGACCTGACCGGTCAGCGTCCCGGCGGCGCTCATGCGCAGCGACGACGCCAGCGGCGGGTCAATGTCATTGTTCGGGTTGCCAGCGACGCCGCCGGTTGGCGTTTCGGGGTTGAGCACAATGCCGCGCCCGACGAGATTATCCGGCGGAATGCCGTTGCCGCTGATGCTGTTGCTGGTGATCCGCGTCTGCTGCGGGTATGGCGGCGTGAGCGGACCGCCGACCGGCGCGCCGACTACAACGCCATACGCATTGTTGACAATCGTATTCCCTACAATCTGCGTTTGCAACGCTGCGCCACTGACGTGAACCCCCGCGCCCTGATTGTTCGCAATCTCATTGCCCCCCATAATCTGCGTCTGCGCTGCTGCGCCGCTCACGTGAACCCCTGCGCCCAGGTTGGTCACGATCGTGTTTCCTTCGATCAGCGTGCGCTGCGCGTCGGTGACCGCCACGCCCGTGCCCGGACCGGTTGCGCCCCACCCGGTCGCGCCGCTCAACGAAATGGTGTTGAAGCGCACGACCGTGCTGATCGTCGTCGAGCCGCGCACCTCGATGCCGATAGTGTTCGAGACGACCTCATTCCCCTCGATGATCACGCGGTCGCTGCCGTTTTCGACGCGGAATCCCGGACCGTTGTTGTAACGCACTCTATTGCCGCCGAGGGTCATGCGGTTCGCCGCTGGCAGCAGCACGCCGCCGCCGTTGCGCGTTCCATCGACAAAGTTATCGGTGACCGTCACCGCCTCCGTGCCGCCGCTGATCTGGATGCCGAACGCGGGCGAAAGGAAGGCGTTGCGGTCGAGTCTATTGCCAGAGACGATCACATCGCGCACCGGCGCCGGTCCCGGCGTCAGCGTCAGCGCCATGCCCGCCGCGCCGCTGCCGTTGATAGTATTGTCCAATATGGTCATGCCATCGGTGGCGCCGCTGATCAGAAAGCCGTTGAGCGTATTGCTGATCGCCTGGCTCGATGCGATCTGCGTGGCGGTCAGCACGCCGGTGAGCGACAGCCCGTTGAACGCATTCTGCTGGAACACCAGACCAGTGAGGGTCGTGGTGACGCCGTTAGTGAAGCGCAACCCGTTTTCGCGGTTATTGTTCGCCTGGCTGGTCTCAATCAGCGTCTCGACCGCACTGGTGATGTCGATGCCATCGTCGTTTTGCGTCGCAACGACGTTGCGCAGCGTCGTCTGCGCCACATTCGCCAGGCGCGCGCCGTCATCGCCATTGTCGGAGAGCACGGCATTCTCGATAGTGATCAACTGCCCGCCGTCGATCCGTATGCCATTCTGCCCATTGCTGGCAATCAGCGTCGGCGTAGTGACGCCGGTGATGCTGAGGTTGACCGCGCCAATGGCATACACGCCGTCAAGCCCATTCCAGACGATCGCATTGTCCGTCAGCGTCGTCGTCAGAATATTCGTGCCGGTAATCGCCACGCCGTACTGAAGGTTGAACCCGATGCGGTTCGGCGCATCCGGCTGCCCGATGACCGTGTTGTGCACATGGTCGCCGATCACGATGCCGGAGCGGTTGGCAAAGCCGGAGCCAGTCAGCGACCCATCGACGCGCGTGCCGATGTAGTTGCCAATGATCGTGTTGTCCTGCGTCATCAGAAACGGATTGCGCCCGCGCACCACAATGCCGTCGCCAGTGTTGCCGGAGATGACGTTGCGCTCATTGAGCGTCGCGCCGCCGATCGTGATATTGCGCGCCCCACGCTCGATAACAATCCCGCCGCCAGCGTTGTTCGCGCCACTGACCGGGAGACCGAGATCGTTCAGACCAATGTAGTTATTGACGATCCGAATATTACTCAGGCGATCGCCGCGCAGCGCAATGCCAGGGCCAGTGTTACCGGCGATAAAGTTGCGCAACTGGTTGGTCCCCAAATCTGGCGACGGCAGACCAATGCTGATATTGCTGACCAAAAACTCCTCAGAATGCACCTCAATGCCGCCAGCCGCGTTTGGAATGCTGACGACCAATTGAGAAGCCGCATTTGAACCAAGACCGATATAATTGCCCGCGATCTGCGTATTCGTTCCGCCGTTGATCACAATTCCGAAATTATTGTTACCGGCGATGACATTACCATATGCCGGGTCTGGCTCGGTCGGCGTGGCGCCAATAATCGTACCATCCGCATAGCGGACAATTATCCCGGCGCCGAGGTTGCGCAACTGAAACGTCTCGGCGGTGAGCAGGCGTCCCACGCCAATGAAGTTGCCCTGGATTTTTGTGCGCGGACCCTGAACAACAATGCCATCCAGATTGTTACCGCTAATAAAATTGGCTTTCGACGGATCGGTGCGCAACCCGCCGATTACCGTATCGGTCGCATCCTGCTCGACCCAGATGCCAGCAAAGCCATTCCCGCTCAGCGTCAGCGTGGGCGAGACCGGGTCAATCCCGACATAATTGCCCTCGATTCGATGTCCGCTGCCGCTGACCACATCAATGCCGACTCCCCGACCAAAACTTGGCGTGGCGCTGCTCGATTTGAAATTAACCACTGCGATTTCGCGCACGATATTATTTTGCCCCACCAACCGGATACCGCTGCGATCAAGCAATTCCGAACCGTCAATAATAATCTCCGGACCGATCAGATTGGCTTGATCGGGCCAGTTTAACTCCTGCGATTTTCCATCAATCGTGATATTGCCTGCAAGCTCAGGCAGCGGACCGTAGACATCAAGCACCCGGATACGTATCGCCCGGTAGAGGCCATTCGTTTCAAACGCAGGACCAGAGGGCGGGATATTGAACCTGATCGTCCCGCCGCCAGCCGCGTTCGCTGCCCTGATCGCCTGGCGCAGCGAACACGTAGGGAATGGATTGGCAGGATTGCCGCTAGTCGAGACCGGGCACGTTGCGCCCTCCACATCCTCAGCCGTCGTCACCACGAACACCCCCGACGCCTGCGCCACGCGGACGGATGCGGCGGGACC
>JAUQOW010000001.1 GCA_030550675.1 Chloroflexota bacterium
TTTTCGTGGTTTTGGTGTTTGGGGTGTTTCGACCCCGCATCACTCGGTTTGGGGGCGTTTTCGGGAGGGGAGTGTTTGATGAATCGGCTGTGGGGGCGCGGCATGCCGCGCCCCCACAGCCTTCCTGACAAATGATTCTGGATGCGACTTAGAAAAACCCCAGCTCCTCGCGCGCTTCTTCGCTCATCATCGAAGGATTCCAGAAGGGGGTCCACACCAGGTTGATCTGCACATCTTCCAGATTGCTGTACACCTGGCTGAGACTTTCGATTTCGCGCTTCGCCTGGTTGAGGATCTGCGGTCCGGCAGGGCATGCAGGGGTGGTCAGGGTCATATCGACCACCACGCGCCGACCGCCATCCTGAATGTCGATGTTGTACACCAGCCCCAGATTGACGATATCCATCCCGATTTCGGGGTCGTACACATTCTTGAGCGCGCTACGCACCAGTTCTTCCGTGATCATATGCACTCACTCCATGAGACGGTCTCTATCCGTTCGCAGACGCCGCCGTCGGCTCGACCGTTTCCGGCGCGCCGAAGCGCACTTCGAGCACTCCTTCACGAAACACCGCGCGCTTCGCCGGTCGCTCCGCGAGGGTCAGCGGCAGGATCATATCGCGTTTGAAATTGCCAATGGCGATGAACAACTCGTCGCCGCGCTTGGTGATCGACACCTTGCCAATTTCGACGTGCGGCAACGGCAGGCGCATGACGTACTCATCGCCATCGCGCACAATTTCCTGCGTTGTGCCGCGGAAGAAGACCTTCGTCGGGTCTTCGTCCTTGAACAGGTCGCGCCCGACCTGCGAAAGGTCCTTGATCCCCCGGATGTCGTGCGGGTAATGTGGCGCTTCCCAGATCGGCAGCGGCGCGAAGAGATCGTGCACCATTTTGCGGTACGACGACTGCATTTCGTACAGGCGCTCCATAAATTCGCCGACGACCGCGCTGCGCGGCAGGACCCGGTTGAGCACCACGCCATCGACGGGGTAGCCGAACAGCGCCAGATACGTTGCCGCGCGCTGCGCCTCTTTGATGACCATGCGCTCCGGGTTGACCACCAGCCGATACGAACTGATGTCGGGATCGGTCAACATCTGGCGCAGCGCCTCGACCCCTTTCGTCAAGCGTTCGAGCGTCTCGAAGGCGTTGGTCGCCGGAATGAGGGCGCGCACCAGCGGCTTGGCGACGCTCTTGGTGCCGGGGTCCCAATCCATCACCCGCGCCGCATACCACTGAAACGTTTCCGGCATTGTCAACAGCCGGATGGTTTCGCCCGTCGGCGCAGCATCGACTATCACGGCGTCGAAGTTGCCCTCGCGCGCCTGTCGCCGGATATGGAGCAGGCTGACGACCTCTTCCATGCCGGGGATGATCGCCAGTTCTTCCGATGCAACATCGCTGACGCCGCGACGTTTGAGCAATCCCGCCAGGTAGTTGCGCAACTCGCCCCAGTGTTGCCGCACCTCTTCGAGCACATTGATTTCCTGCCCCCAGAGGCGGTCGGTCAATTGGGTCGGCTGCGGTCCCAGCGGATGATCAAGCGCATCAGCCAGGCTGTGCGCCACATCGGTGCTGACTACCAGCGTGCGGTAGCCGAGTTCGGCGGCTCGCACCGCAGTTGCCGCCGCAGTGGTCGTCTTGCCGACGCCACCCTTGCCCAGGTAGAGTATCAGGCGCATGGCACCTCGTGTGCGCGATGAAACTGGAGCGGCGGCGCGCGCCCGCACGTCCAGGGTATGGCATTTGCCGCGTCGATGCAGCGGCGAACGCTCCGTCCTCTCCTCACTACTACACTACCTGAATTGTAAAGGTTGCGCGCCATGGCTGTCAAATCGCACGGACGGCGCGCACCGCCCGGTACGCATCGACAATCCCGGCGCCGTAACGGATCGCCAGGGTTGTTGCGTCATCGCTGCCCGCGCACGGCGCCGGCGCCGCCCCTTCCTGCGGCGCCGGTCGCGCCGTTGTGCGCAGAATCTCTTCCGTGCGCTCGACGTCGCCGATCAACGCCGGGTTTGCCGACCACATCAGCGCAACTACGCCAGTGACATGAGGCGCCGCAATCGAGGTGCCGCTGCCGGTCGTGTAGCCGCTTCCCGGCGCTGCGGCGAGCACGTCGACCCCCGGCGCAGCGATGTCCGGCTTGATCCGCCCGCTGCCGTCCGCCAGCACAGGACCGATGCTGCTGAAGGGGGCGATGAGACCATCGCTGTTCACGGCGCCGACGGTAAAGACGGCGTCGTAGAGCGCGAGGGGCGCATTCAGGCTGCTGCACGCCGGTCCATCGTTGCCAGCCGCAGCGACGGTGACCATCCCTGCGGCGCGCAGCGCCTCGGCTGCGGGCAGGAGCGAGTTCGGGTCGCATCCTTCCAGGTCTTGCGGGCACCCCCAGGAGTTGTTCGTCACATCGGCGCCGAGCGCCGGGTCGCCGTCGCGCAACGGGTCGCCATTCGGCGGAAAGGGCGCCAGCATGAACTGCATGCACTCCAGGTAGCGCGCGGCGTTCCCGACATTGCGCGCCAGGTTGACGCATGCGATCCAGGTCGCATCGGGCGCAACCCCGACGCGGTTGCCGACTGCGGCGCTCAGGGTGAAGGTCCCGTGCCCGTTGTAATCCATCGGTTCCGCCGCGCCGCCCCACGGGTCGTACCAGTTGTAGTCGTGGACGACTGTGCCATCCGCGCGCACCCCCCGATAACTGTCGCGCAGTTCCGGGTGATCCCACTGGACTCCGCTGTCCATCAACCCGATGACCACCCCCTTGCCGCGCACGCCCAACTCGTTCCAGACGCGGTCGGCGTTGATCATGGTCAGGTTCCAGGGCGGTTCGTCGGGTGCGGGCATGGCGCCCCTTTCCGCTTCCAGCGGCTCAGGAAGCGGACGCAGCACCGGATTGGGAATGACCCGATCCACCTCCGGGCGCATTTCCAGCCACAGGCGCATCAGCACGCCCCCCTCGACTTCCAGCGCGTTCATCAGGTAGTAGGGGCGATGCCAGACGCCTAGACGGGCGAGATCGTCGCGCAGCCGCTCCTGCGTCGCGTCCGCGTGGCGCACGAGGGTCTCGTACACGGCGCGCCGCCGCGCCTGATAATCGTTGATCGAAGCCGCCGCAGACAGGTCTGCCTGTTCCTTCAGAATGACGAACAGCCGGTCGCCGTACAAGCCAGGCTGCCCGACGCTGCCATACACCGCAGCGCCCGCCAGCCAGAGCGCCGCAGCGCCCGCGACGCCAGCCTGCGGCGCGCGCGCCATCGCCTGGCGCAGCGGCGGCATCACGCCCGACAGGATGAACGCCAGCAGCACACTGATCCCGGTTGCGCTTATCGCCCAGACGATCCCCTCGCGCCCCTGCGCCAGCAATTCGACATGGAGCGTATCCGGGTCGGCGAACAGCAGCGGCGGCGCAATCGCCAGCGCAACGAACAGCGCCAGCGCCCGCGCGTCGGGCGCGCGTCCGCGTCGAATGCCAGCGACGGCGCCTGCCAGCCACCCCAGCGCTGGCAGCAGCGGCAGCAGCAGCAATGACTGCCCGGCGACGCCGATGTTCCACCCCAGGATCAGCAGGAGCACCCCAATCACAATGCCGCCTGTAAACAACCCCGGACCGTCTGGATCGGCGGGGAGGGGACGCAGATAGACCCGCGCAACCAGCAGGCTGGCAGTCGCGCCAAACAACCAGGCGGCGACGAGACCGAGCAGAATGTCAAGCAATGACCCCAGGGCGCCCCATGCCAGCCAGGGGAGCGCCAGCGGCGCCGCAGCGCCAGCCGCGAGCGGTATGCCCGTCCGTCCGGTTTCGGTTCGTTTCTCCGGGAAACGCCAGCGCACCACGAGCCAGAGCGCGCCGAGGTACGCCGTCATCAACGCCGCGCGCACAACAGCGGCGACCTGCGCTTCCGACGAAGGCAACAGGGTCGCCGGGATCATGAACCATGTTAGCGGCAGCGCCAGCAACCAGGCGTGCAGCGCTGCGCGCATCCGCGGCGCGCGCGTGATCGCCAGCGCTCCCAGGAAGATCAGACCAAAGAGAAAAGAGGCGGCTGGCAAAGCGATGTCGCTGGCGGTGCGCGCGTTTGCCAGCGGCGCTGCAATCAGGACAAGCGCCGCAACGCCGCATGCTGACATCACAATCACAACCAGCGCTGCGAGGAGACAACCGGCGCTGGACTGGACTGGCGTAGGTGAATGCTGTGTATCAGGGAATTGGTTCATAAATGTGGTCGAAGAGTGCAAGGGCTGATGGTTTTTTGAATAATTATTCCGCTATGCGTTCATCTGCCCGGCGGCTGACGGTTTTTGAATAATTATTCCGCTATCCGCCTACCCGCCCGGCGACTGAAGTCGCGGGCTATGGGTGCGAAGCCTGCCTGCGCGGGCTGCCACGATCTCGCCCGATGGCTGAAGACCATTAAGTACCAAGTCTGGCATACGCCGTCGCCCGCGCCCTGCGACCTGAGCCTGCCGAAGGGTCGAAGGGCAGGCGGCGGCGCGTCCCCTGAGCCTGTCGAAGGGGACGCGCCTCTGGCGGTCTACCTAAAGAAATACTGAGTCTTCATAACTGCGGGCTACGGGTGCGACGCCCGCCTGTGCGCCGGAAAGCGTCGGCGCAGGCCGACGCCCGGCGCGCACGCGCCCCAAGGCGCGGTTTCGACCGCCAGCCGGGGTGTGCCGATTTTATGCAAGAGCATCATCCCTGCTCCAGTCGCCGCCGTTTCTCGTCGAGGCGACGTTCAGCATCGAGACGTTCGAGCGCATACTCATTCATGTCAACGAACCGCATGCCTTCCGCCAGCAGCGGATGCACGGCGGCAATCTGGCGGTACATCTCCTGAGCGATCCGCCGATAGCCGGGATGACCCTGCGGCGAGCTGCGCAGTTCACACAAATGATAGGCTTCGCGCAGGGTGAGGGTGATGCGCCAGCGCACGCGGTAGGCGAATGGAACGGCATACTGAGACTCTTCAGGCAGATCAGCGGCAATGGCTTCGACCACTGCTCCCGCCTGTTCCAGCGCCGCGCGAAATGGCGCGCCCAACCCATACTCATCGATCTCCGGCGGCACGACATATCCGTGCTGCACGCCAAACTGTTGTCGTTCCTGGGTCAGCATCCGATGGCGCTGGAGATCGCGGTAGGCGCCAATATCCGCCAGCAGATCGAACGTATAGCGCGCTTCCTCAAAGGCGCGCCCCGGACGATGGAAGCGGCTGGCGCGCCTGCCGACATACGCGCGGATCAGGCTGGCGCGTTCGTCAGCGGTCATGGCGTCCGCCAGGGCGCGCGCTTCTGCCAGCGGCACATCGAGATGCGGGTAGAGGATGGCGGCTACGACCCGCGCTTCGGCGTCGGGGTCAAACGATACAAGGGTTACTGGTACAGCGTCGTTCACCGGCGGCATCACCTCGCGCAGCCGATGTGCGACTGCGTCCGCCAGCGCCTGCGTTTCCTGGCGCGTTTCGCGCAGATACGCCTGATACGCTCTGCCGCGCTCGCTCTTCGCGCGCTTGACAAATGAAGGAATCTGATCATCGAGCGCGCGCTGCAATGCTGCCGCCAGCGATTGCAGCTCCGCCAGCGGCGATGCGTACAGTTTGGTCAGCAGATACTCAAATGCGCGCCCATTACCGAACAACCCGACGTTGGTCAACGTCGCCATCGGCAGCAACCCGCGCAGCAAGTCGAACGTCCTGGCGCGTGTGGCGCTGGCGTAGGCGCGCTCAGAAACGCCCTCGTCACAGGGAACGTGCGCGCGAACGGCGGTAAGCGTCGGTTCGATCAATGCCGAATAGGTGTCGAACAGATGGTCCATCGCCGCTTCGTAAGCGGATGCGTGGCGCGACGCCATGATCGTCGCTTCGCGGAGGTAGCGGTATCGTCCTTCGACCTTGCGGTTGAACGCGACGTAACGGGTCGATTTTTCGAGCGGGCTGATGCCAATCCGGTTGTCTTCAAGCGCTTTGGCGGCGATGTTGCTGACCCCTTCGCAGGCGACGTGAGCGCCGCCTAACTCTGCCACCGAGTCATCGCCATAGCCGATCAGAACGCGCTCGTAGAACGCTTCGGCGCGGTGCACAGCGACGATCTGATGCGCGGCGGTGTCGGCGCTGAGCGCCACAATCGCCTGAAAGTCGGCTTCGGGCGCTTGAATGAACTCGTCGAGAAGGATGCGGCGCAGGCTCTTGTCGGAGCGGCTATAGCGCGAGAAGAGCGCGCCGCGCACCACATCAGGCAGGTTGCGCAAACCAAAGACCGGCGCATCGACGTCAGTCACAAACGGCGCGAGGAGCGCGCGTTCCGCGTCACTGAACCGGTCGCCCCACGGATCGCGTTCGGTTGGTTCCACACATTTCTCCCGACAGCGAATGGGTCAACGAATGCGTTGACGAATAAGCGAATGGCTTTGACGAATGGGTCAACGAATAAACGAATGGCGTCAGCAAATTCGCGAATAACCCTTTCTGTGTTCTCTGTGTCTCTGTGGTGATATGACGCTGCGCGTCAGCGAATATGTGGATGACGTCAACGAATACACGAACGGGTTAGCGAATAAGCGAATAACTCTCTCTGTGTTCTCTGCACCTCCGTGGTTATATTGGCTCGCCTCTGTGGTTATACTGGCGAATAAGCCTCCTACCCGAGATTTACCCCGATCTCAAAGGTTGCCGCATACCCCTGATCAAGCGGCGTCAGGTTCAGCATCAGTTGGTCGCCGCTCTGTCGGAAGATACCGTCGTTCTGATTGAGGGTCGTGCGGCGTCCCCGGCTCGCGTAGGGCGGCTGGGCGAACACGACGTCGCTGATGGCGTCGTCGAAGTAAAGCTGCGATGTGAAGTCGTAGACCTGCCCGGCGGCATTGGCGGTGCGGATTTTGAAGTGGATATGAACAGTGCGTCCAGGATACCAGCCGGGGTAGATGGTCGTGAATGTTGCAACGCCGCTGGCATCGGTCATCTGGTAGCCGCGCAGCCACTGTTGACCGCGCGTGTCGATGCGAGGGTCGCGCACATCAGAATAGACGCCCTGGGCATCACAGTGCCAGATGTCCACCATTGCGCCGCTGAGCGGCGTACAGCCAGCGCTGCTGACTTGGCTGACCACGAACGTGAGCAGCAACGGCAGTCCTTCTTTGACAACGCCGCTGACGGGGTCGGAACGAATGTCCGCGCGGTTCAGACGCGCATCGACAAAGAACGGTCCCGCCGTCTGCTCAGGGCGCACAACGCATGCAGGAACCGGTCTGCTTCCCGCGTCAGCGCTGACCGTCGGCGCTGTGGTTGCAATGGGAGACGGCGCCTCTGGTGCGACTGTCGGCGCCGATAGCGCTCCTGGCGACGGTTCCATTTGCACAGCAGATGTGGCGGTCGCCTCCGGTCGGATCGGCGCGACGGGGGGTGCGTTTCCGACCGGCGTCGCGGCGGTTCCGCTCGATCCCGTCGCGCCGCAGCCGACCAGCAGCGCGGCGGCGGAGGCGCCGAGCAGCGCCAGAACCTCGCGCCGCGTCAGAATGCGTCCTATTGGACGATCATCGGTATCCATCATCTCCTCGCGTCTGACTGTTTGTTTTGTGCCAGGTGATCATGCGCAGCTTGTAGGTAGATCAAATAAATAACACCTGGACAATCGAGCCTGCACCTGAAGCGGTTGGTATGGGCTTCGACAGGCTCAGCCCACGCCAACCGCGAGGTGTCAACGCAGGCAAGAGTGTTCAATGTCTGGTTGACCCTCCTGTTAGTTGGAGCGCCGGTCTCGACACGCTCAACTGGCAGTCCTCTGCGTATTGTATCGTAGCAGCTTTGTCTTCAGATCTCGTGAAGAAATAAGAGTCTCCTGAGACTGACGCAAAGGCGCAACGCTTCGCAATCATTGTGGTTCCGGCGAGACTTTCGTAAAAGATAATACCACGCCTCCCTGCGCGAGATTTGCGAGGGTCGCCTGCGGCTTATGGGGCTTGAGCCATGAATGACGCTGTTTTTTCCCTCATCCTCCCGCCCCCTTCCTCTCAAGGGTAGAGTTTTCAAGGTGAGAGAGGCGTTTGCTACGTCCCAATGATTCATTCCCCTCATCCCCCTGCCCCTTCTCCCACAAGGGGAGAAGGGGCAGTTGGGGCGTCCTGATGCCTCGAACGGGTAATGCAACATGAGGGTTTGCTGAAACATCCAATCTTGTGAGGTGGAAGCCCCTCCGGGGCTTGCCCGATCTCAGGCCGGGCTTCAGCCCGCCACGCCCTGGAAAACCGGACCCCTCGCCCCTTGCTGCTCGCCTGAAAGTTACCAATTCGTTATGACCTGTTGACAACCATTATCAGAAATCGGGCGGTTGTGCTGTTATGATGTGCGCGATACCACGAAGTCTCCGTCCAGCAATGACACCATGACCGTGGCAGACCCGGCGCGAGCCGGGAGGGTTTCGTGTGCGCAGCGCCCTGTCTGCGCTCTGTTCAATGGTGAAGCAGGAGGTAGGGGACGTTATGAGTCTCGGTTTACAAGCATTTCTGGCGTTCAGTCCTATTCTGGTCGCTGCGGTGCTGCTCGTCGGTCTGCGCTGGCCCGCGCGACGGGCAATGCCGATTGTCTACGTTTTCGCCGTGCTGATTGCGCTTTTTGCCTGGCAGGTGCCGCTTATGCGGGTGGTCGCATCGACCATTCAGGGGTTGTTCATCACGTTCGACATCCTGTTGATTATCTTTGGCGCGATTTTACTCCTCAACACCCTGAAGCACTCCGGCGCCGTCGCCGTCATCCGCAATGGGTTCAGCACCATCAGCGCCGACCGTCGCGTGCAGGCGATCATTATCGGCTGGCTGTTCGGCTCGTTTATCGAAGGCGCCTCGGGCTTCGGCACACCGGCAGCGATCGCTGCGCCGCTGATGGTGGCGCTCGGATTTCCGGCGATGGCGGCAGTGATGATTGGCATGATGGTGCAGAGCACGCCGGTGACGTTTGGCGCAGTGGGAACGCCGATCCTGGTCGGCGCGCGCGGCGGGCTGGATACGCCCGAACTGGGCGCGCAGCTCGCAGCAATTGGTCTAACGCTGAACGATTACCTGCGCCTTATTGCAGCGCGCGCCGCAATCATCCACGGCATTACCGGAACGCTCATGCCGCTCCTGATGGTCATGATGATGACCCGCTTCTTCGGGAAGAACAAATCGTGGACGGAAGGGTTGTCGATGGCGCCGTTTGCGATTTTCAGCGGTCTGGCGTTCACCATTCCCTATACGCTCACTGGCGTTCTATTGGGACCGGAGTTTCCCTCGCTGTTGGGGTCGCTGGCGGGGCTGGCAATCGTGGTAACGGCAGCGCGCCGCGGGTTCCTGCTGCCGAAGGATACGTGGGATTTCGCTCCTCCGGGCGAGTGGCAGCCGGAATGGCTCGGACAGATCGAGATCAAGCTCGATGATCTGACCGGCAAAAAGCTGATGAGCGCCTGGCTGGCGTGGGCGCCCTACCTGCTGGTGGCGTTCTTCCTGGTGCTGACCCGCCTGCCGCAGTTGCCCATCGGCTCGACGTTGCGCTCGATCCTGAAGATCGAGTGGAAGGACATCTTCGGCACAGGCATTACCGCCTCGACGACGCCGCTCTATCTCCCTGCGTCGATCCTGGTGGTGGTGGTGCTGATCACCTTCTTCCTCCATCGCATGAGTCGCAACGAACTCCAGGCGGCGATCAGCGATTCGAGCAAGGTCATTCTTGGCGCGGGCTTTGTGCTGATCTTCACCGTGCCGATGGTGCGCGTCTACATCAACTCCGGCGTCAACGCGCTGGGCATTGCCAGCATGCCGATCAGCATGGCGGAGTGGGTAGCGGTGAATGTGGGCGGCATCTGGCCCATGTTTGCGCCGACCATCGGCGCGTTGGGCGCCTTCATCGCCGGCAGCAACACCGTCAGCAACCTGATGTTCAGCCTCTTCCAGCATGGCGTCGCCGAGCGGCTGTTGATTTCGGGGGCCGCCATTGTGGCGCTGCAATCCGTCGGCGCTGCGGCTGGCAACATGATCGCCATCCACAACGTTGTCGCCGCCTCGGCGACCGTAGGGCTGCTGGGGCAGGAGGGCGCGACGCTGCGCAAAACCGCGATTCCTACCTTCTACTATCTGATCGTCGCTGGCGCCATCGGGTTAATCGCCATTTACGGGTTGAACATCAGCGACCCGCTCACCGCTGAGATGGTGCGGAATGCTGCGTCAGGGCAGTAGCGCCGTCGCATCACAACGGCGCTTGCCGTCGCATCGCAACG
This sequence comes from Chloroflexota bacterium, assembly GCA_030550675.1. GTDB lineage: Bacteria > Chloroflexota > Chloroflexia > Chloroflexales > Roseiflexaceae > Roseiflexus. Next base: position 10,246 of record JAUQOW010000001.1, read on the forward strand.
GCGCTTGCCGTGCGGGTTACAGGCGGAAGATATGAAGGTTGGAGGTAGACGCAGAGCCGTTGCGATGCAACGGCTCTCAATGTTTGCAGCAGAATGGCACAATGAACTTTGTCGAACCGCAGGTCTACGACGATGCGTTGAACAGCGACCGGACGAAGGCACGATCGTCGTGACCGTTGTTGATAATGTATGATGCGATGTATATGTGTGAGGGAAGGAGAACGCCATGGCGTCGAAAATACGGAAGCAGATTTCTATCGACCCTCATCAGGAGGCGATGCTCAAGCGATCAGGAAAAGAGTACAGATCGACTGAAGCCGAAATCATCCGACGGGCTATTGATCAATGTGCCCAAACGTTGTACGTTCCCCGGCGTCGTCTGGAAGCCTGGGAAGCAGAGCGGGCATTCATCCTGAACTTGATCGATCAAGGACCTGCACCTGGGCAACGCGCCTGGCGACGAGAGGATCTGCATGAACGCCAGGGTGCTTGTGGATGCCAATGTTCTGGTCTACGCATATGATCGCTCAACGCCCGAGAAGCAACGGCGCGTCCTGGATGTCCTGGATCGTCTGGCTGTCAGCGGCGCGGGCGCGATCAGCACTCAGGTTCTCGCTGAGTTTTTCGTTGCGGTAACCCGAAAGATTGCCGATCCTCTTTCCGTGCCGGATGCCTGTGAGAGGGTCTTGAACTATCTCCAAAGCTGGACCGTCCTGGAAGTGAGCGGCATGGTCGTTCTGGAAGCGGCGCGCGGAGTGCGCGATCACCCGTACGAACCTGAAACCGATGCGTTCACCGAGCTTAAGAGCGCTAACACTCGCGGCGCCAGCCCGACGCTTCAGACCATCGTGATCCCGGTGGATCCGCCGGTTCAGGTTGACAACGCTACGAACTCCTACCGGTTGCGGGTTGCGCCTGGCGTTGCATCATCGGCGCATCTGCTGCGCAGCGCGCGTGTCGGCTACACGGTTCCGTCGGCGTTTCTGCCGATTGTGGCAAGGTGACAGGACTCCGCACAACGGCGCAAAAATGTTACTTAATTGTGTCTATCCGAGAGAATAGTTTTCGTGCTCTCAGGTATTTTTTGCGCTCAGTTCAGCAAGTCGCTGGAGCAATCGACGAACATGCCTGTCTGCGATCATTGCTCCCCTATGCCCGTCACAGAATCGCTCCCCACGAACGCAATACGTCAGCAAAACTCCTCAACAACCTCGTCGTATTCTGGCCAGGGTGCAGTAAAGCCTCCATCCCCCGTGTTGGCTCCACTGTGCTATCTTTTGATGGGATTAAACCCTTTCGCATACAGTCCAGCACCGTAAGCGTAGTCCATAGACCACCTTTCCAAAACGCTTTGCGCCTCTGCGTCTTTGCGTCAACCTTTCAATGCTATGCACTATCCTCTTTACTCTCTCCTCTCCGCTCATCCCCCCACCCCATACACCCTTTCCACCCGCACGTTCAACGTATCCTCCGCGAGGGCGATGGCGTCGCTCAGCGCGACGCGGCGCGCGACGGCGTCGGCGTGCTGCGCTGCCCACTGCTCGCGGAAGCGCGCCGGGATGTCGCCGCCGAAGCGTTTGGCGATCTCTGCGCGCAGCGCGTCGAATTCCAGCTCCCACCAGCGCTCCAGCCGCGCCCCTGGCGTCGCGCCCGGCGGTCCGAAGTCCTTTACCAGCCGCTGCGTGAACTGCCGCTCTAGCAGCACTCGTTCGCGCGTCAGGGTGACGATGCGTTGCGCCAGTGTTTCCACTGCCGTGCGCTCAGTTTCCGGCGCGTCGGGGATCGGCAGCCGTCCGACCCGCTCCGGCGTGAGCCGGTAGACCCTGCCCATCCGGCACTCGTCAGTCAGCGCCAGCCATGCCAGGCGGCTCATCAGTACGCCGAGCAGGAAGAGCGAACCAGGCGCGTGGCATGTGCCCGGTCCCGCCAGCCAGCCCGGTTCGGTCAGTGCGAAGCGCTGCGCGACGCTGGCAATCGACCAGATGATGCGCGGTTGCGCGAAGAGGGTCACGTCGCGGATGGAGAGTTCCCACCATGTCTCATCAGGCGGATAGGACGCGGCAGCGGGCACGAGATGCTGATGGAGCGGCGGGCAGCGTTCCGCCAGGCGCTCCCATGCCTGTGCGGCGTCTATGTTTGCGCCGAACGTTGCCGCCGTCCATTCCGGCGGCAGGACGATCAGGGAGCGTGGCGCCTCACAATACCAGGAGTGCACATCTACGGTACGCACTACCCGTCGCAGATATGGCGCCAGCGACGGGTCGAAGATGACGATGCGATCGCGCGTCGCCTTATCCACGATCAGGCGCGCGGTTGGCAGCGGTCCGACGCCGCGCTGCGGCAGACCGGAGACCTCAGCGAGCGGACGACCGGCTACACGCATGGTTGCGAGCAGATCAGCGGGGTTCATCCGGCGCTCCCTCAGTCACATCTCCGCTGAAACGCGCATCGACGCCCAGACGGACAAGCAACTGGCGCAGGACGCTATTAAGAGCGTCGAGCGGATGGGTGTGCAAATGACGCTCCAGAAAATCCTGGGTGGCGCATTCCGGACCAGGATCGCTGCCGGTTTGTTCAAGCAGCGTCCAGCGGTGCGCAGCGATCCAGCGGTAGAGATCGGCTTCGGTGCGTCCCGGAAAATAATCCAGCGCCCGATGCCGCCGGATGGCGCGCACCAGCGGCAGATAAACCGTGTCGTACCAGTCGGCGACCGCCTCAGCGCGTGAGATTTCGCGCTGCTGTTCCAGCCCCATGAAGTAGCGATGAGTGTTGATATGCTGAATCAGGTCGAGGTATCCGCCCGCTTCGCTGAACTCGATATGCTGATCAGGGCGCAGCCGGTGCAGTTCGGTCCATTCCAGAAAGTCGCTGTATTCTTCCTTGAGCAGCAGATCGCGCACCGAGTCATTCAGTTCAAGCGGAACATCGACCAGCAGTTCGGTCACATAGGCATCAATCTCCTTCTGTCCCATGTGCCGGGCGACGGAAATGCGGTGATTGCCGTCGCGCACAAAATAGACATCGCCGATTTTGTACAGTTCGACCGGCGGAAGGTTCGCCATCTGCTGCACCAGCGCGTGGATTTCCGCCCAGCGACGCCTGAGTTTGCCGGAGCGCGGCAGAAACCGGCGGTCGAAGTCGAGGTAGCGGCCCTCGCTGCCGACGATCCGATCAATCGGCACGGTTTGCAAGCCGAGGTCGCGCTGACCGCGCACCTTGAGGCGGGCGCGCACCTCGTCAAGCGAGAGCATCGTTCCCGACTGCCGCAACAATGTATCGAACACGCCAGCGATGAACGCCTTGCGGCGCGCCTCGTCGAACTTCTGCGATCCTTCGCTTTGATAGAAAGAGCTGATGTTGCTCACGATACGACCGCCTTCGCCGGTTCGAGCGACAGCAAGCGATACCCGGCGGTATTGATGACCATTGTCCGACGATAGCGCGTTTTCCACGGTTCGCGCACGCCATAGGAGCGATGCACATGACCATGGATGAGGTAGCGCGGCGCGAACAGGTCCATGAACAGCAGAAACGCGCGAAACCCGCGATGTGCGCGATCAGGACCGTTGTGAATGCCAAGCGGCGGCGCGTGGGTCAGCAGCACATCGAGATAACGCCCGTGCCGCAGGCGGTTGACGACCAGCCGCGGCGCCATCAGCCACATATGGAGCAGCATCTCAACCTCAGTGTACTGCGGACCGGATTCCTGATTATAGCGCACGCATCCGCCCAATCCGCCAATCAGCCACCCTTCGTGCATGACGCACGTCATCTCTACAGGGACGCAGCCGCGTGGTGCGGTCAACTCATCGCCGTTTGCACAGATCTCGACCGTGTCGTGGTTGCCCGCCACGTAGTAACACGGCACGCAGAGCATGGTGACGATAAACTCAAGGTAGTAGTACGGCAGATCACCGCAACTGAGCACACACCGGACATCGCCAAACCGCTGTTTGACGTTCAGGCTGTAGATGGCGGGAACGATCTCATCACTGACGGTCATACACATCATGGGCGCTGGAAAACGCGCTCTTCATCGAGCGATCAACCAAAATCTGGACAGTCACGCCTGCACCTATGGAGCGGCTGGCGTTGGCTGAGCCTGTCGAAGCCAACACTGATCGCAAGATTGTCCAGTATCTGGTTGATCTTCCTATCAGTAGCGCAGGATGGTTGCGATGCGCTGATGCTGCGGCAGCGCGCCGTTGTCAACGAACACTACGCGCCCGCCTTTGTCCAGCACAACAGCGATAATCTCATCCACAGCATCATCGAGAACGCCCGGCAGCGTGGGATCATCCACCGGCGTCAGCGTCATCCCGTCGTCGGCGACCTGCACCGCCTGATGGTAATCTTCCTCGACAAGGAGCACATCCACGCGACCTTCGCGGGCGAAGCGCCACACTTCACCGAGGGTCGAGGCATACTTTTGCGCGCCAACGGCGGCGTCCAGCGCCTTCAGCGCCTCGGCGCGACGGATGGCGAGGTTCTGTTCGACCAGGGGCCACACCAGTTTGCCAAGTTCGTGGGCAGGGGTTTTATCGTGGTTGCCGGTCAGCGTGGTGATGACCGCGCTGGCGTGCGGCGAGACTTCGCGGAAGAAGGCGAGATAGCGATCCACGCCGACCAGCGCCAGCGGCAGCGGGTCATCGGTGATGAACGGCGTCAGCGCGGCGCTGACCTGGCGGAAAAACTGGCGGTGGCGCTCATCGCGGTACGCCGAGCGGTTGACTGCCGGGTCGTTCGGCAGGCCCCGCTCGCCGCCAGGACCGGTATGGATCATTGGGAATCCTTCGTCGGTGATTTCCTGAAGATGCTCACGCACTCCTTCAAAGAGGCGCGTCGGCTGCTCGCTGAGCGCCAGCACCCAGTACCGCGGGGTGCGGTTGAGCGCAAAGACCAGCCCGCGCGTCCAGAATGTCTCGTCAACGACCACCCGTTCCGGCAGCGTGAACGGCAGCATGAACATGCGCCCAATGTCACGGTTGACAAACAGCGCCAGCCCGTCCAGCGTGTAGCGGTAGTCGATATCATTGACCAGCGCTTCGAGCCGGGAGAGGAGCGGCTCGACCTCGCGCCGCGAGAACTCGTTGAGCAACCGGTTGGTTGCTTCGGTCACCAGGTTCTTCACCCGGATCGGGTCCTGCTTATTGTCGGGTGAGGTGCGATGCGTCGGCAGCGTGATCGTCACTGACGGATAGAGCCGCACTGCCTGAAGTAAACGGATGTCGTGGCGATTCATGAGAGTCTCCCATTCATAACGGAGCTTTTTGCAAACAGGCTAACGCGAAGGCGCGAAGACGCAAAGGTACGGAATATTGATTGCGAATCTTTGCGCTTTTGCATCTTCGCGTCAACACGTTCGAGAAACGCTATAACAGAAAGGGACGACCACAGGGGTCGTCCCTGCGCATCCCGCTGACTGAGTCGGTGGAAGTTCTACTTCCAGTTTCCTGTTTCCCACTTCTTCAGGAATACCTCAGCCTCTTCGGGTGTGCGCACCAGATCGAAGCCTGTGTCGACGAAGGGCGGGTATTGCTTCTTATTCACAACAATGTCGTACAGGATACCCACGGCATCGTAGCCCCAGCCGTAGAACTTCTGTCCGATCAGCGCATGAACCAGTCCTTCCTTGAGCAGTTTCAACTCGTTCTCGAGAATATCCCAGGCGACGGTCTTCATGCCAGCTCTGGCAGCCGCCTGGAACTTCGGCATTGCATTAATGTCGCCGAACAAAGGCCAGGCGCCAGCCATAAAGTAACCCGCCAGATCGGGATTGGCGGTCAGGCGGTTCTCCACCACCTCGACGCCTTTCTGGATATCATCATAGCATGGATCGGTCGCAACCCACTGCAAGCCAGCCGGATCGGCGACCTCACGGAATGCCCTGATGCGCGCCTCCAGGTTCTGCGCCCCTGGCACGCCGGTGAGGATGGCATAGGTCTTGTTCGGGCTGTCCTTCAACAGTTCGACCATGACCTCAGCGCCTTTCCTGGCAGCCGCTTCGTTGTCAAGACTATAGAACGTGATCCGCTTCGAGTCGGGCGAGTCCGAGTCCCACGTAATGACAGGAATTCCAGAGTCCATTGCGCGGTCGATCACTGGCTTGAGCGCATCAGGGTCATTGCACGAGATGCCCATGCCGTCCACTTTGCGCGCAATGGCAGCGTCGAGCAATTCCGCCTGCTTCTGGGCATCGGCGGATTCCGGGCCGATCCACTCGACAGTGATTCCCAACTCCTTTGCCTTATCCATAGCGCCGCGCCGCGCCACGTCGAACACCGGGTTGTTGACCGCCTTCGGCGACCAGACGAACGTCAGGGGTTTTGTCGCACCTGCGGCTGGCGGCGTCGTGGGTTGGGTTGCGGCAGGGGGTTGAGGCGCGGGCTGCTGTCCGCCGCAGCTTGCGAGAACTGCAGCGCTGGCGCCCATTGCTGCCATTCGCAGGAACGTCCGTCGCGAGAGTCTGTGTCGATCCATGACAACCTCCCATCGTCGGTAAGGATGCTAAAATCATACTGCTCCGCAGCCCTGAGCCATACACCATTGACGTTATCGTCGCTGGCGCAGCCGATCAATCAAGGCGGAAAGCAGAATGATACCGCCGGTAAATGCCTGTTGCCAGTAGCTTTCGACGCGCAGCAGCACCAGAGCGTTGTTCAGGACGCCGATCAGAATCGCGCCGAGCACCGCGCCCGCCACCGTGCCGCGCCCGCCCGAAAGGCTGACGCCGCCGATAACAGCAGCGGCGATCACGAACAGTTCATACCCCAGCGCCTGCGTCGGCGCTGAGACGCCTAACCGCGCCACGACCAGCACGCCGCCGACCCCGGCAAGCGTGCCGGACAGCGCATAGGTCAGGATGCGCACACGTTCGACCGGCAAACCGGTCAGCGCGGCGCTGGTTTCATTCCCGCCGATAGCGTAAATATAGGTTCCCCAGACGTGGTACGACAGAAAGAGGCCAACCAGGATCGCCAGCACGATCAGAAAGATCACCGGCACGGGCACCGGACCAACATACCCCTGCCCGAGGTTGGTAAACTCAGGCGGGAAATTGCGCACTGTCTGACCACTGGTCAACCCGACGACGATGCCGCGCACAACCCCCAGCATCCCCAGGGTGGCGATGAAAGGCGCAATCTTAAGCCGAACGACGAGCGTGCCATTAATCAGACCGACTGTTGTGCCAGCAAGCACCCCCAGCGCAAATGCAACTGCTGGCGGCAGACCATACCCGGGCAACTGATAGGCTGTCGTACCGCCCTGACTGACAGCGATGGCAGCCACGAGCCCGCTGAGCGCCATGGTTGATCCGATCGAGAGATCGATCCCTCCCGCCATAATAACCAGCGTCACGCCCAGCGCAGCAATCGCAATATCTGCATTATTGCGCAGAATATTGAACAGATTGTCCGAGGTAAGAAACGCCTCGCTGCTTTGTGAGAGAAAACCACTCAACACTGCCAGCACAATAATGATGCTCGTCTCCGGTCGCTGAAGAATGCGCCGAATGATGCCAGGCTGTTGCGTAACGACAGGTGCGCTTTTCGCTTCAACTGATGTGTCTTCGCTCATGATCGGACCTCACCATACCCGATGTCGATCACTTCTTTCCGCTTGCCAGCGCCAGAATGCGTTCCTGAGTCGCCTCCTCGCGCGACAGCTCTCCAGCGAGTCGCCCTTCGCACATTACCAGAATGCGATCACTCATCGCCAGCACTTCCGGCAACTCCGAGGAAATGAGCAGGATCGCCATGCCGCGATGCGCGAGTTCATCGATCAAGCCGTGGATCTCCGCCTTGGCGCCGACGTCAATCCCGCGAGTAGGTTCATCCAGCAACAGCACTTTGAGATCAGCGGCCAGCCATTTTGCCAGAACCACTTTCTGCTGGTTACCGCCGGACAGCGATTCGACTGGCAGATCGATACGCGGAGGTTTCACTTGAAGCTCATGCACATAGCGTTGAGCTACTGAATCTAGAACAGACCGATCAATAATATGACGCCATCGCGCTATCTGACGCAAAACAGCGAGAGTCACATTATTTCCCACGGTCATGCCGAGCACCAATCCCTGTGCTTTGCGATCTTCAGGTACATACCCGATGCCAAATTCGCGCGCTTCTTGTGGAGAACGGATACGCACTTCTTTACCATTGAGACGAATGATTCCTTTGTCAATGCGATCAGCTCCAAAAATAGCGCGCGCCACTTCAGTGCGCCCCGAGCCAACTAGTCCGGCAAGACCGACGACTTCACCAGCGCGGATGTGAAATGAGATGTCTTCGATGATACCATGGCGGGTCAGTCCCTGCACTTCCAGCACAATGTCACCCGGAGTCGTCGGTCGTTTAGGATAGAGGTTATCAATCGAGCGCCCGACCATCATTGTGATCAGTCGGGCATCCGTGGCTTCGTTAATCGGCAGAGCGCCAGCGTTCTTTCCATCGCGTAGCACCACAACCCGATCACAAATGGCGCGCACTTCGTTCAAACGATGTGAGACAAACACGACTCCTAGTCCACGTTCGCGCAGACGTCGAATGATGTCGAAGAGATGCTCCACTTCATCATCAGGCAAAGCGGAAGTGGGTTCGTCCATAACAATGAGGCGCGCATCGAGCGCCAGCGCCTTGGCGATCTCAGTCAACTGCTGGAAGGCGACTGACAATTCACCGACTTTGCGCTGAAGATCAAGCCCGGTGATGCCAAGTTGCGCAAGCAGTTCTGCGGTTTCCCGTTCGCGCCGTCGATGGTCGAGAATGCCAATCTTCCCCAACACCCCGTTCATGCGCTGCGGATGGTGCAGAAAGACATTCTCTGCGACTGTCTGGTTGGGAGTCAGGTTGAGTTCCTGGTAGATGACGGCGATGCCAAGGCGTTGAGCGTCTTGTGGGGTATGGATCGCGACGGGCTTTCCATCAATAAAAATGGCGCCCTGATCCATCCGATGGACGCCTGCGAGAATTTTGATCAGCGTGGATTTGCCTGCGCCATTTTCTCCGAGCAGCCCGACGACTTCACCCCGATCGACGGAGAAATCTACCCTTTCCAACGCCTGTGTCCCGCCGAAGCGCTTGCTAATGCCTTGCATTTCCAGCAACACTGGCATGATTGAGACCCCGATGTCATGGCACAGAACAACATTGTGCCCTGTGGCGCGCTCCGAAGTCAAGCGCTCCGAAGCAGACGAGGCGCCTGTTGTTTCAACTGACTGCGCGCTATCATAACACAAGATGCGCTGAGACAGACAAAATATCTGTCGTTGGACTATAGCGGAAACACAACCGGCACAACCAGGAGCGACGCGATCAGCACCAGGACGAGCAACGGCGTTCCGACTCGCACAAAATCGTTAAAGCGGTAATCTCCCGGTCCCAGCACCAGCGTATTGACCGGCGAGGCGATCGGGGTGGCAAAGGCGGTTGATGCAGCAATAGCAACGATCATCAGCAGCGGATAGGGCGACACGCTGAGTTCTGCCGCCGCCTGCAACGCAATCGGCGCCATCAGAACCGTCGTTGCGGTGTTTGAAATGAACTGGCTGAAGAGCGCCGTCAGCACGAACAGGCCGGCCATAAGCGCCAGCGGACCCAACGCGCCAAGCGTCGCCGTCAGACCGCTCGCCATCAACTGCAACCCGCCGGTCTTGTCAAGCGCCGTCGCCATCGGCAGCATCCCTGCGATCAGCACCACGCTCTCCCAGTTGATCGCGCGGTACCCCTCTTCCATCGACACGCAGCCGGTCAGCACCATGGCGACGGCAGCCAGCAGTACGGCAGTCACCATCGGCAACACATCGAACGAGATCAGGATCAGCATGCCCAGCATAATCGCCAGTGCGATTGGAGCGCGTCGGGTTCGAGCGCGGTCAGTCGAAGGACGCCGCACCTCGCCGACGACGACGAAATCATCGCGTTCATCGAGCAGCGAGGCGATTCGTTCCCAGGTTCCCTGCACCAGCAGCGTATCGCCAAACCGCAGTTCCACCCGTGATGTTGGCGCATCGAGCGGAGCGCCCAACCGCAGGATTGCCAGCGCCAGCATCTGATATGTATCCTGGAAGCGCGCCTCGCGCAGCGATTTCCCGATCAGGCGCGAACGCGGCGTCAGCACCAGTTCCACGATGCCTGTTTCCTCGGTGATCAGATCATCAGGGCTGACGCCGGTCGCAAGCACCCGTACATGCTGCTCTCTCGCCAACCGCGCCACGTCCTCCGCCGAGCCTTTGACCAGCAGCACATCCATCGGTTGCAGCTTCAGATCCGAACCGGCGATGCGCGGTGCAATCGTCATACCTCCGCGAGCGTGCGGCTCGACATCGACCACATTGACGCGATAACGGGCGCGCAGGCTCGCCTGCGCCAGCGTCTGACCGACCAGCGGCGACGACGGTTCGATCTGCACGCGCGCCAGCTTGCCGGGGAGGTCGTACAATGCCAGCAGGGTGGCGGGATCGATCGGCGGTTTGCCATTCTCCGACGCCGCCGAAAGGTGGGCGCGCGCAGGCAACAAATGCCGCCCGACGGTGATCATGTACCCGATGCCAATCGCCAGCATCACGATGCCTATCGGCGTAAAGGAGAAGAAACCGAACGGCGAAAGCCCCGCCGCCTGCAACTGATTGCTGACGACGATGTTAGGAGGCGTTCCGATCAGAGTCAGCATTCCGCCCATGAGCGAACCATACGCCAGCGGCAGCAGCAGTTTCGCCGGGCTGACGCCAGCCCGTTGCGCCAGGCTGACCGCCACCGGCAGAAAGACAGCGACGGTTCCAGTTGAACTGAGAAATGCTGAAAGAAAGGCGACAATCAGCATGATTACGGCAATCAGGCGCGCTTCCCCGGCGCCAGCGAATCGCATCAATTGTCGCCCCAGCGCATCGGCGACGCCGGTCTGGAATAAGCCAGCGCCGACGATGAACAGCCCGGCAATGATCAGCACAATTGGATCGGAAAATCCAGCAAGCGCCTCGGCTGGCGTGAGGATCCCGCCTAACAGCAGCGCCAATAGCGCCAGTAGCGCTACCACATCCAGGCGGAGCCGATCGCTGGCAAACAGGATGACCGTCAGCGCCAGCACACCGAAGACATATAGCATGGCTCAATACCTCACCAGCGTTCGCTGCGGGCTAATTGGTCCGTAAACGAAGTTTATGACTTTTTGCGGCTCCGAGCGTGCAAAGGTTTACCGTATCAGGACGCAGCAAGCTTCTCGCCTCGTCTGACCGGTAAATCACCGGAAAACGTGCTTTACAGACTAATCAGCCCGCAGCGCAGCGGACGCGCAACCCGGCAACAGAGATCTAACGGCTTCATTATCATAATCCTCATTAGCTCTGCCTGAGATTCGTGCCAGCCCCAAAGGGACTTCCACGCTCTGAGCGAGGGCTTTAGCCCGCAGCACAGCGGACGCGCGCGGCATCTCCCGATACATCGCGGCATGCCCGCATCCGGGTAACGGGCGCATACTCGCCGCTTGCCTCTCGTCACTCATCATTTGTCACCCGTCACTCATATATAATGACCGCTCGAAAGAGTCTCTGCGCCGAGAAAATAATAATGCACCTCGCCATCAACGGCATGTTCTGGTCCCAACCGACGGTTGGCAGCGGGCAGTATCTGCGCATGCTCGTGCATGCCCTGCCGGTTGTCGCGCCGGATGTCCGGCTGACGCTGATCCTGCCCGTGTATCGTGCGGCGGACGAACCGCTCCCACAGAACGTGCAGGCGGTGCATGTGCACACGCCGTTCGACGGGCGCAGCGAGAATCTGGCGAAGGTCTGGTTCGAGCAGGTCGCTGTCCCGCTTGCGGCGGCGCGCCTGCGCACCGATCTGCTGCACGTCCCCTATTTTGCGCCGCCGCTCGTTCCGCCGCTGCCGACGGTCGTCACCATTCTCGACATCATCCCGCTCATTTTGCCAGAGTATCGCGGCAGCGCGGCGGTTCGCCTCTATATGCGCATGGTGGCGCGCGCCGCGCGGCATGCAACAGAGATCATCGCCATTTCACAGCACGGCGCCAATGACATCGTTCGTCATCTTGGCCGCCGCGCGGCGCGCGCAACGGTGACCCCGCTTGCAGCTGGCGCGCAGTTCCGTCCCTATGATCGCGCGTGCGCCGAACGAGAAGTCGCAGCGCGCTATGGCGTGACGCCGCCGTTCGTCTACTATGTCGGCGGGCTGGACGCGCGCAAGAACCTGACAACGCTCGTGCAGGCGTTTGCGCGTATGCGGCACGCTGGGGGACCACCCGCCACCCTGGTGATCGCCGGACGCGCGTCCGGCAACGACCCGCGCATATTCCCTGACCTGAACGCGATCATCGCATCCGCTGGCGCAGATTCGTTCGTGAAACGCATCGACGTGCCCTACGAGGACGCGCCGCTGCTCTATTCCGCCGCCACAGCGTTCGCCTTTCCGTCGCGCTATGAAGGGTTTGGGCTGCCGCCGCTCGAAGCCATGGCGTGCGGCACGCCGGTTATCGTCGCCGACGCAACCAGCCTTCCCGAAGTCGTCGGCGATGCGGCGTTGCGCGTTCCGCCGGACGATGTTCCTGGCTGGACGGCGGCGCTCTGGCGCATGCTGGCGGACGACACGCTGCGCGCCGATCTGTCCCGCCGCGGGCTGGAACGCGCGAGGCGCTTCAGTCCCGAACGCCTCGCGCGCGAGACGCTGGCGGTGTACGAACGCGCCGTGAACTCACGGGGGGAGCACGCTGCTCAGAAAAGTTGACGCACAGGCGCAAAGACGCAAAGATGGACGGCATATCCTGCGAGACCTTGCGCCTTTGCGCCTGCGCGTCCGCCTGAGGGGAGCAATGCCGGAGAGAATGCGCATCCTGATGCTTTCCAAAGCGCTGGTCAACGGCGCTTACCAGAAAAAGTGCGAGGAACTGGCAGCGCTGCCAGACGTTGAGTTGATCGTCGCTGTGCCGCCTGCATGGCGCGAACCGCGCGTCGGCGTCATTCCGCTCGAACGGCGCTTCACCCGCGGCTATCGCCTCGTCACGCTGCCGATTGCGTTCAACGGTCGGCACCACCTCCACTTTTACCCGACGTTCGGCAGGCTGGCGCGCCAGGTGCGCCCCGATATCCTGCACGCCGACGAGGAGTCGTTCAACCTGGCGACCTTTCTGGCGCTACGCGCCGGTGTGCGGTGCGGCGCGCGCTGCTGCTTTTACAACTACGCCAATATCGACCGTTTCTACCCGCCGCCGTTCAACCTGTTTGAGCGCTACGCCTTCCGTCATGCCTCTCACGCTTTTGCGTGCAGCGCCGAGGCAGCCGCAATTATGCGCCGCCATGGGTATGATGGACCGCTCACCATCCTGCCGCAGTTCGGCGTCGATCCCGACCTCTATGCTCCAGCGCAGCGCGACCGCGAGACGCCTGCGATGGTTGTCGGTTATATCGGGCGCCTGGTGCCGGAAAAGGGAGTGCTCGACCTGGTGGAAGCCGTGGCGCGACTGCCAGAAACCGTGCGCCTGCGGCTGATTGGCGACGGCGCATCGCGCCCGGTTATCGAAGCGCGGATTGCCGCACTGGGCATCGGCAGCCGCATCGAACTCCACCCTGCCGTCCCATCGACCCGCGTTCCCGAAGAACTGCGCCGCCTCGACGCACTGGTGCTGCCGTCACGCACGACGCGCACCTGGAAGGAACAGTTCGGGCGCATCCTGGTCGAAGCCATGAGCTGCGCGGTTCCGGTGGTCGGTTCCTCATCGGCTGCCATTCCCGACGTCATCGGCGACGCCGGGATCATCTATCCAGAAGGCGACATTGCTGCACTCGCCGCGACATTGCAGCGCCTGGCGGATGATCCGGCGCTGCGCAACGAACTCGGACGGCGCGGACGGGAGCGCGTGCTGGCGCAGTTCACGCAGGCAGCTATTGCCCGGCGATATTATCAGGCGTATCGTTCGATGCTGAATTGAGATCCACAAGCAGGTGCAGGTGCGTTATACTAAAGGATAATGGCGATGCTGGCAGTGAGTCGCATCGCCCAATCCGTGAGAATCTGTCACAACCCGTGCGCATCCGTGTTCTATCGCGCGCCGTGCTCACGGAAGATGCCGTCTGGTCGCTCCATAATCGAACGCTTTGCAAAAATCATGAAGCATATCATCCGCCACAACCGCATCAGCGCGCAGACATTGCCAGAGGTTCGGAGGCTGCCAGTATTCCGACGTCTGCCGCGACGCACTGGCGCGCCAGCCACAGCCCGCGCAAAACTTTACTGGACGCTGGGCAATCTGCTGATGCTGGCGGGCGCCATCCTGCTGGCGTATGTCGGCGGCATCTACGCACAGGCTGACTTCAACCGCTACGCCGCACGCGGCGACACCGATCTCCCGCCGCCTGCGCCCGTCGCAGCGCCGCGCGATCCCAACGCAGAACCGGCGCCGTTCGTCGCGCCGCTCCCCTTCGTTGCACCGCGCCTCAACACCGCCGAAGGACAACTCATCAGCGACGCGCCGGACATTGTCAGATCGCCCGTGTCGTCGCAAATATCGCGCATCATCATCCCAGGCATCGGCGTCGACTCGAAAGTCGTCGAGGTCGGCTGGGAGATCCAGGAACAGGATGGTCAACAGGTCGCAGTATGGCAGGTCGCGGAGTACGCCGTCGGTCACCATCGCGGATCGGCGAACCCAGGCGAAGGAAGCAATATCGTGCTCGCCGGTCACGTCGGCGGGTACGGCAAAGTGTTTAAGGACCTGATCAACGTCAAGGAAGGCGATCAGATCATCCTGTTCGCTGGCGGTCAGCAATACCTGTATGTCGTTCGTGAGCAGATTTTGGTGCACGAAGAGGGCGTCTCGCCTGAACAGCAGGCGATGAACGCGCTCTACATCGCTCCAACGAGCGAAGAGATGGTGACCCTCGTCACCTGTTGGCCCGACCGCGGACCGGACAAATTCAAGTACCGCATCATCGTGCGCGCCGCACCATATGGCGCCGCAACCGATGCGCCGTCCACCAATGCCGATGGCTGGAATGCGCGTTGAGGGCATGTGCAGCGCCTGAGAGACCCTATGTCGTCTTGGCGGTGCGTCGTTGTTCGAAACTGGCATACGCCGCCGCCCGTTCCCTTTGGCAGGTTCAGGACACGGTGGCGCGTCCCCTTCGACAGGCTCAGGGGACGCGCCACCGACGGCGCCCAAATATAAGCCCTGGCTGAAATCGGGCAAGCCCCGCAGGGGCTTCAATGGACTCAGCCAGGGCTTTAGCCCGCTGCCCAAAGAACGCACAACCGGGCAGCACGGGCATACCGGATGTATTTCTTCGTCCTCATAAGCCCTCGCCGAGATCGAGCAAGCCCCGCAGGGGCTTCAGTGTACTGAGCAAGGGCTTTAGCCCGCCGCCCAAAACATATGCGACCGGGCGGCAGAGGCAGTATACCGGAGTTATTTCTAAGCCTCAGCTTTAGTCCGCCGCCCAAAGAATACGCAACTGGCGGACTCATCAATCCCTAGCGAGACGGCGATTTGCGATCCATACACCCTATGCGCATAGGTCCTGAGTCATCGTTTCCGGCATAAAATCGACGGCAGCATATGACTTCGGGAATGGATCAGGCGAACCAAATAGCCCACTTGTGCGAAAAGAACCTTCGTGCTATAATGCCTTTATGCTAAATAGCGCCGCTTTGACAGCGCAGGCGCGATCATGTAGAGTCGTAAGGAGAAGCACGAGTGAGCACATCAAATGGAGGAGCGCAGGTCATGGCCCTCTCCCCCGAGAAAGAAAAGGCTCTGGCGGCGGCTATGAGCCAGATCGACCGCAAGTACGGCAAGGGCTCGATCATGCGGATGGGCGAAGCCAGCTCCAAACTGGCGATTGAGGTCATCCCCACTGGATCGATTGCGCTCGATATCGCGCTTGGCGTCGGCGGCGTGCCGCGTGGCCGCGTGATCGAAATCTACGGTCCTGAGTCCAGCGGGAAAACAACCCTGGCGCAGCACATCATCGCCGAAGCGCAGAAGATGGGCGGCGTCGCCGCTTTTATCGACGCCGAGCATGCGTTTGACCCGGTATATGCAAAGCGCTGCGGCGTCGATGTCGATAATTTGCTCGTCTCTCAGCCGGACTACGGCGAGCAGGCGCTCGAAATCTGCGAGACGCTGGTGCGCTCGAACGCCGTAGACGTTGTGGTGGTCGACTCAGTCGCTGCGCTGGTGCCGCGCGCCGAGATCGAGGGCGACATGGGCGATTCGCTCCCCGGTTTGCAGGCGCGCCTGATGAGCCAGGCGTTGCGCAAACTCTCCGGCGCCATCAGCAAATCGCGCGCTGTTGTCATCTTCCTCAACCAGTTGCGCCTGAAGATCGGCGTGATGTTCGGCTCGCCGGAAACGACCACCGGCGGTCAGGCGCTGAAGTTCTACGCCTCGGTGCGCATGGATATTCGCCGCATTGAGACGATCAAGAACGGGCAGGAGACCATTGGCAGCCGCACCCGGGTCAAGGTGGTGAAGAATAAAGTCGCGCCTCCCTTCCGCCAGGCGGAGTTCGACATCATGCACAACGAAGGAATCTCGCGCGCGGGCAACATCCTCGACGTCGGCGTTGAACTCGACATCATCCGCAAGAGCGGCGCCTGGTTCTACCTCGGCGAAGACCGGCTAGGGCAGGGGCGGGAGAACGCCAAGCAGTTCCTGAACGAAAATCCGGCGCTGGCGGACGAAATTGAGCGCCTGATCCGCGCCCACGCGATGGCTGCGCCGATCTCAATAGCAACTTCTAAAGCTGACGATATCGCGGAGGACGCGGGTTTGTTCGAGGAATGACCTCCTATGCCGGAAGGAACCATTACCGCGCTGCGCGTCCAGGAACACGATGCGCAACGCGTCAACATGTATCTTGACGACGCATTCGCCCTCAGCGTCAGCCTCGCAACCATTGCGCGCGAACGGCTATATGTCGGCATGCATCTCGACGCTGCAACCTTCGCCCGTCTCGAAGCGGCGGAAAACGTTGAGCGCGCAGTGCGGATCGCGCTGCGCGCCATCGAGGGGCGCCCTCGCTCAGTGGCGGAAATCCGCGACCGCCTGCAACGTAAGGGGTGCGCGCCTGAAACCATCGATGCAGCCATTGATCGATTGCAAGACAGCGGCTTGATCGACGACGCCGCCTTCGCACGCTTCTGGATTGAAAACCGGCAGATGTGCCGTCCGCGTGGACGGCAGGCGCTCGCCGATGAACTCCGACGCAAGGGGGTAAGCGCTGAACTCATTGCCAGTGCGCTGAATGCAACGCTCGCCGACGATGAAGCGACGCGCGCCGAAACGCTGGCGCGTGCAGCGCTGCCTCGGTACGCGGCGATCACTGATTATCAGACGTTCGTCCGTCGGCTCGGCGGATACCTCCAACGCCGCGGCTTCAGCGCCGAAACCATCCTTCCGATCATTGAACGCCTCTGGAAAGAACGCGGCGGTGAATCGGAAGCCGTGAACGACGCCCTTCTCGTCGGGCAGCGACCCGGACCAGAGTAGAGCACACCTATGGCAGATATTCAGTACCTGGGACATTCGTGCTTCCGCCTGCGCGGACGCGACGGCATCGTTATTACCGACCCGTATGACCGGTCTGTAGGGCTTGATCTCGGACGTCCAACAGCGCACATTGTAACGGTCAGCCACCACCATCCCGACCACGACAATGTCGCCGCCGTACGTCCGGCGCGTGATCGCGTCAT
The DNA here is from genome assembly GCA_030550675.1 of Chloroflexota bacterium. Classification (GTDB taxonomy): domain Bacteria; phylum Chloroflexota; class Chloroflexia; order Chloroflexales; family Roseiflexaceae; genus Roseiflexus. The sequence continues at coordinate 27,945 of JAUQOW010000001.1, forward strand.
GGTGATCGATGGACCGGGCGAGTACGAGGTGGGAGGCGTCCTGATCACTGGCGTGCGCACGTTCCACGATAAGCAGAAAGGCGCCGAACTTGGACGCAATACGGTCTACGTCATCCACCTCGATGATATTGTCTTTTGTCACCTTGGCGACCTGGCGCACGAACTGACAGCGCAGCAACTGGAAGAGATCGGCAGCGTGGACGTGCTGTTTGTGCCGGTCGGCGGCGGTGAAACGATCAGTCCGGCAGAGGCGGCGTCGGTGATCAGTCAGATCGAGCCGCGCATTGTGATTCCGATGCACTACGCGATTGACGGACAATCTGCCATGAATCTGGCGCCGCTCGACAAGTTCCTCCACGAACTCGGCATCAAAGAATATACCCCGGAAGAACGACTGTCGCTCAGTGCCAGCAATCTTCCGGGGGATGGCGAACAGACCCGCATCATTGTCATGCGCCCCGCCGTCTGAAGCGCGGATTATTGTGCTATAATGCACGCGGTATGGGTGAGACGCCAGGAACGTACAGTCAAACGCACTGGTCTCAACGGTGTGCAGAATCGCCGACAAGGTGCGAGTCTCTCGAGGGGAAGGCGGCATCGCCTTCCCCTCAATCTATTTCTTGCATCGCAACCGTGCTATAAACCGGAAGAAAATAGTCAATCATCGGGAGCAGCGGGTTCATGGCAAAGTATATTTTCGTGACCGGCGGGGTTGCTTCGTCCGTCGGCAAAGGCATCACCGTCGCATCCATCGGGCGCCTGCTGAAGGCGCGCGGATTGCGCGTGTCGGTTCAGAAGCTCGATCCCTACATTAACGTCGATCCCGGAACAATGTCGCCCTACCAGCACGGCGAAGTGTTCGTGACTGAAGACGGCGCCGAAACTGACCTGGACCTCGGACATTATGAGCGGTTCATTGATGTAAACCTGACCCGCCTCAGCAATGTGACGACCGGTCAGATTTACTCGGCGGTCATTCAGAAGGAACGCCGGGGCGACTATCTTGGCGGCACTATTCAGGTCATCCCTCATATCACAAATGAGATCAAGGCGCGGATCGCCGCCGTCGCCCGTCAGACAGGGGCGGATGTCGTGATCGTCGAGATTGGCGGAACCGTCGGCGACATCGAAGGATTGCCGTTCCTGGAAGCCATTCGCCAGATGCGCAAGGATGTTGGGCGCGACAATGTGCTGTATATTCACGTCACGTTGCTGCCGCACATCGGCGCCACCGGCGAAGTCAAAACCAAACCGACGCAGCACTCGGTGATGGAACTGCGGCGCGTCGGCATTACAGCGGATGTGATTGTCTGTCGCTCCGACTATCCAATCACTGATGAGATCCGCGACAAGATTGCGCTCTTTGCCGATGTCGACGTCGAAGCGGTCGTGCCATTGCATACGGTTGAGTCGATCTACGAAGTGCCTCTGGTGCTGGAAGAAGCCGGTCTCGGCAACTACCTGACGCTCCGCCTGGGGCTTGGCGCGCAAGAGCCGGACCTCGACGACTGGCGCGATCTTGTGGCGCGCATCAAGGCGCCAAAACGCAAGCTTGCGATCGCGCTGGTTGGAAAATATGTCGAGCTGCACGACGCCTATATCAGCGTCGTTGAGGCGCTGCGTCATGCCGGGCTGCATCAGGGGGTCGACGTTGATATTCGCTGGATTTCATCGGAACAGATCGAAGAAGAGGGGTGCGAGCCGCTCCTGAGCGACGTCTACGGCATTGTCGTCCCCGGCGGCTTCGGCGACCGCGGCATCGAGGGGAAAATCGCAGCCGCTGGATACGCACGCGAACATGGCGTTCCCTACCTTGGTCTGTGCCTCGGAATGCAGGTGGCGACCATTTCGTTTGCGCGGCATGTGATGGGACCGGAGAGCAGAGCCAACAGCACTGAGTTCGATCTGCATACGCCGCATCCGGTGATCGATTTCATGCCGGATCAGCTCGATATCACCGACAAGGGCGGCACGATGCGTCTCGGCGGATACCCGTGCCGGCTGATCCCTGGCACGCGCGCGCACGCCGCGTATGGCGTCGATCTGGTCATTGAACGCCACCGCCACCGCTTTGAGTTTAACAACAAATACCGCCGCCTGCTTGAGTCGGCAGGGCTAGTCGTCAGCGGGCAATCGCCCGATGGTCGTCTGGTCGAGATCATTGAACTGCGCGACCATCCGTGGTACGTTGGCACTCAGTTCCACCCGGAGTTCCAGTCGCGCCCCGATCGACCGCATCCGCTGTTCCGCGACTTCATCGCCGCAGCGGCGAAGACATTCCGCGAAGGCGATCAGCGTCCGCTGCCGCTCGAACAGAACGGAACACCGGTTGACAATCCACACGCTCGATGACACGAGGTCTCTTCGCTGCATTTGCGTTCCAGCGCGTCGACGCAGCGCTCGCCACTCTTGCGCTTCTGGCGGCGCTCATGCCCGGATTTGCCGCCATTGACGCGACGCTGCCATTGTCGGCGGGAATGTTCTTCTGGAGCAGCGTTGTTGGACTGACACTTGGCGCGCTCATCAGCGAAGGCAGCGTTCGGAAGCCGTTGCATGCGCTTCGACGCATCGCCCGACTGACAGCGGCAGTCGTTATCTGGAGCGGCGGGCTTGTAGCCGCGTTGCTCAGCATTGGACAGGCATTGCCTTTGTTCGATGTGATCATTGCCGATATTGTCGCCGGTGCGTCCTGGGTCTGGAAATCCGTATGGCGCGAGCCAGTTGCGGGCGAACCGCCGCAGATGCTGGCGCTGGCGCTCTGGCATGCAGCGTTGATCCGCTTCTATGACCAGTTGATCACCGCACCCGCCGCTGGCGAGCGTGGCGCTGCGCTGATGCTGTCGTGCATCGGCGTCGCGCTTGCCTGGAGCGGCGCCTGGCTTACCGGCATCGCCATCCGCGCGCGAAAGGCGACGTTCACATATGGTCTGCCATTACTCGCGGCGCTTGGGGTCGTCGCCATTCCTGGCAGCGGCGGCGGCGGTCCGCTGGTGATCGGGTTTGGAGTCTGGCTGCTGCTGGCAGTCGCCAGCGATTTTCGTCGCCGCGAGCTGATATGGGATGCGGCGGGGATTGACTACTCAACCGAACTGTTCCGCGATGCGGTTGCCTGGGGAGGACTGTTAACCGCAGGCGCCCTGATTATTGCCTGGCTGCTGCCGATCTGGCCCGGCAATCCACTGGCGCGCGTCTTCATTCGTGACGATGAGATTCCATCCGGGCTGGCGGCGCTCGAACGTTCCATCCAGCGTCCGTTGCCCTCAGGCGGAACAGCGGATATTGGCGCGCCAGTGTTTGCCGAGCTGCCGCTAGGACTTTCACTCGAACAGGGTCCGCCGGATCAACTGGCATTGCGCGTCCGCTTGAGCGAACCTTTGCCCCCTGGCAGAGAACCGCGCTACTGGCGCGCCCGCGTGTTCAACCGCTACACAGGCGATGGGTGGGGCAGCAGCGCGCGCGTCGCCGACGAACCGCCGGTTGTATTCCCTGAGGCGGCGCTGCCAGGAACGATCCTGCAAGACGTTGAAGACCTGCGTCCGGAGCGCGCAGCGCTGGTTGCGCTCCCCAACCCGCTGTTCGCCGATATTCCGGTGCGCGCTGAACGACTGCGCGACGGATCGTTGATGGCGCTGGTTCCGATTGGCAACAGCTCGCGCTATCGAGTGCTCTCACGCTTGCCTGAACAGACGCCGCCAGCGGATAGCCGTCAACCTGGCGTCGAACTGGTCGACCCCGGTCCGTACCTGGCGCTCCCCGGCAGCCTGCCGGTGCGGGTGCGCGACCTTGCCGCCGTCATTGCAGGCGACGTTCAGGGTGATGAAGCGCGCGCGGTGGCGCTGGAACGCTACCTGCGCAACCTTCCCTACGTCTATCAGGTCGAGCCGCTCGCCGAGGGAGTCGATGGCGTCGATCAGTTTCTCTTCTCAATGCGCAGCGGTTACTGCACCTACTACGCCTCAGCAATGGCGGTCATGGCGCGCGCCCTGGGCATTCCGTCGCGTGTTGCGGTCGGATACGCATCGGGCGAATATGACGAACGCACTGGTACGTACCTGGTGCGCGAAGCGGACGCCCATGCCTGGCCCGAACTGTTGATCGCCGGGCGCTGGATGGCATTCGAGCCGACGCCGATCCGTCCTCTGCCAGCTCGCGGGATACCCGATCCTGCGCCAGCCCCGGCGACTCTGCCCGTCGAAACTGCGCCCCCTGATCGCGTGATCGGACTGCTGATCTGGCTTGCCGTCCTGATCGGCGCGGCGGCGCTGACCGTAGCCGGCCTCCGCTTCGCGCGCCGCATTCCGCCCGACTCGCCGCTCGCGCGCGCGCAGCGCGACCTCGAGCAGTGCGGCGCCCGGGCTGGCGTGGTATGGCCGCCGGGCGCAACCATCCGCGAATATGCAGCGCTGGTCGCGCTGTGCGCGCCGGAGATCGCCGATGATCTGATTCGCCTGGCTGCACTCCTCACCGAAGCGCGCTACAGCAACCACCCGCTGAGTCCCACGCTGCCGCAGATTGAACGGTTGACAAAACGGCTGCGAGCCTGGCGACCCTCTGCACAGCGAATGTTTCCCCGGAAATAAGCGTTCAGCAATGCCCGCCGCGCCCTGCACTGCAACATCTCTCCGCAATCAGCGTATTACTATCAGGCGCGAGGCGTGCAGGAACGAGGTGAGAGGCAAGGAAGGAGATAGACCATGCAGAGTCAACCCGTCATCATCGAGCAGCGCAGCGGACCCAACCTGCTGATTCGTGCGCTGTATTTTATCGTCTTTGGATGGTGGTTCAGCAGCATCTGGGCTGCTATTGCATGGGTGTTGTGCGTGACAATTATCGGCCTGCCGCTGGGCTTGTGGATGCTGAACCGACTGCCGCAAGTCGTCACCCTGGCGCCGCAGCGCAACGATCTGGTGATCGCCAATGGTCGCGCGTACTACGCTGATGTGCCGCAACGACCGTTCCTCCTGCGCGCTGTCTGGTTCGTGCTTGTCGGCTGGTGGCTGAGCGCGCTGTGGCTGGCGCTCGCCTGGGCATTGTGCGCGTCTGTTCTCGGCATGGTCGTCGCCTTCTGGATGTTCGACCGCGTGCCAGCAATCATCACCCTGGCGCGTCGTTGATCCCCTGCACAGCGGGTGCGCAGGGAGGGGCGCCCCGCAAGGTGTAGATTTTTTGACAGGCTCGTATGTTGCATCCCCAGTTTCGAGCTTCGAGACGCGCATACTCGCCCTTCTCCCGCCGCGTGGGAGAAGGGTGCGGCTCACAAGGGTAGAGTTTTTCGGCAAGCCCTTATGTTGAGTCGTCCGTTTCAGGCATCAGAATGCCCTGACTTCCCTTTCTCCCCTTGTGGGAGAAGGGGGCAGGAGGGATGAGGGGAAAAAGGCATCGGGACGCGGAAAACACCTCTGCGAAAAAAACCTCCGGAATTCTGCGTCTCTGTGATCAACACAAACACAAATGAGAACGCTTGCACCTTATTTCCTTTCGTAGAGAATGGACAACGAAACGTTTCTCGCCGTTGCGCAGTGCGTCATGGAGCGGTATAGTAGAAAAGGACTGTGATCGTTCACAGGGAGACTGTCATGACGCACAACTTCTATGCTCCATCTCTCGCCACAATCTACGCTCAGGCCGGTCCTCTCACCGACCTGTCGATGTATCGTGATCACCTTGTCTGCCTCCCCGCGACTATCGCAGATCTCTGTCGGGTCATTCAGGGAATACTGATCCCTGTATTCTGGCAGGGAGCGGACGCCACGCGGCAAGAGGCGGATCACAGGCGCGGTCTGTATGCACGATCAGCCGCTGCCGGATTGGAGGCTATTCTGGCGATCGACGACCGTCCGCTGACCATCGCGCGTCCGCTGGAGCGACGCCTTCCGGCGACCTCGCGCGACTACAGCGTCCTTCTGGTGGCGCTGCTCCGCCATCAGGGCGTTCCAGCGCGTTCGCGATGCGGCTTTGCAACCTATGTCGCGCCGCAACGCTACGAAGAGCGCTGGCTGGTCGAATACTGGGATGCTGATGCGCATCGCTGGACGCTGGTCGATCCACAAATGGATGAGGCGCAACGCACGGCGCTCAACGTTTCATTCGATCCGCTCGATGTCCCGCGGGTTCGCTGCTTGAGCAGCGGCGGCGCCTGGCAGCGCTGTCGGTCGGGGATGCTCGACCCCACGCTCTTCGGCAACCTCGAAGACCGGGGTATGCACGCCATCCGCTGCACCCTGATCCGTGACCTGGCGGCGCTCAACCGTGTCGAAATGCAGCCGCGGGACCGCTGGGGACTCATGCTGCCGCCGGATGAGATGCTCAACGATGCGGACATAGCGCTGCTCGACACCGTGGCGCATGCGACCGTCGGCGCCGTGGCGACCCCCTCCGCCGATGCGGTTGAGGCGATCTACGCCTCGGATCCCCGGCTTCGCCCGCCCACAATCGAAGATGACCGAGCATGACAACTTGAGGGCGGGCGTGGGCTTCGACAGGCTTAGCCCACGCCCTCTCACACAACGGTATTGCCCATCATTGCCGTTGTGTGGGAGAGCGCCGCAAGTTATCCAGTAGCGCGCAAACCAGCCGCAATCGCGTTGATCAGCACCAGGAGCAGGCGGAGTTGCTCTTCGCCTGCTTCCGGGTCGAGATCGCGCACCGCACGCCAGGATCGCAGCCGCATAATCTGTTCGCGGTGCAGCGAATACAGCCCTTCACGCCGCAGTTCAAGCTGGCGGGCGATGTAGGGGCGTTTCTCTTCGAGCTTTCCGCCATATACTGCTTCGAGCATTGTGAGGGTGCGCGCAAACTCTTGCAGAATGGTGTCGAGGATGACCGTGCGCGTCACCGGGTCATGCACCAACTCTGCATATGCGCGCATAATATGTTCATCGGCATTCATCACGCTTGTGGCTGCGTTGCCAAGGAGATAATGCAGCGGCGCCCATTCGCGCATTTCAGCGCAAAGAATGTCGAAAAGCGCCGGGTCTTCCGCCTGCACCATTGCCAGCCCGCTGCCAATGCCGTACCATCCTGACAGATAAAAGCGCGCCTGGTTCCAGCTAAACACCCACGGAATGGCGCGCAGATCCGCCAGCGATTGCGCGCCGGTGCGCCGCGCCGGTCGTGAACCAATCCGACTTGCCTCGATCGCATCGATAGGCGTCGCCTCGCGGAAGAACGGAATGAAACGCTCGTGATCCACCAGCGCCCGGTATGCTTGCTGGCTATAACGGGCAAGCATGTCGAGCGCCATCGTCAAATGCTCTGGTCTGGACGCGTAGGGACGAAGCGTAGCGCCGGTGACGCCCGCCAGCAGGAGTTCAAAATTGTAGACTGCGCTGATGCGATTGGCATATTTTTGAGAAATGGTTTCACCCTGCTCAGTCATACGCAGATCGCCCGCCAGCGCTTCGACCGGTAATGCCCTGATGAAACGCCCCGTCGGTCCGGCGCCGCGGCTCAGGGTTCCGCCGCGACCATGGAAGAAGCGGATGCGCACCCCTGCTGCCCGTCCTTCGGCAGCGAGCGCCTGCTGCGCCTTCTGCAACGCCCACAAACTGGCGCCAATGCCGCCATCCTTGTTGCTGTCGCTATACCCGATCATCACCTGCTGCACCCATTCGGCTGAACCGCGCGCCTGCCGCTGCCACTCCAGGCTGCGCTGCACAATCGGATGCGCCAGATAGTCGCGCAGGATCGTCGGGCTGCGCTCGAGGTCGTCAATCGTCTCGAAGAGCGGTACCACAGGCAGAGGGCAGACAGGACCCTCCGGCGTGCTGACAAGCAATCCGGTCTCGCGGGCAAAGAGGAACACAACTAGCAGATCGGACAGATTGCGCGTCATACTGACGATCAGCGCACCTAGCCCGTCGGCGCCGTAGTTGTGGATATATTCGACCAGCACCCGGTAGCAGCTCAGCACCGCCTCAGCCTCCGGTCCGACTGGCATCCCCATCCTGGTGAAGGGACGCGGCGACTCCAGTTCCGCCTCGATGAGCGCTATGCGCCGGGTTTCGTCCCAGGAAGGATAATCGCCGCCATCAATGCCAGCCGCCGTGAGCAATTGCGCCAGCGCCCGGTCGTGAAAGGCGCTGTTCTGCCGGATGTCGAGCACTGCCAGATGAAAGCCAAAGGTGCGGACGCTGCGGATCAGCGGTCGCACATCGGCTCGCGCCAGCCGCGTCGCGCCAACCGCAACCAGCGCCTCATCGAGCAGGCGCAGGTCGGCAATAAGTTCAGCAGCGCGCGCATAGCGGCCAGGGGCAGGCGCTCCAACGGGGTCTGGCAAACGCGCCATGATAATGTTTACCATCTGACGCCAGGGTTCATACGGGTTGCGATCAAGCGCCCGCTGTCCGGCGTCTCCGAGCAGACCGGCGTAGTGATGCAACGCACTGATCAGGAAGTCGGGCGGGGTCTGGAGCAGGCTGGAGAGACTCAGACGCCGCACCAGCGTCGTCAATTGATCGCGCAGCAGATCAAGCGCGTGCGAGCGCAGTTCGAGCAGCGCCATGCGCGTGACCTCGGCGGTCACCAGCGGATGCCCGTCACGATCGCCGCCGACCCACGTCCCGAAGGTGATTCTCGGCAGCGTATCAGGGTCATCGAGCAACGCCGGATCATTGCCGACCGCCTCCCACATCTGCCGTAGCCGTTGATCATGGTACGCCAGCGCTTCAGGAAATACATTGCGAAGATAGTGAATGGCATTGCGCAATTCAGAGGCGACATCGGGACGCTTGAGAAAGATGTCGCCGGTGCGCCAGAGACGTTCCAGAATCGCGCGCACATCGTCGGCGATACCCTGCCGCTCGAGCGGCGTCCACATCTGGTTTTCGGCTTTAACCAGTTGCAGATAGAGTTCGCGATAGTGCGCCAGCACCGTCGCACGTTTGGCTTCAGTGGGATGCGCCGTCAGAACGAGTTCGACCTGAATGCGCGGCAGCGCGGCGGCAATCTGCGCATCGCTCAATCCTGCCGCGCGCAACTGGACCAGCGTCTGCCCCCAGAGACCACGCAGCGCGGCTGGTCCATCAACTGTCTCAGCAGCGCGGCGTGTTTGCGCTTCAGCATTCTCTTCGACAAGATTGAGCAACTGAAAAGCGATGGCATACGCCTGTGGCGCGCGTTCGGGCAGATTCACCGGACACGACGGATGACGCCCTGTCCAGGGCAACAATGCATGAATATCGGCGGCGCCAGCGGCGTCCAGGACCTCATAGAAACGATCAAGCAACCAGCGCAAATCACGTTCAACACGCGCCTGTGCCGGTATGTCGCCAATACCAATGCTCATATGCTCAAAATCCTCCATGACTGACAGCGCGGGTCGGCCAGCCCGCCGAGGCCGGTCGCCAGCCCATACGCTGAAAATCCCCCACAACTTATCGCCCGTTTACGGCAATCTCTGATAGATTTCAGTCAGGTCGCGGAGACGGTGCGCAAGACGTTGATCAAGCGCTCCTGGCGGCATACGCCAGGTCCAGTTGTGCAATCCCAGCGTGCCAGGCAGATTCATCCGCGCCTCGCTTCCCAAACCAAGCAGGTCTTGCACCGTCGTTATTGCCGTATCGGCGACCGACATCCAGGCGGTGCGGATGAATGCCCAGGCGATGTCGTCGGCGCTGCCGCAGAGATAGCGCAGCGCATCACGACGCTCAGCTTCGGTTGAACTGTTTGTAAACCAACCGACAAGGGTGTCGTTATCGTGGGTGCCGGTGTAGACGACGCAATTGCGCGGGTAGTTGTGCGGAAAGAAGCGATCGCCTTCACGGCGGTTGAAGGCGAACTGGAGAATGCGCATCCCCGGAAAGCCAAACTGCGCCATGAGCGCGTCGAGACCGGCGCGCAATTCGGGAGTGAAATCGCCCAGGTCCTCAGCGATGATCGCCACCTCGCCGAGCGCCGCCGCGACTGCCTTGAACAGGTCGGCGCGCGGACCATCGACCCAGCGACCATTGATAGCGGTTGTCTCGCCTGCCGGGATTTCCCAATAGTTGTAGAACCCGCGAAAATGATCGATACGCACAACATCCGCGAGCGTGAAGGCGGCGCGAAAGCGGTCGATCCACCAGCGATACCCATCAGCAGCCATCACATCCCAACGGTAGAGCGGATGTCCCCACAACTGTCCCGTCTCGCTGAAATAATCAGGCGGCACCCCGGAGACGACGGTTGGGCGAAGGTCTGCATCAAAGTAAAACAAATGCGGATTCGCCCAGACATCAGCGCTGTCGAGCGCGACGAAGATCGGGACATCACCGATGATGCGAATGCCGCGACGATTGGCATAGCGTCGCAATTCTCGCCATTGCGTGAAGAACACCCACTGAAAGTATTTGTGCGCCTCAATCGTATCGGCGAGTTCGGCGCGCACGCGCGCCAGCGCATCCGGCTCGCGCGCCGCAAGCGCCGGAGGCCACTCCGTCCAGGCGCGCATGGCGTGCGTCTGTTTCAGCGCCATAAAGAGCGCCACATCGTCGAGCCACGCCGCCTGCTCCGCGCAGAACCGCTCGAACGGCGCACGATCAGCGGAGGGCAGCGTCTGAAAGCGCCTGAACGCGCGATCCAGCAACGCCGACTTCCAGGCGATGACGGCGCCAAAATCGACCCGCTCATCAGGGAATGCAGGACGATCAGCGAGATCGGCAACGGTCAGATGCCCGGCGGCAATCAGGCGATCAGGGCTGATCAGCATCGGATTGCCAGCGAAAGCCGACGTCCCCTGATAGGGCGAGTCGGCATATCCGGTCGGACTGAGCGGCAGGACCTGCCAGTATGTCTGCCCGGCAGCCGCCAGAAAATCGACAAAGCGATACGCCTCCTCTCCCAGATCGCCGATGCCATACGGACCGGGCAGGGAGGTCGGGTGCAGGATCAACCCGCTGCGTCGTGGGAAAGGTCTCATAGAACGTACAATCCCGGAAAGGAGCGATCTGCGCTTTGGCGCTTTCAGCCTTGCTCGCCGTTTCGCATACCCGGATTATACACCGGCAGCGCGCCGTCATGTCAGCACACAACGCTCGCAGGCGGCATTGTGTTCAAGTGATCACATTCTGATCCATCAGTCGAAGCGCACCGCACAGCAGCCGTCCGAGCGATGTTCCGACGGCTGCTGGCATCTATGCTACCATGTGCGTCACCCGGTTATCTGGAAGGAGACCAGCATGGAGAGCCTCGATCTGACCTGGATCCGCGCGCAGTTTCCCGCCCTGGCGCAGGAAATGAACGGTCGTCCTGTCGTGTTTTTCGATGGACCGGGAGGAACGCAGGTTCCTCAGCGGGTGATCGACGCCATGAGCGAGTATCTGACCCTGCACAACTCGAATACGCATGGCGCGTTTGCCGCCAGCCGCCGGACGGATGCAATCATCGACGCAGCACGCGCCGCGATGGCTGATTTCCTGGGATGTGACGCCGATGAGGTCGTCTTTGGTCCGAACATGACCACCCTGACGTTTGCGATCAGTCGGGCGTTCGGACGCGAGATCCGTCCCGGTGACGAGATTGTGGTCACCCGCCTGGATCACGATGCCAATGTGGCGCCCTGGCAGGCGCTCGAAGAGCGTGGCGCCATCATTCGGATGGTCGATATCGATGTGGAGAATTGCACCCTCGACATGGCGGATATGGCGCGTGCGATTAATCCCCGCACGAAACTGGTGGCGGTCGGGTATGCATCAAATGCCGTCGGTACGATTAACGATGTAGCGACAATCACGCGCATGGCGCACGATGTTGGTGCGCTGGTGTACATCGACGCGGTGCACTACGCGCCCCACGGTCCGATTGATGTGCGCGCGCTCGACTGCGATTTTCTGGCATGCTCGCCGTACAAATTCTTTGCACCGCACATGGGGGCGCTCTACGGCAAGCGCGAGCATCTGGAGCGCCTGCGCCCATACAAGGTGCGCCCCGCCTCCGATGCCGTTCCCGACCGCTGGGAAACCGGCGCCAAAAACCATGAAGGGCTGGCGGGGGTTACAGCCGCGATTGACTATCTGGCAGAACTGGGACAGCGCCTGAAACCGGCAGCGACTCGACGTGCAGCGATCACGCAGGCGATGGAAGCCATTCAGGCATATGAGCGGCGGCTTTCGCAGAAACTGATCGCTGGTCTGCTCGCTATTCCGGGGTTGACCCTCTACGGCATCAGTGACCCGGCGCGCTTTGCATGGCGCACCCCAACTGTAGCCATACGCATGGAAGGGTGCACCCCGCGCGAACTCGCCAGGAAACTGGGGGATCGCGGGATATTTTGCTGGGATGGCAACTACTACGCCATCAACCTGACTGAACGCCTCGGCGTCGAAGCGGACGGCGGCATGCTGCGGATCGGGCTGGTGCACTACAACGCCCCGGAGGAGATTGACCGGTTATTGGAGGCATTGCAGGAGGTTAGAGGTTAGGAATTGGTTCTCGGTTCTCAGTTCTTGGTTCTCAGTCCTCGGTTGATTTGACAAACCCCCACGTCTTGCGTATGATTCAATCTGGTCATTGCCATACGGGGCGTGGCGCAGTCTGGTAGCGCACAGCGTTTGGGACGCTGGGGTCGTGGGTTCGAATCCCTCCGCCCCGACCAGGATCAGATATTCCCTCTTGCAAGCCCGCATAGACGGGTTATATTGATATACCCCAAAATTGCATCCAACCGACGTTTTCTATCGTATAATAAGACGAGTGAAAGTTTAAGCCTCAGCGGGCTAGGGCTGCGGCTGCGTGTACTGGAATGTTTTAATGATTGACAAGGTAAGCGCCCTGAGTGTATGATTATGTCGGGTTCTTGACATCAAGAGCCTGGTGGGTTCGTCGCCCCCGCACAATAAGCGCTCGACCAGGCTCGTTGGGCGCGCCTGAGACAGGATACGCAGAGGGCGCGGCTCCTCCCGGCATCTCGGAGGAGCCGCGTTATGTCTCTCTAGATGGAGTTGCGCCATGAGCCGAATGATTCAGGAACGATGGGATGAACTCGATGAGCGCCAGGACATCGTCAATGACGACGATGCGGCGCCTCTGACCGATATTGAAGATATCACCGTTGACACCCTGGAGGACGCGCTGGAGCCGGAGTCGACCCTCGACTCGATCCAGCATTACCTGCAGGAGATTGGCCGTGTGCCGTTGCTGACGGCTGCGGAGGAGATCGAACTTGCCGAGCGCATGGAGCGCGGCGCTGCCGCCGAGCGTCGGCTGGCATCGGGAGAAGATCTCAGTCCGCAGTTGCGTCAGGCGCTGCTCGCCGATGTGGCCGCCGGTCAGGAAGCGCGCCGCCATTTGATCCAGGCGAACCTGCGCCTGGTAGTGAGCATCGCCAAGAAGTACGTCGGGCGCGGGCTGTCGCTGCTCGACCTGATCCAGGAGGGCAACATCGGCCTGATGCGCGCCGTCGAGAAGTTCGATTACCGCAAGGGGAATCGCTTCTCGACATATGCGACCTGGTGGATTCGCCAGGCGGTGACCCGCGCGATCGCTGAACAGGGTCGGACTATTCGTCTGCCGGTGCATATGAGCGAGTCGGTCGGGCAGGTCAAGCGCGCCGCCGACCGCCTGGCGCAGGTGCTGGAGCGGCAGCCGACGCCGGAAGAGATTGCGACCGCTCTGGGGCAGCCGACCGAGCGGATTGAGCGGGTGCTCGAAGCGTCGCGTCGTCCGGTGTCGCTCGAAACGCCGGTTGGCGAGGACGGCGAGCATACTCTCGGCGATTTCTTGCAGGACAGCGATCTGCCTACACCAGTCGAGGCGGCGTCGCATCAGTTGCTGCGGCGCGATCTTGCCGCTGCGCTTGATCGCCTAAATGAGCGCGAACGGCGGATCATTGATCTGCGCTATGGGCTGGTGGACGGGCAGCGCCGCACGCTCGAGGAAGTCGGGCGGGTGCTGGGGATGACCCGTGAGCGCGCGCGGCAGATTGAGGCGGAAGCGCTGCGTCGCCTGCGTGCGCCCGACGTGGGACTCCACCTGCGTGATTACCTGGAGTAAGAGACGTTTTTTCCTTCGCCCCCTTCCGCGTTGCGGAAGGGGGTTTTTTATAGAATGAGTTAGGATGATACTTCTCTCATCTCTGGCCGCACCGCCGTCATCGCTTTGTTTGCTGGACGCTCTAGTATAGAAAGAGCGACATATGCGCACTAAAGAAACGTGAAAAAGGCAGTCAACAACATACCCTTTCTGCAACCGCTGATCCTGTTCTTTGTTGGCGGCGTGCTGGGAACGCTGGTCGCCTACGATCCAGCGTTGAGCCTGGCGTGGCTGGCGCCGATGCTGCTGGGAGCGGCATTATACCTTGTCATCGTGACGGCGCTGCGCTATCGGCTGGCAATCGTCGCTGCGATGCTCGCGTTCTGGAGCATCGGATACAGCATGATGCTGGCGACACAGTACCGCCATCTGGGGTTCAGCGAGAAACTGGGATTTGCCGCCTGGCTCGGACGGTTGCTCAGTGCGCCTTTTCCAGATATGACGCCAGTGTTCGTTGATGCCAATGCAGCCGCATCATTCCTGGCGCCGGCAATGCCGCTTCTCGTAGGGCTGGCGTGGGCTGCACGCGGCGCCCGTCGCGCGGCATGGAGCGTCGCCGCCGCTGCTGTCGCGGTTGGTTTGTTCCTCACTGCTTCGCGCGGCGCGTTCGTTGCGCTGGCGGCGGCGAGTCTTCTCTGGCTGCTGGTGCGCTTTCAGGCGTATGCGTATCGCTCCGGCGCCCGGCTGCCGCGCTTTGACCAGCGGAGCGCTATCGTGACAGGTGCGGCTGTGGCTGGCATCACCGCTGGCAGCATATTGCTGATCCAGCATCCGCTGGTGCAGGACGCCCTTGCCTCGGCGCTGCTGCGCGCTGCGGATCGACTGGCAGTCTACCGCAACAGCCTGTTCCTGGCGCTCGATTTTCCGTTCAGCGGGATTGGACCAGGGACAGTGTTCGGTCAGATGTATTCGCGTTTTCAGTTGCTGATTATTCCGACATATATCAGCTACCCGCACAATCTGTTCCTCGGCGTCTGGCTGGCGCAGGGCGCTATCGGTCTGATTGGCTTTCTCTGGTTGCTTGTCGCCGCGTTGCGCTGCATTGCGCCAGCGCTCCATGCGCAGGCTCCGCTCACCCAGGGAGCGACGATTGGGTGCGCTACGCTCCTGCTCCACGGGCTGACCGACGCACCACAGTACGATACATCCTGGGCGACGATGATCCTGGCGTTTGGTCTCTTCGGCATTGCCACTGCTGCCGCCCGCCTATCTGAGACATCAGCGCCCGGTGTGAAGTCGGCGCCACGACGCCGTTCCTTCCGATCGCGGGCAATCGCCGCCGCAGGCATCATCGCCCTGGCAGTGAGCGCGCCGCACCTGGCGGCTGCGGGGGCAGGCAACGCCGCCGCCTGGCTTCAGGCGCGCGCCCTGCTTGCCGAAGGACTGACACAGGAAGAACGCACCGCACTGATGCACGAATCGGTCGTCTGGGTCAACCATGGGCTGCGGATCGCGCCGGATTCGCCGCTGATCCAGAAACGCCTGGGCATGCTGGCGCTCGATCTGGGCGATTACCCGCGCGCGATCAGCGCTCTCGAACGCGCTCAGACTCTGTTGGCTGGCGATCAGGCGACCCGCAAAGCGCTGGGTATGGCGTATGTGTGGAACGGCGAGCCAGAACGTGGCGCCGAAATCCTGGCGTATCTCGACTATGCTGATGCAGTGCGCGAGGAACTGGGCATCTGGGTGTACGCCTGGAAAGATCGGGGACGCGACGATCTCGCCGCCTATGCGCAGCGCGCCGCGCAGGCAATGGCGGCAATTCACTGAGATCTCGACCTCGTTTAAGATTGCGACGAGCCTCTCAAAGGGTTGACGATCATGAACTGGTTGGCAACAATCAGCCCATCATGCATATCTTCAGGGTAAAGGATTGTCGCACCTGCTGCAAGCGCACTGGACAGGATCAGACTATCCCAATACGAAACCTGGTGCACTGTGCGGAGATCGGAAGCGCGCAAAAGAATGGCGCGAGTATGCTCAATAACCAGATATTTGCGATAGAACGAGCGAATCAACTTGCGGATATCCGACTCAGCGGCTTGAAATTTGCGCAGCGGGTTGACGGCAACTTCATTGATGACTTGCGTGCTCAAGGCGATCTATGATGTACTACGAATGATCTCTCTGGCTCGTTGCGATTTCTGGATGTCCTGACTTCGCCGATAAGAATAATCATAATGCGTGCATAACCTTTCATGCGGTGACGATATTCCTCCGGAATCTCGACAGTGCCGTGCTCAATGCGGGTTTGGAACTCAATGACGCTCATAAGTCACTTCTGCCTCAAAAGGACGCAGCGACACCCGCTTGCAAACAAGTGTAGCACGATTCAGACGATAAGACGAGTTCGCGGCGCTCCTACAGGAGACTCTTCAGCTCTTCGGCCGCCTTGCGCGTCATTCCTGGCACGGCGGCGATTTCGTCAACGGTTGCGTTGCGAATGCCTTCGAGCGAACCGAAGCGTTTGAGCAGCAACTGGCGTCGTTTCGGTCCGATGCCGGGGATTTCTTCCAGGCGCGACGCAGTCGCCGATTTACTGCGCAGTTTGCGGTGGTAATCCTTGGCGAAGCGATCGGCTTCCTCGTCAATCTGGCGGATGAGACGCAACGCCGCGCTGTCGCGCTCAAGGACGATGAGATCGCTGGCGCCGGGCATCAGCAGATCGAAGCGGTCGCGGTTTGGACCCTTGACCACCCCGACGACGGGAATATGGTCAAAGCGCAATTCGCGCAGCACCTGCAGTGCGCCATTCACCTGCCCGATGCCGCCGTCGATCAGAATGAGATCCGGCAGTTCAGCCCAGGTTTCCTGGCGTTCGAGGTCAGCGCGCGACCCTGGCGCGTCGGTCTTCTCCGTCTCTTCCTGGTCTACGGCATCGGTCTGCCCATTGACGGCGCGTTCGCCCGTTGCCTGTTCCTCTTCGCCAATGACCATGGCGGCGCGCCGAAAGCGCCGCCGCAGCACTTCCTGGATCGAGGCGACATCATTCGCGCCTTCGACAGTTTTGATGCGGAACTTGCGGTAGCGGCTTTTCTTCGGTTCGCCATGCTCGAAGACGACCATCGCCCCGACTGAATGGCTGCCCTGGGTGTTGGAGACATCGAAACACTCAATGCGCGTCGGCAGCGCGCTCAAGCCCAGCAGGTCGCGCACTTCGGTCAAGCCTGCCACAGCGCGTTGCTCGCTGTTGAGCCATTGCAGGCGGAGTTCGTCAAGCTTCTGGCGGGCGTTCTGTTCGGCAAGTTCGACGAGGCGGCGCTTTTCGCCGCGCTGCGGCGCGTGCAATGCGATCTTGCGTCCTGTTTTTTGCGCCAGCCATTGCTCAATGATTGCCGGATCGTCGAGCGGCGTCGGCAGCAGCACCGTCGCCGGGATTTCGGCGGCTGCGTCGTAGAACTGGGTCAGGAACGAGGCAAGCAGGTCTTCGCTACGCTCCCCTTCGGCGTTTTGCAGCGGGAACGACTCGGCGCTGATTAACTTTCCGGCGCGAATACAGAGCACCTGGACAACCGCCATTCCCTCTTCGCGCGCCAGCCCGATCACATCCTGGTCGGCGTCATCGTGGCGCAGCACCTGCTGGCGCTGGCTGATCAGTTCAATATCGCGGATACTGTCGCGCAGTCGCGCAGCGCGCTCAAAGTCGAGCCGTTCCGCCGCTTCTTCCATCTGGCGGCGCAACGTCTTCACGACCAGATCGCTCTTCCCTTCGAGAAACCGGCAGACCAACTCAATGGTCGCGCGGTATTCGTCCTGGTTTACCAGACCCGGCACGCATGGACCAAGGCACCGCTTGATGTCGTAGTACAGGCAGGGTTTGCCCAGCCGCCGATGGCGGTTGAACTTGTCGTCGGGGCAGCGCGACGGCGGACGAAAAGCGAACAGCCGGTTGAGCTGGTCGAGCGTCCGGTAAACGGCGCCGGCGCTGGAGTAGGGTCCGAAATAGCGCGCACCTTCCTCCCAGCGCGGATTGCGCGTTGCGAAAATGCGGGGCCATGGCTCGTTCAGCGTCACCTTGATGTACGGATAACTCTTATCGTCCTTCAGCAGCACATTGAAGCGCGGACGGTGCTGCTTGATGAGGGTCATTTCGAGCAGCAGCGCTTCAAGTTCGGTAGATGTTACAATCACCTGAAAATCGGCGATCTGCGCGACAAGCCGGGCTGTCTTGCCATGAAAATCGTCAGAGTGGTTAAAGTAGGAACGCATGCGGTCGCGCAGCCGCTTGCTCTTGCCAACATAAATAATTTTGCCCTGGGCGTTTTTCCAGAGATAGACGCCAGGCGCGAGCGGCACGGCGCGCAACCGTTCCTCAAAAGCGACGGGATCGGCAATCGAGGTGTGCGTAAGGTCGGGCATAGCCCTATTATACCATTTTCAAACGCGACCCATCGCCTGGAAAAAAAGTGGTACAATCGCAGATGCACCTCGAACATCTCTCAGGATAAACGATCACGGAAGGACGGAGCCATGTCCAGCGACCTCAAACGTCACAGCCGCACGATTACCGATGGGCGCACCCGCGCAGGGGCGCGCGCGATGCTCAAGGCGATCGGATTTACCGACGAGGACCTGGCAAAGCCGATCATTGGCATTGCCAATACCTGGATCGAGACAATGCCGTGCAACATCAACCTGCGCGCGCTGGCGGCGCGGGTCAAGGAGGGTGTGCGCGCGGCAGGCGGCACGCCGATGGAGTTCAACACGGTCGCCATCGCCGACGGCGTCACGATGGGCACGGAAGGAATGAAGGCATCGCTGATCAGCCGCGATCTGATCGCCGATTCCATCGAACTCATGGGACGCGGCTATATGTTCGATGCGATGATAGCGCTGGTGGCATGCGACAAGACGATCCCCGGCGCGGCGATGGGATTGACGCGCCTGAACATCCCCGGTTTTCTGCTCTACGGCGGCTCGATTGCGCCCGGTCATTGGCGCGGCAAAGAGATCACGATTCAGCACGTGTATGAGGCGATTGGCGCAGTCGCGGCGGGCAAAATGACCGACGAGGAACTGAAGGAGATTGAGGACGCGGCGTGCCCCGGTCCTGGCGCGTGCGGCGGTCAGTATACCGCAAACACGATGGCGACGGTCATGGAGATCATCGGGCTGTCGCCAATGGGCACGGCGTCGGTGCCAGCCGCCGACCCGCGCAAGGACTCGGTCGGCTACCGCGCCGGTCAGTTGATTATGGACGTGCTGCGACGCGACCTGAAGCCGCGCGACATTCTGACGCGCGCCGCGTTTGAGAATGCGATCGCCAGCGTGGCGTTGACTGGCGGTTCGACCAATGCGGTGCTCCATCTGCTGGCGCTGGCGCGTGAAGCTGGCGTGCCCCTGTCGCTCGACGACTTCGATGCGATCAGCCGCCGCACCCCGCTCTGCTGCGATCTAATGCCGAGCGGTAAATACTCTGCCATTCACGTTGATCAGGCAGGCGGCATTCAGGTGATCGCCAAACGGCTCGTCGATGGCGGTTTTGCGCATGGCGATGCGATCACCGTCACCGGCCGCACGCTGGCGGAAGAGGCGGCGGATGCTGTCGAGACGCCGGGTCAGGACGTGATCCGTCCGCTTGACAATCCGATCAAGCCAAATGGCGGGTTGCTGGTGCTGCGCGGCAACCTGGCCCCCGAAGGATCGGTCGTCAAACTGTTTGGCTACGAACGCACCTACCATCGCGGTCCGGCGCGAGTCTTCGACAGCGAAGAGGCGGCGATGGCCGCAATCGTTGGCGGCGAGATTCGTCCTGATGATATTGTGGTTATCCGCTACGAAGGACCGCGCGGCGGTCCCGGCATGCGCGAGATGCTCGGCGTCACCTCGGCGATCGTCGGCGCCGGTCTTGGTCAGTCGGTCTCGCTCATTACCGATGGGCGCTTCAGCGGCGCGACGCGCGGCGTGATGATCGGACACGTGGCGCCAGAGGCGGCGCGCGGCGGACCGATTGCGATCGTGCGCGAGGGCGATGAGATCGAAATCAACCTGGACGAGCGCCGTGTTGATCTGCTGCTCTCGGAAGAGGAGATCGCCGACCGGCTGATCGCCTGGCAGCCGCCGGCGCCGCGCTACGAGTGGGGCGTGATGGCGCGCTATAGCGCGCTGGTGTCATCGGCGTCAGAAGGCGCAGTGCTGGTGACGCCGTAGTTCTTGGGCGGAAACGCTAAAGCACCGCTTAGAAAATGATGCGAAGGCGCGAAGACGCAAAGGGCGTTATAGACTGTGAGGCTTCGCGCCCCTGCGTCTTCGCGTCAATCGTATGAAACATATCGTATTCCCTAACTATCCGCCCACAACTCCACGACCCCATCGGGACCCGCGATCACCGCCAGCGAGGCCATGCCAAGGAACAGCCCATGCGCTACAACCCCCGGAATGGCGCAGATCGCGGCTGCAAGCGCCTCCGGATCGGCAATAACGCCAAAGTGGCAGTCGAGGATCATGTGACCCTCATCGGTCACAAACGGCGAACCAGTGCGGTCGCGGCGCAACACCGGCTCCGCGCCAAGCGCCGCCAGGCGACGCATGCAGAGCGGCACGCCGAACGCCACTACCTCGACCGGAAGCGGTGATCGTTCCCCCAGGCGCTGAACGCGCTTACTGACGCTTGCCATCACGATAAACCGTTCCGCCGATGCTGCGACGATCTTTTCGCGCAGCATCGCCCCGCCCAACCCCTTGATCAGTCGCAGGTGCGGGTCGACTTCATCGGCGCCATCCAGCGCCAGATCGAGGATCGGATGCTGATCGAGCGTCGTCAGCGGAATGCCCAATTCGCGCGCCAGCGCCGCAGTCTGCTCCGACGTCGGCACACCAACGATCCGTTGCAGGCGGCCCTCAGCCAGGCGCGCTGCAAGCCCTCGCAGCATGAAGGAAGCTGTCGAGCCGGTGCCCAGGCCAATCGCCATGCCGTTCTCGACATAGTCGAGCGCGCGTTCCGCGGCGCGCTGACGGTACAGATTGTCGTCCACGTCGTCTCCTGTTTATTCCCGCGATACTACGATGCGAAGGCGCTGCGATTGATGCAGCGTGCAGATCAGTTCATACGTTCCAGGATTGTAATAGCGCTGCTCGAACTGCTGACCTGGATCAATCTTGAAGGGACCAACCTGAATCGGCTGCACGTCCTCATTGCGGATCACAAGCGTATCTTTCCCCCGAAGCGACAGTTCGATGGTCTGCGGCAGAATCTCAAGTTGTTCGCCAGCCGCGAGGCGCGCCACGCTGCCCGGCGGCACGGTGAAGACCAGATACCGGTCAGCGCTGCGCCGTTGGTTGTCGTACCAGATGCCCGCGCCGGCGCCGCTGATCGCAATCAGCGCCAGGATCACCGGCATCACGCGATGGACCGACCACATGGCTCAGGCGCCTCCACGTCGCACGAGGTAACGCAGATCGCTGACGATGTCGTCCACCGGCATGCCATGGGTGAAGAGCAGACGCCAGCGTCCGGCGGCGTCGATCACATAAATGAACGTTGAATGATCAATCGTATAGCCTAGCGCCGATCCAGGCAGGTCGCGCCGCATATAGGTGACGCCATAATCCTTGACAACCGGTTCAAGTTCCGTTTCGCTGCCGCGCACCCCGATGAACGTGGGGTCGAACGCCGTGACGTACCGCTTCAGGCGTTCCGGCGTGTCGCGGTCCGGGTCGAGCGAGACGAAGACCCCCTGCACCTTCTCGGCATCCGCACCCAGTTTACGACGAGCAGCCGCCATGTCGGAAAGCGCAGCCGGACACATGTCGGGGCAGTTGGTGAAGCCAAAAAACAGGATGACAACTTTACCGCGGTGATCGCTCAGATGGAATGGGTTGCCGTCGAAGTCGGTCAGAGTAAAATCCGGCGCCTCCTTGGGCGGATCGAGCGTCACGCCACGAAACTCATAACTGCCGCACGCACTGACGATTGCGGCGAGCGCGAGCAGCAGCGCTATGCGAACACTACGCAACATGATCGTCCTTTCAGAACGCCGAACTGCCAGCGTTAAGCGTTATCTTTCGCAATCCCCGCATAGTATACCACTCGTAGAGATGTGGCGGATGGGGGTCATTCTGAGAGTCGATAATGCGTCCGTCGCGCACGGTTCCCGATCTGGTAAATGTCGTGTATCATGGTATCGTTAGCGCACGCTTTTTGAAATATCTGGAGGACAGGAAACCCATGCCAAAGCTAACGGTCGCCGGCAAAACAGCGGAATGGAGCGCAGACAAGCGGTTGGTCAATGCCATTGAAGACATGGGCATCCATATCGGGCACCGATGCGGCGGTCAGGCGCGCTGCACGACCTGCCGGGTCGTATTCATTTCAGGCGAACCCGACACTATGACCGCAGCCGAATATCAGAAACTCAGCGAGCGCGGCTTGCTCGGTCAGTATCGCCTCTCCTGTCAGATCCTCTGCACGCACGATATGGAAGTCGAGCCAGTGATGACCCTGGAGAACCAGGAAAACTGGAGCGACACCGGTCCGCGTCCGGCGGACACGGTCGAACCAGCGGCGGAGTGGTTTCCCAAATCGACGTTTGGAGCATCCTGATTATCGTTGCAGCGCATTCGCTTCCGCTTCGATCATCGCCAGCGCTGCTCTGCCGACATCATCGTTGATGGACGCGCGCCCGGTTGCAATCCGATAGCGCAGCGCCACCAGCGCGGCAGTGCGGCGCACCCCCGGCGGTTCGCTGCGCGCGCGCGCCAGTTGACGCTGCAACTCTTCAATGAAGGCGGCGCTCGCTGCATTCCTGCCAGACGCGCCCGGCAGCGGCGGCTCGCGCCCAATCAGCAGCGCAGCGAGCGTCGCTGCGCCGATCTTCGACAGATGCTGATTGGCGTTCCCACACTTCGGCGACTGAATGCACGCCGGACATCCCTCGCTGCACGGACAGTCGACCAGCAACCGCCAGGTCTGCTCCCACCACTGCGTCGCCTGTTCGTACCCGACTTCGGCGATCCCTACGCCTCCTGGCACGCCATCGTAGACAAAGATCGTCGCAGCGCCGGTGTCGGGATGCGCATCAGTTGAAAGCCCGCCGATGTCGGCGCGATCGCACTGCGCGAAAAGCGGCAGCAACCCGATAGCAGCGTGTTCCATGGCGTGCAGCGCATCGAGGGCATTGTCGCACGCCTGCGCAACCCGGCGGCAGACGGCGTCCGGGATTGTCCACCAGACCGCGATTGTGCGAAATGTCTGCGGCGGCATGGTCAGTTCATGCTCGCTGATAACCTCGTCGGTGTAGTGTTTCTTGCGTTTGTAACCGACGACCTGACGGGTCACGTCAACCACCCCCAGCGAGATGGTCGCCGGTCCGACCTGGCGCTGCTGACGCACCTGGCGCACCGCAATCTCAGTTTCGTCGATGGTGCGGGTGTAGTACTCGACCTGTGCGCGCCGCGCCAGCGCCTGGCGAGGTTTCAACTCCTCGACGACATAGGTATCGCCCTGATGCATGTAGACCGCGCCGGGGAAAACCTCGAACGGCGCGCGGGTGGCGGCGATCTGCTCAATCCGACGCCCGGAGTCGCTGTCAATCAGCTCAATCGGGTCGCCATCGGCGCTGCGGATATTCACGTTTGCGGCAGGACGGGCAGCGTCCGCATACGCGGCGCGACCGTCTGGCAGCGCCGTCAGTTCACCGCGTCGCAGCAACCAGTCGCGCAGTTTTGCGAAGGTCGCGCCAAACCAGACCTCATCGGCGTCGTGCAGCGGCAATTCGGCAGCGGCGCAGCGCAACTGATCGCGCAAAATGTAGGGGTTATCCAGCGCAACCCGCGCGTGTTCATGCGGACGGCTGAAGAATTCCGCCGGATGCCGCATATAAAACTGGTCGAGCGGATCGTCCTGCGCCACGAGCGCCGCCAGGCTCTTCCCCTGGGAGCGTCCGGCGCGTCCCGCCTGCTGCCAGGCGCTGGCGATCGTTCCCGGAAAGCCGCCGATCACAACTGCATCGACGCCGCCAATGTCAACCCCCAACTCAAGCGCATTGGTCGAGACCAGTCCGCGCAGATCGCCGCGAGCGAACGCCTGTTCCAGGCGACGGCGATCCTCGACGGTATACCCGGCGCGATAGGCGGCGATCTGTTCAGCAAGCGGCGCTGGCTGATTACGACCGTGTTCTTCGTGCATGCCGTTTTCCAGCGTTTCACGCGCATAGCGCAGCACCAGTTCGGCGCCGCGCCGGGTGCGCGTAAACGCCAGCGTCTTGACGCCAGCGCGCACCAGAGTCGCCAGAAGATTTGCCGTTTCGACGTTTGTGCTGCGCCGTTGACCGTTTTCCGGCAGCAGGGCGCGCATCCACGCCGGAACCCGCTGATTGTCGATCAATGGCGGATTCCAGAACAGGAAGGTGCGCTCCCCCTGCGGCGCGCCATCATCATCGATCACCTGCACGTCGTCGCCAATGAGCGCCGCCAGGTGCTGTTGCGGATTGGCGCTAGTCGCCGAGCAACAGATGAACTGCGGCGCGCTGCCGTAATGGGCGCACAACCGCCGCAGTCGCCGCATGATCAGCGCAACGTGCGTGCCAAACACGCCGCGGTAGATATGCGCCTCATCAAGCACCACATAGCGCAACTGCGCCAGGACCCTCTGCCAGCGCGCGTGATCGGGCAGCAGCGTGCGATGAAGCAAGTCGGGGTTCGACAGGATGATGTGCGCCCCGGCGCGCACCCGGTCGCGCGCGGCGCGCGGCGTATCGCCATCGAGCGTCGCCGCGCTCAACGCAGGACCGCCAGCGGCTCTGAGCGCCTCCAGCATCACGTTTAGCGCGCGCAGTTGATCGGCGGCAAGCGCCTTGGTAGGAAAGAGAAACAGCGCGCGAGCGGCGCGATCAGACAGTGCCGCTTCAATTGTCGGCAACTGGTAGCAGAGCGTCTTTCCCGAAGCCGTCGCCGTCACAATGCCGACGTGACGACCGGCGCGCGCAGCATCGAGCGCAGCTGCCTGATGGGTGTAGAGGCGGGAAATGCCGCGCGCGGCGAGCGCGGCGGCGAGCGGCGGCGGCAGCGGCGCCGACGGTTCAGCGTAGCGCGCAGCGCGTGCGGGCAACTGTTCAATATGGACAATCTGGTTGTGGTAACCGCGTGCACTGCGGAGAATTCCGACGAAATCGGTCATTCTGGGTTTTATCTGATTCTCCCTATCAGACGCTATGTCGCTGCCAGGGTAGATTTTTGGAGAGCGCACTCTCTGCGCCTCTCCACCCTGCCATCATCGCACGGGACGGAACAGATGTCAAATCTGGACAGTACGACTTCCATTCGTGCGATACCGGATCGTAATCAGCCTTATACACGTTTGCGTTGGTTACAATCCGGTTTTAGCATACGATCAACACGATACCATAACGCAATGTTCTTTAGTACGACAAAAGCCACGATGCTTCCATCACGTTCTGCACCTGTCAATGACAGTGAGGTCGCCATGCGTCGCGCCTGCCCTCGACCGTGCCCGTTTGTGCAGCGCTATCGTCACGATCTGATTCGTCTCCGCGATCACCTGGCTGAAGGACACCGATGCGCCGATGCCTGGATAGCGTTGACGCACCTGGCGCCCGAACCCTGGCAACGCCTGGACTGTCTGGAGCGCGCGTCCGCCATCGATCCCGACGATCAGAACCTGCATATCGCATACCTTGAACATTATATCGTGTTGCACCCTGAAGACACGCAGGCGGCTGAGGAACTGCGGGAGGCAAGGGCTCGTCGCGCCCTGGAGCGCTATAAGCCACGCATTTTTCGCCACCAGGACGCCTCACAACCTATTGGCGTCATTCTGCGTGCACTCCGCGCCGTGAGCGACGCCGACCTCGAAGTGGCGCTGGAAGATCAGGAACGACTCCGGCGCATGGGGCGACCGATGCTTCTGGGCGATCTCCTTGTTCTGCGCGGCAAAACGGCGCCAGAGGCGCTGGCGCGCGCACTGACGCTGCAAAGCCGCCTTCGCGCCGCCAGCGGGGCAAACCCGCGCACACTGAGCGAGCACCTGATTGCGCAGGGACACGTCACTCCCGAACAACTCGAACGCGCCCTGCTCGAACAGATCCATCTCCGCGCATCAGGGAACCACGAGCCGCTCGGCGAAATCCTGCTGCGCCACGGCGCAGTCGATGCAACCATTCTGCGACACGCTTTCCAGCGGTACATGCACGATGCGATGACCGCGTTCGTGTGAAACCGGGCGGATAGCGTGATCAACCAAAACCCAGACCGTCACGCCTGCACCTGTGGAGCGGCCAGCGTGGGCTTCGACAGGCTCAGCCCACGCCAATCACGAGGCAGTCAATGTGCGCGAGATTGTTTAATGGCAGGATGATCGTCCTTTGAGAAGCTCTCCCCAAAACTGGTATACTACGAATGCAGAAGTATACTCTTCAGGACGATGCCATGGCGCTCGCTGCAATTCTATTTGACCTTGACGGCACGCTCTACTCGCGCTCTACCGGCGTTCAGCAAGCCCTGGACGAGCGCATGAACATCTACGTGCAGCAGGTCACCGGATGCACCCTCGACGAAGCGCCTGCGCTACGCCGCTCGTGGTTTACTCACTATGGCACGACTCTTGCCGGGTTGCAGCGTGAGTACCGCATCGACGTTGAAGATTACCTGCGCGTCATTCACGACATTCGCCTCGACGCTTTTCTGAGGCGCGACCCTGAACTCGATGCGCTGCTCGACCGGCTTGACCTTCGACGCGCGATTTTCACCAATTCGCCCGCCGAGCATGCCGCGCGGGTGCTGCGCACGCTTGGCGTGGCGCAGCACTTTCCGCTCATTTTCGATATTCGCTTCTTCGAGTTCCAGCCAAAGCCAGACTTGCGCGCCTACACCCGCGCCCTCGACGCGCTCGGCGTTGCTGCCAGCGAGACGTTACTGATTGAAGACACGCCTCAAAACCTTTCTCCGGCGCGTGAGTTGGGCATGCGCACCATTCTGATCGATGAACAGGGCGCACATACCCCTGATGGCATCGCCGATCACGTTGCGCCCGACATTCGCGCTGCACTGCGCGTGGTGCTGAATGGCGGCGTTAACCTGATGTGACCTGTCAGGGCGGGTTTTTGACATGCAACTTCTTGCCGGCAATCCGCAGAGACAGGGTCAGATAGCGACGATTCGCCAGCCGTCAGCGAATCGTCGTCACCTTTGCCTGAATGCTTGACGAGGCGGCGCGACGAGATCCGCCGCTCCTATGGCGATGCCGCCGGTTCTGCTGCTGGCGATGGCGCGGGTTCTTCGGTTGGCGCGCGCTGAGGCACGGGCGCCCGGTCGCCAAGCACCTCACTCGACGGAATGCTCAACATCGGCAACAGACTGTTCTCGCCGCCGACAAAGCGCGGCATCACGCCATCCCAGCGCTCGATGAAGCGCAGTTGCAACAGTTCTGGCGAAATCACTTCGCGCTGCAGGCGCAATGCCTCAGCTTCGGCGCGCGCAATTTCCAGCCGCGCCCGCGCCTCGGCTTCGGCGCGCGCAACCTGCTGCTGCGCCTCGATGCGCGCTCGCTCCAGTTCGCGCGCCGCACGCAGCGCGTCCTGCTCCGCAACCTGCTTCGCCTCAATGGCGCGTGCAAACTCCGGGCTGAAGTTGAAATCGGTAATCGACACGCTTTCAACGATCACGCCGCGCGGCGTCAACCGTTCACTCAATCCGCGCTGGATTAGCTCCGATACCTCGGGGCGGCGGGTGATCAACTCTTCGGCCGTGAAGCGCGCCGTCGCCGCCTTGATCGCTTCCTGGATCGCCGGATCGACCACGCGCCGCTCATAATCGACGCCGATCTCGCGCACCAACCGGTCCACCTGGCTGGCGTCAGGGCGATAGTTGATCACTACCTGCGTCGTAACCGTCTGCAAATCGCGCGACGCCGCACTTGAGTTTGACTCATACCGCTGCGTGCGCACCTCGACGATCGTCACCGACGTGATGAATGGCATGCGAAAATGCAACCCTTCTTCGAGCACGCCGGTGATCTCGCCAAATGTCTTCAACACGCCGCGGGTTCCGGCTTCGATCGTGGTGACCGAGTTGCTGCCGAGGAAAATGCCCACGATCACAAGCAAACCCAGCAGGACCAGCATCGATACCGACCGTCCTCGCGCGTCGGGATTCTGAAACATCCTTCCTTCCTGTCCCTGATTCATTGCAAACCTCTTTCTGTACAACTCGCTCTCGCTCTATATGACAAAGAAACCCGGAGAGAAACCCTCCGGGCTTCTATCCGCAGCATCACCATTGTTCTGCTACAGTATACCTTATTCTGATGCTGCGCGGATGGAAAGAGCAAGCAACGGATCTGCTAGCGTGATCGCGTTACCTCTACTGGAAACTCGAAAAGATCCGCAGACGCTGGCTCAACCGAACTCGTCGCCGGGCATGATGCGCCTGCCGGACACCAGCGCAACTCGACATTGTCGACGTAGACCCCTTCTGAGCGGGTAATGTTCCCGTCGCTGACGAACCAGAGCTCCACCCACACCTGGGGACGCCCGATCAGGTTGCCGAGGCGATAGACATTCGACAGATCGAACCTGCGGTCAGCCCAGCCGTTCGAATTGCCCGACCAGCATGTGCCATACCAATCTATGGCATTGACCGAAGCCAGAGCGCACACACGATCATAATTCAACTCTGTATTCATCCAGAGTTTGAAACGGAGTTCCGCAGCGCTGGCGTTGACCAGACTGAACGGACCGAAGTCTATCGACGAATTGGCATTGTTCGGATAGCTGGCGCCGCATGGAAGAGCTCTGCCATTTTCGCCGCCGCCAACCGCCCATCCGCTGAAGCCGCCCTCGAATGCGCGGCAACTGCGGCGCGCCCAGAAGTATTCGCCATCTACCGCTCCATCATCATCGTAGACTCGCCAGGGTCCCGGAAAGTCGTTCTCGAACGTTGTGTATACCAACTGCTGCCAGCCGGATGGCACTGGCCGCATCACCAGCGGGAGATGGACATTGCGTGAGGAGGGCGTGGGCGTCGGAGGGGGTGTTGGGGACGGTATCGGCGTCGACGTCGGGAGAGGCGTCGGGGACGGTGTCGGCGTCGACGTCGGGAGGGGTGTCGGGGATGGTGTCGGCGTCGACGTCGGTGCGCTCGTCGAGCAGGTATAGATGCGAATGTCGTCGATGAACCAGCCATAATCATCGAAACTGCTATCGGTTCCTATGCGGAAGCGGAAGCGCACGTTTCTCCCCGCCAGCGATTGGAGGTTGAGACGGCTGGAGATGTATCCGTTGCTTTCGCCGCCGAACGCCCGACGACCGCCGAGCGGATTGCCGTAGCCGGATGATAGCGTGCCGTTATATCCGTTATTGATGAACAGCGACCCGGCATCATTCCAGTTGACGCCGCCGTCGGTGCTGTACTCCACCACGCCTCCGTCGTACATCGACGCACCGGTAGAGCTATCTTCGAATCCATACGCATGCCGGAAGTGCATGTAGGCGCCGTTCGGCAGCGCAACATCCGAGGTCATGCGGATGAAATAATCTCCCCGCTCTGGCTGATTATATCCCCACATGTTATACTGTCCGCTGGTGGCGTAGGCGGCATCGAAACCGTAAGGATTCGGGTTTTGCGGATAATACCAGGCATTGGCCCCCACAAGAGCGCCGGTCGTCCAGCGACCGCTGGCAGGGTTCTCCAGATCATCGAAGAACAGATGATTGGGCGTTCCCGTGTCGCAGACCGGCGCCTCCGGCGCGGCGCATACAGAAGGCTGCCGGTTCATTTCGACAGCATCGATAGCATTTTTGACCTGCTGGCAATCAGCCGCAGTAATGCCGTTCGTCCCGATCAGGTTGGTGCAGGCTTGCTGCAACGCATTATACAGATCCTGATAGTCGCTGGCTGATGTCAGCAGGCGCGTCTGCACCTCATAGAAAATGCTGGCGACTTTCGGAATGCCGAGACCGGTCACCGTCTTGCCGTTGAAAGTCCC
Source organism: Chloroflexota bacterium (assembly GCA_030550675.1). Lineage (GTDB taxonomy): Bacteria > Chloroflexota > Chloroflexia > Chloroflexales > Roseiflexaceae > Roseiflexus. The sequence goes on from JAUQOW010000001.1 coordinate 57,892, forward strand.
GCCGTCCACCATCAGGAACGCCGCCTTGTTGCCAACGCCGCTGTTCACGTGCACGCCGCCGTTGTCCTCTTCATTGCACCAGTAGCGATCACTGGTCATTCGATCAGGATCGCCATAGGCAGGCGGATTGCTCATACTACGGATGGCGCCGCCGGGAATATCTTCGCCCACCAACCAGCGAACGCTGGACGAGTCGTTCCCTTTGCCGTTGGTCAGATCAACAAACTCGCCCCAGATATCGGAGAACGCCTCGTTGATAGCGCCCGACTGGTAGTAGTAGAACAGGCGCGACGTGCGACCCGTGACACCGTGGGTCATTTCATGCGCCACAACGTCATCCGCCACGAATCCCTGCCCGTACACCATTTGCTGACCGTTCCAGAACGCATTCCGGTAGGGGCATGGATCGGAAGAACGGGTCGAACAGTATCGCGTTGTCGAAATGAGCGCCATACCAGCATTATCGATGCTGTCCCGCCGATGCCGCGACCAGTAGAAGTCATAGGTGTCGCCGGTGTAATCATATGCTCGATCAACATCAAGAATGCCGCTCGCTGCGCTTCCCTCGGTGCGTCGCAAATTTGCAGGGTTCTGCAAAGTATTGCTCCGCACATTGTTGTTATCATACACCGAGCGGTTTCGCGCAGCATCGATTTGATTGAAGTGCAGCGCGATACCGCCCGTATGCGCATCGACCAGCACAAGTTCGCGGATCGGCAGCAACTCAACCGGCGTCACGTCAAGGCGCCACACCAGGCGATTCAGGCGCGGACCCGGTCCGCCCAGGATCGCGGGATTGTAAATCCACAACTCCGGCTCGCTCGTCGTCAACTCATCGACGCTCAGTTCGTAACCTTTGGCGACCTTCGTCAACGCCTTTTGTCGAGCAGCCTCAGCATCGACCGTCGGCGTCGTATTCAGCTTCACGTCGGGCAATATTTCGCCATTGACCGACAAAATATACTGGCTGGCGTCCGACTGCACGATAATCTCGCCTCCCAGAATTGGAACGCCCTGGTATACCTGCTGGAAACGAACAAATGATCGTCCGCGCTCCTCGGTCTCGCTGGTCATGACGGTCAATTCGCTCGCCTGATCGCGCAGCCCGAACAACGAGCCGCACGCTGAGAGATAGGCGCGCGCTGTCGCTTCTGGCGTTCCTTCTGCGGGGAGCGCGCCCGGCAACCGGATTGGTTTATCCGCCTCCGCGCCGACAAAGTTAATGCGACCGGTTTCTTTATGCGCGTTGATAGTTGCATGACCATTTCCGAGGCATGTCATCCGCAATGCGTCCTGCGGAACCGACGCTAGAGGCGCTGAGGCATTAGCGGGCAACCTGCCGAGGGACGTCAGGAGAATCAGGGCGGCAAGCACAGGTGCAAGGCGAATCGCAACGCGTTTCCAGGGCATCATGTCCTTCAGCATACCGACATCCTCCCTTGTCAGGACAATTGTGTGAATAACCGATACGAAGCTACTGACCCTCGCTGAGCGCCGTTTCCTGCAACGCCGCCAGTTTATTGATCAGCGGCGACAGAACTGATTGATCAAGGTTGAGGTCGGTCAACTCCGCCGTTACCGTTTCGTTACCCCGATAAATAGTGACTTCGTAACGCAGACAATCGCGACAATCGGAAAAACGAGGCAACGGCGGCGTCGGTTGAGCGTTCATTACCCATGTACGGATCTCTTCGAGATCCGTTACGGATATCTGAATCGCTGATTGTCTCCTGGTTCGCTGATCTAAAGCACGCAACAATCCATCATCGGATAGTTCGACTGATCGAATAATCCCCGCAAAACCGCCAGACATCTTGAAACGTATGCGCCAGGTTGCGGATTGTTCAGGAGAAGGCGGCAGAGACGGTATTGCAGTGGAGAGCGGCGTGGATGTAACTGAAGTGGTTGGCAATTGGAGATAACGATAGAGCAGCGCCGGGAGCAGCGGTCAGTTGAGGCGATGTGGCGGACTCTTCAGTGCACGCTATCAGAGCGATTATTAAGACAAAGATAAGAAAGTGTTTTTGACTCATAAATAACCTTTATCCCCTGAGAATTCTAGAACGCGGAAATATTGCTACACGCAGTGAAACTATAGATCAATCGCACGGAACACGGTATTGAGAAATCGCCGTAATTTATAGACTCCACGCAACACATAACTCTTAATAATTTAACTGGGATTTGACATGCCGACCATCCCACAACATTCACCCTGCGCAGCGTCACTGAGATCAGCCTGTAATCAAGACCTCTTCCCGTCCACCGCGCCGCTCGTCTATAGTTCGACAGAGATTGGGGTCAGGAGAGCGACGCCGACGATTGTCGGATTCGCCTGATACGATCGTTCACGAGAGGAGATTCATGCGTATCCTGCTGATCATGATTTCGCTGACTGTCTTTCTAGTCCTTCTGCCAGCGCCAGCGCGCGCCGCGAGCGTCGTCGGCGACGGAACGCCAGGAAGCTGCACGCGCGACGCACTGGCAGCGGCGCTGGCGAGCGGCGGCGAGATCCGCTTCAACTGCGGCGGCGCGCCCGTAACAATTCCGGTCGCAGCGACGCTCGACATCCGCGTTGCGGCGATCCTCGATGGCGGCGGATTAGTTACCCTTGATGGGCAGGGAACCACGCGCATTATGTACATCAACAAACTCGGCGCTGGCACAACATTGACTCTCCGCAACATCAGGCTGGTTAATGGAAGATCAAGCGGCTTCGAGCCATCGTTTGGCGGTTGCATCTATTCCCGCCAGAGCGCCGTCGAGCTCGACAACGTCGTGTTCAACGGCTGTCGCGCAGGGAATGGCGCGGCGCTCTATGTGTATGGCGGTATGCTGACGGTTGATAGGAGCACATTCGACAGAAATCAGGCGAGCGATGGCGGCGCCATCTATGCGCTCCAGGGAGGGCGCGTTATTGTACGCAACTCGTCGTTTACCGCCAATACCGTCACTGGCGACGGCGGCGCGCTGTTTATGGACAATTCGCCGCTTGAAGTTTCTAACTCGCGTTTCGAGGGGAATCAGGCGCAGGGAACGCAACAACGACCGAATGCCGGTCTGGGAGGAGCGATATACGGCAATAATTCCGGCGCCGCTATATTCATTTCGGAAAGTCAATTTCGCCAAAACTACGCCAAAGTGCAGGGCGGTGCGGTGTTCGCAGACTACAATACAGCCCTCACAATGACAAACAGCAGTTTCACTGGCAATCGATCCGACTCGCAAGGCGGAGCAGTCGGAACCTGGAAGGCGCAGGCATCACTGTATGCCTGTACGTTTCTTGAGAACGCATCCGGCGGAGGCGGCGCAGTTTTGAGCGGTGAAGCCACGGTCATGTCCGTCAACCGGAGCGTCTTTATCAGAAACATCGCCAAGCGTGACGGCGGCGCGCTCTACAATTACACCGGACCGCTGACTGTGATCGACACCCTCTTCGACGCCAACCGCGCCGGAACAGACGGCAAAGGCGACACTCGCGGCGGCGCCATCGTCAATTACCGCGCCCTCATGACAGTCAACGCCAGCACATTCATCGGCAACATCGTCGAGGGAAGCAACGGATTTGGCGGCGCGATCGGGAACGCAGGCGATGCGACGATTGTCAACAGCACCCTGTACGATAACGCGGCGGAATATGGCGGCGCCGTTTACGGAATCCGCGACACGCGCCTGATTAACGCCACTATCGTGCGCAATCGCGGTGTGAACGGCGCCAACCTGAACTGGGACCAAACCGCTTCAATGACGCTCAAAAACACCCTGATTGTTCACAGCGGCGGCGGGCGTAGCTGCCGTCGCGCTGTAACTGTCAATGAAGGCGGCAATCTGCAGGAGGGCGACTCTAACTGCTTTCCAGGTCAACCAGCAGTGTCGCTGAGTCTCGGCGCGCCAGCAATGCACGGCGGTCCCACGCCGACCATCGCGCTGCCGCCGGGCAGCCCGGCGATCGATGCCGGGCGCGACTGCCCGCCCTATGATCAACGCGGGTTTCCCCGCGTTGGCGCCTGCGACAGCGGCTCATTCGAGTTCGGCAGCGCTGCGCCCAATCTGCGCGAAGCGGCGTTTCTGCCGCTCATCTCGCGCTGAGGCGACCGTTGTTTCACTCGCGCTGCTTCTCCGCGTCGCGCGTCTGCGCAGCGCGCGACTGATCGACAGCCGCCTTCGTTGT